>NZ_JCALDG010000003.1:0-403606 GCF_059812735.1 Mycobacterium sp. NGS40
GTCGCCGAATCACACCCCGAGTGCCAGATAGGCAACCACGACTACCGTCAACGCCACGACCAAGACGGCGACAATAGGTACCGCGGCGCGAGCGCATAGTTGCGGAGGCAGTGGGCGGACCGTGAGAGTGCGGCGCCGGCGGATACCCACGGCGAACACCGTGAGCGCGAGTAACGCTGCCGCACTGCCGATACCGAGTCGGACGGTGCTCCCGTTCGGGTCGGTCACGGTGCGATCCTTGAGAACAATGAACACCCCGGAGGCGACGACGGACAGTGACGTACGCGTCCAGGACAGTGCCGTGCGTTCGGGCTGCATCCCGCGGTCCGGCGACGTGGCTGCCGAGTGGATCATCGGCTGACGCCGGACGCGGCCAATGCCAGGGCTACTGTCACCAAGCCGACCGTAATCAGGGCCACCGCCAAGTAGATCGGAGTGGACGGCCGGGGCAAGGGTTGATCAAGGCGCATCGCGTGGTCGACTTGGCTCCAACGATGCAGGCCAGCAGCCGAAGTCAGCATCGCCACGGTGCCGAGCACACCGCCGAGGATATGCCGCAGCCCCGGGACGGCCAATTCCGGCAGGAACTGCACGACACCGACCGCCGCGGCAAGCAAGCCCAGCGCGGTGCGCTGCCATGCCAGAAATGTCCGCTCGTTCGCCAGTGTGAATCGATAGTCCGGTTCGGCAGCGGTGGCGGTGGATGCTGCACCGTTGGCGTCCAATGTGGTTGACGAGCTTGTAGATTCCACAATCATCTAGTCTTTCGGTGGCCGTGGTTCGGCGCCAGAGCGGCGGTGGTGGCGTAACTCAAGTGTCATGTGCGCCGTTCTCGGCGCCGAAGACTGCCACGCGATGCCATGGCGAACCGCGCCCGGATGCCGAACCGCGGCACCGTGACCTTCGCGGCTCGAAAACGCCAGATGGCGTAACGGTGGCGCAACGTCCAGTGATCGAGCGGTAATAGATTGCCCCGACGCTGGACTGCGTGGACGACGTAAGACAGACCGACCGTCCCGGCCGACGCACCGGGCGAGCCCCCTGGTCGCGTGCGCGGGCGGTCGCCGCCGCGCTCGTCGTGCCCGCAGTGCAGATGCTCAGCGGATGCGGCCTACTCAGCGAGGGCGCCGAGGTGGTCAACGTGGGCTACCAGTCCAAGACCATCAACACCGTCAATGTCGGAACTTTGATGCGCGATCGCGGTGAGTTCGAAAAGGCGCTGGGCCAACTCGGCAAGTCCACCGGCAAGAAGTACCGCGTTGTATGGCAGGACTTCGCCTCCGGTGCACCTCTCACCGCGCAGATGATCGCGACGCATGTGGACATCGGCTCGATGGGCGACTACCCGCTACTTGCCAACGGATCGAAGACCAAAAGGTACAGCGATTCCGAAACCGAACTGATCGCTACCACCGGCTATAGCCTGCGCGGTTCCCTCAACCAGGTCGTGGTGCCCACCGGTTCCGCCGCCCACACACTCGCCGACCTCGTCGGCAAGCGGGTGTCGACCAGCCTTGGATCGGCGGGGGACGGCATGTTCTCAACCGCGTTGCAACACAACGGTATCGACACGCATGCCATCCACATTGTGAACCAGGATCCGTCGATCGGGGCCTCGGCGATCGACGGCGGGCAAGTCGACGCATTGGCGCAGTTCGTGCCGTGGCCGCAGCTGGTGATTTTCCGCAACCAGGGCCGGCTGCTTTACGACGGCGGCGACAACGAGGTGCCGACCTTCCACGGCGTCGTCGTCCGCAGACAGTTCGCCGACGCCAACCACGACGTGATGGCCGCGTTCATGCAGGCGATGAAGACGACCACCGACTACATCGTCGCGAATCCGCTCTCGGCCGCGTTACGGGTGAGCCAGCTCACCGGCATCGAACCCGAGGTTGTCTATCTCTATAACGGACCCAACGGCCTGGTGTCTTTTGACATGACGCTCAAGCAACAACTCGTGCTGGCTGCCGACAACGTCAAGAAATTCCTGGTCGCCCGGGGGTCGGTGAGCAAGGACTTCGACGTCGCGTCGTTCATCAATGACGAATACTTGCGGGAGCTGTTCGGCCCCGACTACGAGCGCCGGCGCGCCGACGTCGCGAACGCCAGCCGGCTGACCGGATACGACGGCGTGTGCCGTCAGCCCGTCGGCGATCCGGCCGAGGCGTCGGAGCTGTGGCCGCAAGGCGCCGCCACCACTACCGTAGCGGCCACGCCGACGTGCCTGCTGCGCCAGGTTGCGGCCACCGCCGCGGTGCGGGCCGCTTACGTGCCCGACGCTATCAGCCACACCAGATTGCTCGCGAATCACGCTGTCTGGCTTGATGATCCGACCGCGCCGGCGATGCAGCGTTACAAACCATTTGCGACCGACGCCGGCGCCGAGTTCTACCGCGCGCGTCACCCGGCGGCCACGCCGCTCACTTATCCGGCAGCTGTAGCGCAGTCTCGGTCGCTGGGATAGCCGACAACAGACCCCGTAGAGGAAGGAACCCCGTGACAACCACACTGAACCCCCATCAACTGGCCGTCAAACCCACACCAGCCTTGCCGGCCTCAGCACCGCGGCTCAGCTCGCGGCGGCGGATCACCTGGCGCATTCCGGCGGGCATACGGCGCCGCGCTGCGGCATTGTTCCTGCCGCTGATTCCGATCACCGCGTTCGTCGCGCTGTGGCAGATGCTCACTGCTCACAACGTTGTCGCTTGGCTGCGATTTAATCGGATGCCCGCCCCGATGCGGGTCGTCGACGCCCTGGCTGCGCGGATCAGCTCCGGGGGTTATTACGACGACTTGCTGGCAAGCCTGCAGCGGATTCTGCTCGGGTTCGGGCTTGCCGCAGCGGCCGGCATCGCCCTGGGAGTCTTGATCGGTCGCTCACCGACAGCAAGGATGACGCTGCGGCCCTTCATTGAGATCGTGCGGCCCATCCCGGCGATAGCCCTGGTCCCGCTGACCATCCTGCTGTTTCCTTCCAGCGAACAGGGCATCGTCTTCATCACCTTCTTCGCCGCTTTCTTTCCCGTCGTGGTCAGCACCATCCATGCCATGGAATCGCTACCGAAGGTGTGGGAAGAGGCCGCCAAAACAATGGGGGCGGGCCGACTGTCACTCTTATGGCACGTGATCCTCCCTGGTGCACTGCCCGGCATCTTCGCCGGCCTGTCCGTCGCGATGGGCGTGGCGTGGATCTGTGTGGTGAGCGCCGAGATGATTTCCGGACAGTTCGGTATCGGCTACTACACCTGGCAGTCCTACGGCCTGCTGGACTACCCGGGGGTGGTCGTCGGCATGATCTCGATCGGCGCGTTGGGCCTGATGACGGCGTGGGCAGTAGAACGTGTGGGCCGGCGAGTTAACCACTGGTTACCAAGGGCCGGCCAGTGAGCACCGGTGCGGTTCGGCTGGCCGGCTTGAAGCTGGGATTCAACGGAGTCGTCGCCGCCAACGTCACCCTGGACATCGATCCAGGCGAGGTCGTCGTCTTCCTCGGTCCGTCGGGATGCGGAAAGTCGACAATCCTGCGAGCGCTGGCCGGACTCCTGACTCCGCTGAGCGGGCACGCCGCCGTCGACGGCGCACCTGTCGCGGGCGATGCAGCCCAGTGCGCCATGGTCTTTCAGGAAGACGCACTGTTCCCGTGGCGCACCGCGCTGAAGAACGTCATGTACCCGATTCGGCTGCGCGGGCTCCGGGGCAAGGCGGCGAAAGCCGCGGCGCAAGGCCGTCTCGATCAGGTAGGCCTCGGATCCTACGGGGACCATCTGCCGAGCCATCTGTCCGGCGGCATGCGCCAGCGAGTTCAACTCGCCCGCACCCTGGCGTGCGAGCCAAAGGTGATGCTGATGGACGAACCATTCGGTGCTCTGGATGCTCAGACTCGACTGGAAATGCAACGACTACTGATGACGGTGTGGGAGCAACAGAAGATGACCATCCTGTTCGTCACTCACGACGTCGACGAGGCACTGTTGCTCGCTGATCGCATCGTATTGCTGAGCCACCGGCCCGCTACGGTCGCAGGCATCATCACGATCGACGAACCACGTTCTCCGGCAGCGCAATTCACCGAAGGCTACCAACGGCGGCGTTACGACATCCTGCAATTTCTGGGGCACGACCCGGATGACCGACAAGACGCGCCGCGCCCCGCGTGCCACTCCGCCGTAGGCGGTGAAGGACAGTGACGACAGAAAGCGACCTGAGAACACCGCGAGATCTCAGCGCCAACGCGCACCGCGGCCGCTACCACGTGCCCTACGTATCGGTGCGCGAACATATCCCGTACTCTGCCGCCGAGAGCCTCCGGCCAGCGAGCCACCAATTCCCGACGGCCTCTGGGCATTACGCCGACATCGCACAAGCACGTCTATTCGCCGACCTGTTGCGGGCAGAGCATGCCGAGCTGGGAGCCGCCGCGGGACTCGGCGCACGTGGGCGCGCTGCCCCGTGTCCTCCCGACCAGATGGTGTTGTTGCAAGCAAGGATGCGAGAAGTCCGCCAACTTCTCGAGGCCCTGGAACAGCGGTTTCCGTGGTCATGAGTCTGAAGACCCCGGGCACCCGCGCGGCTGCGACGGGTCCCGACAACTCCGTGCTGGGCGCGCTGCGCAGCCCCGCACGGTTGCGCACCGAAGCACTCGCCGGATTGGTGGTGGCGCTCGCCTTGATTCCTGAGGCGATCGCCTTTTCGGTGATCGCGGGGGTCGACCCGCGGGTCGGCCTGTTCTCTTCGGTCACCATGGCAATCACCATCGCGGTGGCCGGTGGCCGACCGGCTTTGATCTCCGCGGCCACCGCGGCCGTGGCCCTCGTCGTCGCCCCGATCAGCCACGAGCACGGAGTCAGCTATTTGATCGCGACGATCATGCTGGCCGGCGTCATCCAGGTGCTCCTCGGCCTGGCCGGGGTCGCGAGACTCATGCGGTTCATCCCGCGCAGCGTGATGATCGGCTTCGTCAACGCGCTGGCGATCCTGGTGTTCGTGTCGCAGCTGCCGCACTTGCTGGGGGTCCCGTGGCTGGTGTACCCGCTCGCCGCCGCGGGCATCGCGATCATGGTCGTAGTGCCCAGGCTCACCACATCCCTGCCAGCGCCGTTGGTGGTCGTGCTGGTGCTGACGGCGACGGTGGTTGCGTTCGGCTGGCACGTTCCCGACGTGGGATCTCAAGGGGCACTGCCGCGTTCGCTGCCGTTGCCTTCGATTCCGCACGTGCCGTTGACGTGGACGTCCCTGCAGATCATCACTCCCTACGCCATCGGCGTGGCCTTCGTCGGTCTGCTGGAATCTTTGATGACCGCCAAGCTCGTCGACGACATCACCGAAACCGCGTCCAACAAGACCCGCGAATCTTGGGGCCAGGGAGTGGCCAACATCCTCACCGGCATGTTCGGCGGCATGGGCGGCTGCGCCGTCGTCGGCCAAACCATGATGAACGTCAAGGTCGCCGGCGGTCGGACGCGGTTGTCGACCTTCTTCACTGGGGGGTTTCTGCTGCTACTGATCATGTCCCTCGGTGACCTGGTTGGGCGGATACCCATGGCGGCGCTGGCCGCCGTCATGATCGTGGTCTCGGCGGCCACCTTCGACTGGCACAGTGTGGCGCCACGCACGCTGAAAGTGCTGCCGCGCAGCGAGACCGTAGTCATGATCCTCACCGTCGTCGCGACCGTGGCTACCGGAAATCTGGCAGTCGGGGTGACGCTGGGCGTGCTCGCCGCCACGGTGGCATTCGCCCGCCGCGTCGCCCATCTGACCATTGTGGAATCCGATCACCTACCCACGACCGACGACTCCGAGACCCGCGTGTACCGGGTACGAGGCGAGCTTTTCTTCGCCTCCAGCAACGACCTCGTGCATCAATTCGACTATGTGAATGATCCCAAGGACGTCCTCATCGACATGTCCGACACCGACATCTGGGACGCCTCCGCGGTGGCCACTCTCGACGCCATTCGCAACAGATACCAGGTCCGTGGCAAGACCGTACGGATCAGCGGTCTGGACGGCGCCAGTCTCGAGCGCCTCAACCGGTTATCCGGCCGACTCGGCGTCTGACCGCGATCGCCGTCCCGTTTATGGTGCGTCGTAAGACATTCCGGGCATGGCATGTCCAGGCAGGCCTGTAGCCGGGTCCGGCTTACAGGGTCACGACGAGTTTGGCGGCCGACACACCGGCCATGAGGCGTTGGAACGCGTCGGGAATGCGCGCCAGTCCCTCGCCCACGATGGTCGCGGGGGGAGCAGCCCGGTAGCTGCCGTTAGCGAGTGCTGCGGGTAGGAATTCGACGTAGATTCCGGGCCCAACTTCGTTGTCCTTCAACGAGCCACCCCAGATGCCGCTCACCGACACGTCACCGTGCTGGGTGGTCGGGCTCGGCATGACGCTCGCGACGCGCTTGCTACCGCTGGTTCGGCTCGCGATCGCGATCCCTGCCTCGACCGATTGGTGCCCGATGGCCAGCGTGCCGGCCAGCTCGCGGTCACCGATCCATTCGACGATCTCGTCGACGGCGCCCGGACTGTCGTAGTCGAACGCGGCCGATGCGCCGAGGGATCGCACGTAGTCGAAGTTGCGCGGCGAGGCGGTGGCGATCACTTCGTAGCCCCCGGCGCGGGCGGGCTGAATTGCGTTGCTGCCCACACTTGTTGACCCGCCCCACACGAGCACGGCTTCGCCCTTGTCGAACGGCTCGACACTCGGCATCGTCAGCCCGAGGTGGTCCTGTTGAAATAGACCGGTCGCCGCGGTCGAGAGCCCCATCGGCAGCACGGCGGCCTGCCGGAACGACAGGTCGTCTGGAATGGGCGAGACCATGTGCGGCTTCAGCACGACGTAGTGCTGAAAAGCGCCTTCCGCCGGGCGATTCTGCGATTGTTCGATACCCATCGCGCCTCCGACGACCCGGTCTGCGGGAGCAAACCGGGAAATACCTTGCCCGACCTCGACGACTTCGCCCGCGACGTCGGATCCGACGACGGCCGGGTAGGTCAGCCACGGCAGGATCTGCTGCAGCAGCGGGCCGGTGATGACGTCGATAGGGTTTACCGCGACGGCGCGCACGCGGACCACGATTTCGCCGGGGCCCGGTGAGGTGTATTCGGCGGGGCCGACCTCGCAGGGACCGTCGGGTGTGCGCAGCCATAACGCCGTATTGTGTTGATTCACAGTCGAATTCCTTTTCCTCAAGGGGCGTGCCCACCGCGCGACCAACCAGAGCCGAAAGTAGTCGTTGACAACTACGTAGTCAATGACTACTTTTGGTGAGGTGGCCGAGCAGAAGCCGTTCCACCACGGCAACTTGCGTGCCGTCCTGCTCGACCAAGCGCAGGCGGTGCTGCGGGAGGGCGGCCTGGACGCGCTGT
This sequence comes from Mycobacterium sp. NGS40, assembly GCF_059812735.1. NCBI lineage: Bacteria > Bacillati > Actinomycetota > Actinomycetes > Mycobacteriales > Mycobacteriaceae > Mycobacterium > Mycobacterium sp. NGS40. Next base: position 7,366 of record NZ_JCALDG010000003.1, read on the forward strand.
CCCTGCGGGAGCTGGCGCGTGAGGCCGGCGTCAGCCATGCCGCCCCGCGCAAGCACTTCGCCGATCGTGATGCGTTGCTCGACGCACTTGCCGAACGCGGCTTCGATCAGCTGGCCGAGCGAATCGGTGATGCGGCCGCACGAGAACCCGCCGACTTCCGACGCGCCCTGCATGCCGTGGCATCGGCGTATCTCGAATTCGCGGTAGCCGAGCCCGCGCTCTTGGACTTGATGTTCGCGGCCAAGGTGAACAACCCGTCTGATGCGGTCCGCAACGCATTCGTGAATCACATGGCGGCACTGTTGCGCATCATTTCCCGCGGTGTCGACGCCGGTGTGTATGCAGCGAGCGACGTGGAACGCCTGACGCTGGTGCTGTCGGCGAGTGTGCAGGGCATTGGCGGCCTGGTCACCTCGGGCCGGATCACGGAATCGCAGAGCGAGGCCCTTGTCGGCGATGCGATTGCGCTGTTTCTCGCGGGCGCATCGACCGACGGCTGGAGGACGTTCGCCGACGACCATCCCTGGCAGTTCTGGACGGACCGGGAAACACGATGACGGACAAGCTGATTCGCGAGGTACCGGCGGTTGAACGCTCGGCAGGTATGCGACTAGTCGATCGCGCGATGAACCGCATGCTCGGCCTGCCCCCGGCGACGACCGACTACTCGGTGCGCAAAAGTGTCCCCGTGCCGATGCGCGACGGCGTCGTCCTTCGCGCCGATCACTACCTGCCGCGCACCGCGACACCGGCCGGCACGCTACTGCTGCGCAGCCCCTATGGCCGCGGCGCGCCGGTGTCGTGGATATACGCCCAGCTATATGCCCAACGTGGCTATCACGTCGTATTGCAAAGTGTGCGCGGTACATTCGGTTCCGACGGCGAATTCGCACCGGCCACACACGAAGTCGAAGACGGGGCCGACACCGTGGCCTGGCTGCGCGACCAGCCCTGGTTCACCGGCACTTTCGCCACCCTTGGCCAGTCGTATCTCGGCTTCACCCAGTGGGCGCTGCTCGTCGACCCACCTCCCGAACTCGTCACCGCGGTCATCATCGTCGGGCCCCACGAGTCCAAGTCGCTTATCGCACGAAACGGCGGACTCGCCTTGAACAATGTGTTGTGGTGGTGTGCTCAGGTCGCCAATCAAGAGATCGGCGGCCCCGCGCGAAGAACGCTGCGGCAGTTCACTTCCGAGCGTGGCGTGCGGGCGGCGGCGAACCGGTTGCCGCTGGGCCGCAGCGGGCGGGACCTGCTGCGGCAAGGAGCATCGTGGTACGAAGACGCGCTGGAGCACAGCGGTGTCAACGACGAGTACTGGCGGCGCGCGGACGTCGAGGCGGCTCCGGACCGCACGAGAATTCCGGTGCTGCTGATCGGCGGGTGGCAGGACCTCTTCCTCGGTCAGACGCTCGAGCAGTACCGGCGGCTGAAGGCCAACGGATCAAATCCGGCGCTGCACATCGGTGCGTGGACACACCTCGAGATGTTGGGTAGGTCGGCCGGACTGATCACCCGCGAGACATTGCCCTGGCTGGCAAGGCATCTCGCCGGCACGAGTGCGGCGGCTCGGAGTCCGGTGCGTATCTTCGTCACGGGCGGCCCTGGCTGGCGCGACCTACCCGACTGGCCACCGGCCAGCCGAACCCGAACGCTCTATCTCAATTCGGGTGCCGCGCTGTCGGAGGCTGCGGCCACCGACGAGTCGGCGTCGCGATTCACCTACCACCCCGCCGATCCCACTCCCACGATCGGCGGGCCGTTGCTGTCCGCTTCCAACGTCGGGTATCGGGACGACACCGCGTTGAGCCTGCGAGACGATGTGATCACCTTCACGACAGCGCCGTTGACACATGACTGGGAGGTCATCGGAACGCCATCGGTGCAACTGCAGCATTGCACCGACAATCCTCATGCCGATGTCTTCGTCCGGCTCAGCGAGGTCGATTCGCGCGGTCGCTCGCGCAATGTTTCCGAGGGTTTCCTACGGCGCGTCGACCAAGACCCAACCGTGCGAATCCCGTTGGATGCCATCGCCCACCGCTTCCGAGCCGGGACACGGATCAGGCTGATGATTGCCGGCGGCTCGCACCCGCACTACGCCCGCAACCTCGGCACGGGTGAACCGCCACTGACCGCCTTCGCGATGAAGCCGTCACGCCACACCGTCGCGCACGCGTCCTCGTGTCTGGAGCTGCCCGTCGTGGCGTCCAACCGGCGTTAGCGCCTTGAGTCGCTGGCTGCCGACGAGCGGGCAGAGGCGTTGTCCGGTAGAAAGTGCGTAAACGAAAGCCCTGCCAAGCAGCGCGCGGGATTCGGCTCGCTTTGAGGAGAGGCTTGATCGTATGCCTGCATGGAGACGCCGCGGAGTGACAGACGACAGCAGCACGACCGACGTTCGCCGCAGCGTTGGCGCGGAAATGGAAGTCGAGGTGACCGAGCCCACGGTGCTGGACTTCCAGATCACGGTGAGTCGTCAACCAGGCCTCGAGGTGAGCGAATCGCTGACCATCAAGCACAACGGCAAGACCGTTGAGCCGCGCGAGATCATCGGTGCGCATCAAACCCGAATCCATGTCCTGCCCGCCGACAAGGGAACAGTCACCGCGTCGTACGAGGCGACGGTCGTCGGTCACGCGGACCTCGAACCCGTCACCGACATCGACGCCATCACCTATCTGCGCCCGAGCAGATACGCCGAAGCCGACAAGTTCTTCGGTTTCGCCGCAACCGAATTCCAGCAGTACGGCACCTCGGTGACTCTGCTCGAGAAGGTCTCGTCGTGGGTTGGCACCCGGCTGAATTATGTTCCCGGGTCTAGTGATCCGATCGACGGGGCCGCCGACACCTTGCTCGCGGGTGCCGGCGTGTGCCGCGACTATGCCCATCTGGTGATTGCGCTGCTGCGCGCGGTCAATGTCCCGGCCCGACTGGTCGCGGTGTACGCACCGGGCTGCCAGCCGATGGATTTTCATGCCGTGGCCGAGGCGTTGATCGACGGGGTCTGGCAGGTCGTCGACGCCACCTGCCTGGCACCGCGCCAGTCCATGGTCCGTATTGCCACGGGCCGCGATGCCGCCGACACCGCGTTCCTGGACAACCATGGCGGTGCCATCAACCTGCAAAATATGACCGTCACCGCGGTCGTCGACGGTGAATTGCCGAAGGACTCCGTCGAGCAGCTCGTCAGCCTGGGGTAGGAGTAGTGAAGCGATCGCCGGCCCCTTCGCCCGTCGCGGCTGAAGCCGCCCCGGTGGTCATTGCCGGGTCGGGGCATCGCGTCGACTGACACTAGGGTTGATCCATGCCGGATGCCGCCACGCCCGTCCTGGTCAGATCCGATCGAATCCTGTTGATCCTGTCGGTGGCGTTGGTGCTGTGCGCCGGGTTCGCCCACTTCGGCGGCTGGAACTCGGTGTTGACCTTCCTCATCGCCGCCGCGGCGGTGGGTGTGCTCGCGGCGCTCGTCGGCCACAGCGTGGATCAGCTCGGCGACCGCTTTGGAGCCGGCGCCACCGGGGTGCTGCAATCGGCGCTCGGCAATCTTCCGGAGCTGTTCATCTGCCTGTTCAGTCTGCGGCACGGACTGGTCGACGTGGTCCGCGCGGCTTTGGTCGGATCCATCTTGGCCAACCTGCTGCTGGTGTTGGGTCTCGCGTTCGTGGCCGGCGGACTACGTCATGGCACCCAGCAACTCGGGTCCAACCGGGCCCGCACCGTGACGGTGCTGATGTTGCTGTCGGTGACGGCCTTGTCGATCCCGTCGGTGGCTTACTGGATCCACACCCCGGCCTCCCACCACGAAGACGCGCTGTCGATCGTCGTTTCGGTGCTGCTGCTGGGGCTGTTCGTCCTATCCTTGCCGGCCTCGCTACGCCGGCACGACGACGAGGCCCAGCCCGCCGGAATCCACGAGCACCCGCGCTGGCCCGTCTGGCTCGCGATCGGCATGCTCGCCGGCGCCGGGGTCTTGGCGGCTTTCGTGTCGGAGTGGTTCGTCGACGCGCTGCAACCGGCCATGCACGCCCTCAACATCTCCGAGGTGTTCGCAGGCCTGGTCGTGGTGGCGATCGCCGGCAACGCGGTGGAGAATTTCGTCGGCATCCAGCTTGCCGCCAAAGGGCAATCAGCCTACGCGTTCTCGGTCGTTCTCAATTCGCCACTGCAGATTTCGCTGGTGCTGGGGCCGGCGTTGGTGCTCATCTCGCAGGCCACCGGCATGGCCGGGCTGACCTTGGTCTTCAGCCCGATGTTGGTGGTGGCGTTGCTGCTCGCGGTCATCCTCACCGCGTTCATCTCGTTCGACGGCGAATCGACGTGGCTCGAAGGCGCCACCCTGGTCGTCCTTTACGGGATCATCGCCGCAGCTTTCTGGTGGGGTTGACCCGTATCTGCTCGGCCGGCCGCTCATAGCGGCGAATCGCTGGCGCACGTAACGTCTCTGACATGAGCGTCTATGCCTTGAACCTCTTCGACATCGCCGACGCCGACGAGTACCGCGCCTACTCACGACGGTCACCTGCCGAGGTGGCCAAGCACGGCGGTCGGGTCGTTGCGCTCGGAAAATTTCAGGAGGCGGTTCTCGGCGACATCGAACCGCGTCAGGTGCTGATCCTCGTGGAGTGGGAATCGCGGGAAGCCTTCGACAACTACTGCAGCGACCCGGAACTCGCCGATCTGCATCCGCATCGCGAGGACGGATCATCGAAATACATCTGGCACCTGTTCGACCGTCTCGACGACCTCAGGCCGCTCCTAAATCGATGATCCTTTTCTGCACAGTCACATCCAGCCCATAGCGCCTTGCGACATTGCTCGCGTTGTCCTCCTGCACGAGCGTCACATGCACGGTGCCCGCGCCGGTGGCTTCATATCTGCTGGTATGGACGCCGGGGGCGGTGGGCGCTTTGTTGTCCCACTGATACCGGGACCCGAGATATTTGAGGATCGCGGTATCGGGCGAGCCTTCTTCGTGCCATTGGCAGTGCGACGTCGGGTAGTCGTCGGTCAAGACGATGTCGAAGATATCGCCCTTGTGAATCGTGACATGTCCGCCGTTGTCGGAATCATGCGCCGCCGCGTCCGGGCTGGAGCAGCCGGCAACCAGCACTAGGCAGGCCAACGGCATTGCCAGCTTCCCAAGCATGTTGACCACGCTAACTGCCCGGCGACTCAAATCTTGAGATAGCCCTTGTCGGCGGGGATCTGTGCGGCGGTGACCAACGAGGACGCGTCGCTGGCCAGCCAGACGACGATGTCGGAGATCAGGTCGGGGGCAGCCAGCGACTCGGTAGGCAGTGCGCCCGGCGAGAAGCTGTGGATGTAGTGCGGGTGGTCTTGAAAGACCTGGTACATCGACAGGTCGTTGCCCATCGGGGTGTCGGTGCCATAAGGGTGCACCGAGTTGACGCGGATGCCGAACTCACCGAGTTCGATCGCCAGCGAGTTGGTGAGGCCGACAACACCGAACTTGGTTGCGCAGTAATGCCCGCAGCCCGGCACTGCCTTGATTCCCGCGGCGGAGCTGATGTTGATGATCGATCCACCATTACCGGCGTCGATCATGGCCGGTACCACGGACTTCATCGTGTTCCACAGCCCGGTGAGGTTGGTATCGAGCGTCTCCTGCCACTGTTGAGCCGAAATCTCCCACACCCGGCCCCAATTCAGCACCCCGGCATTGGCTACGACGATGTCGAGCCGTGCGAATTGTTCGATCGCATTCGACACGACGCGCTGCTGGCCGGCCAGGTCGCGGACGTCGACCTCCTCGGCAAGGATCTTGCGGCCCTCACCCTCGACCAGATTGACCGTCTCGGCGAGGTCTTCGGGTGTCGCATGGGGATAGCCGTTGTGCTCGGCGACCGGCGCGCACGCGTCGATCGCGACGATGTCGGCTCCGGCGCGGGCCAACCGGACGCAGTGTGAGCGGCCCTGGCCGCGGGCCGCTCCGGTCACGAAGGCGACCTTCCCGGCTAGCGGCGTGGCGGTTTCGGTCATGCCGATAGCTCCTCTGCTGGCGGTGCCGGCTGCGGCTGGATGGCGGGTTGAGTGCGAAACTCGTAGTCCGTCAACGGCGATCGCCGGCTGAACCGCCGCGACGCGGTGATGGTCTGCGGGCGGTGGTAGACGGTGTCGCGCTGAGAGTTCACAAAATAGGTGGACAGGCCGGGATTGCAGGCCGTCAGGTAGAGGTGAACGGCCTTGCCCTGCCGCTGCATCTGATCGTTCCAGCGGTCGAACGCGGATTGGCTTACCGCGACGGAAGCCGCGCCGCGCCGCCGCACCTCGTCGATCATGCGCACGGCGTGGGCCGCCATCGTCTCGACGAAGTCGGGCCACGCGAATCCGACGAAGCCGAGCGGTCCAACGATCTCCCACCGGTTGGGCAGCCGCGGGTGCGCCGTCCCGGAATAGCTGCGCAACCCCTCGGCGCGGTAAAACTGCGCAAGGTCAAAGCCGTTGTCGCCCAGAACTGTTCCGGGACGGTAGGTCTCAGGGTCGGTCCATAGCTCGTAGCCGGTAGCCAGCACGATCAGATCGACGGGGCGATCCGTGCCGTCGGTGGTCCGGATCCCGGTACGGGTGAAGCGCTCGATCGGGGTGGTGACCAGCTGCGTGCCCTCATGGTTGAACACGGGCAGGAAGCTGCTGGAGATAACCGGACGCTTGGCGAGCAGGCCGTAGCGGGGAACCAGCGCGCGGCGCGTCTGCGGATCCTCGACCACTGCGCGCAGCAGCAATCGGTACAGCAGCCGGCACCAGGCGTCGTAGACCGGCATCAGGCGCGTGAGTACCCGGCCGGGCAGCAGCGGCAGCAGATGCATCAGCGGCGCGAGCATGAAAGCGTCCATGCTTGCCCGCCCCAGGGCATTGACGGCACCGACCGCTCCGGGCAGCCGCAACAGCCGGCGCATCCATGGCGCGATGTCGAAGTCGACCTTGGGCAGCACCCACGCGGGAGTGCGCTGATAGACAACAAGGCTGGCGGCCCGGTCCGACAAAGCCCCGGCAATCTGGACTCCGCTGGAACCGGTGCCGATGACGGCGATGTGTTTACCCGCGGTGTCATAGTCGTCGTCCCAGGCATTGGGCCGCAGGATGGTTCCGGCGAAGTCGTCGATGCCGTCGATGGCCGTGACGTCCTTGGCGTTGACGTAGCCGCCCACCGAGTTGATCACGAAGCGCGCCGACACCGGCGGCCGATCCTTGATCGAAAGGTGCCACCGACTGCCTGCGGCGTCCCATTTTTGTTGGACGACTTCGGCATTGGCTTGCAGGTGCTTGTAGAGCTTGAACCGCGCCGCGGTGTCGCGCAGATACTGGTAGATCTCCGGTCCCGGCGCGAAGAACCGCGTCCAGTTGGGGTTGGGCGCGAAGGACAGCTGGTACCAGAGCACGGGGATGTCGACGGCCAGACCGGGGTAGTGGTTGTCCCGCCAGGTGCCGCCGAAGTCGGGCCCGCGCTCCAAGATGACGAAGTCATTGATGCCCTTGTCACGCAACAACTTTGCTGCCGCGATCCCGCCCGGCCCGGCACCGATGATCGCCACTTCATAGTCGGGTTCAGCCACGGCCGGCCCCGGTCAGCCCGGCGACGATGTGATCGCAGACGTACCGGCGCACGGCACGGGGATTGTCGAGGTTGACCGCGATCGGCGGGATCAGCTCGAAACTGAACAGCATTCGCACGATCCATTCGCTGGCGCGCGCCGCGTCGACCGTGGGACCGACTTCTCCGTTGCGCTGAGCGGCTTGGACCAAGGGCTTCCACAATTCGATCGCGCGCCGCATCAACTCGTCGCCGCCGTGATCCAACAGCAGGACCAGGATGCCGCGATCCAGGCCGCGCGGTATCGATTGCGAGCGTTGACGGTGCGCACAAATCAGCACCGCGACCGCGGCCGCCTGCTCGGCCAGGGTGGCTTCCTCGGCGATCTCGACGGCCATGGTGTCGATGAACCCGGCGGCCAACTGATTCAGCGCGGTGGCAATCGCGTTGTCGCGGGTGCCCAACAGATTGTGGACGGTGCCACGCGATACGCCGGCGGCTTCGGCCACCGCCGTCAGGCTGAAGCGCCGGGGCCCTAGCTGGCGCAGCGTGTCGGAGGCGGCGGTCAATAACGCGTTCGGCACCGGCCTGGTGTCTCGCGCGGCATCGACGGGCACTTGAACACATTAGCGATATATGTTCAATGCGGTCAATGGCGCAGTGGATCGGACGAGCGCCGAAAATCGATGGTTTGACCAGGTATTGAGCGGGTATTTTCACGAAGCCATATTTGAGAAGGGGGCCGAGATGACGACGGTTGAGCATGGTCGCACGCGGTGTCCGCGATGCGCGGCGTTCGCTGAGTACCGGTTCCTCGAACTCGGCGACAACAAACTCGAGTATGAGGTGCGCTGCGGTAGTTGCGGCCATGTGCACTCCGAGGTAACCGGCGTATCGGCTGCTCCCGCCACTGCCGCGTAAAGGCTTGATAATCGGCTTGTATCGAGCCATAGCAACCCGATCTTGGACAAGCTCCGTACTGTCGGACGACGCTGAAGTCAAAGGGCGAGTTAAGCAACCGCCCATTTAGCGTCAGGAGCAAGAGCATGACCACGTCGTCACCCAGAGTTCATTACCAGGCCCGCGGATTCGCGCGGCGGTTGTGGATGTTCGCCATCGCCGGCGTCGTGGCCGCGGCGGTCGTCATGATCGCAACCGGGAATAGGCAGTCGGTGCGGCTGGCTTCGGCCGGCTCGATCGCCATCGTGAATGGCGTCTCGATAACGCCGGCTCCGGGCTGGACGGTCGCGCACCGCGGCCCCAACTGGGTGGCCCTGTCCGACAACGACTCCAGCGCGCAGTTGCAGGTGGCGGTCAAACCGGCCGACGGAACCGATCTCGTCGGCATGCTGCAGGCCGACATCAACCAGTTATCCGGGACGCCGGCGGCCGGCTTGATCAACGTCAAGAACCTGAGCGCACCCATCACGAGGACACTGCAAGACACCAACTTTCAGCAGGAGGCATTCATCAACTACACCGCGGACGTGTCGGGTCCGCAGGGGCCGATTCCTGTGATCGGCACGTTCAACGAGTTGCTGAACACCTCGACTCACCAGTCGGCTTTCGTCGACTTCCGGCAGGACGACAGTGCCGCTACGCAGGTGGACAGCGACGGCGAATTGATGATCAATTCGCTACTTGGACAGCCTATTTCGCGCGCCGGTGAGCGATGATGCGGGCGCCGTGAGAGGGGATGTAGACGACATGACGCGCGCGGGCTGTCTCGGGCCGGCTGCGCCCGGGCGAGAGACGGTAGTTGAGCAGGACCTCACGAAGGATCGCGGTGGATTCCATCATCGCGAATCCGCCACCGAGACAACGGCGTACGCCGGCGCCGAACGGCAACCAGTTCCAAGCGGTGGCAGAGCCGTCGAAGAACCGTTCGGGACGGAACGCGTGCGGATCGGCGTGCTGTCCGGGATCGGACTGGACCGGGCCGATACCCGCGAACACGGTGTAGCCGGCGGGGACGCGGTAACCGCCGAGTTCGATATCGTGGGTCAGGCGTCGTGCGACGGCGTAGAACACCGGATGTAGCCGCATCGACTCTTTGATGACCGCCTCGAAGTATTTGTCGTCGCCGGTGTCGACGGCCGCGATGGCCTTGTCCTGCAGCGCTTGATCATGCGCCAGGTCGTGCAGGGTCCACGACAGCGTGATGGCGGTGGTCTCGTGGCCCGCCAGCAGCAGGGTCACCATCTGGTCGCGCAGCTCGGCATCGGAGAGCCGGTCTCCATCTACTTGCGTGGCAATCAATTGGGATAGCACGTCGCCGCGATCGGCGGTGGTGCCAGCGCTGCGGCGCTCGCGGATCTCCGCGTAGAGCGCGTCATCGATCCGCTCCCGCAGTTGACGGAATCGTTTCCAGGGCCCGAACCGCTGCAACTGCGGGACCACCTCGCCGGCGTACACCGCCATGGATGCGGAGACGAGTCGCGAGAACGGGACACGAAGCGCGTCGAGCTGGGGTCCCTCCCGCAGGCCCAAGACCACGCGCAGCATCATCTCCAGCGTCACGGCGTTCATCCGCGGCTGCGCGGCGAACGGGGTGCCGACCGGCCACCGGCCGATTTCCCTGGCGGCCAGCTCCTTCATCATGTCCCGGTAGCCGCGCAGCGCGGCGCCGTTGAACGGTGGCACCAGCAGTTTGCGTAGTCGTTGGTGAGCAGCTTCGTCGGTGGTGACCACCGAGCCCTCACCCATCACGTTCCGAATCCCCTGAATTCGTCCTTCGCCCGCGTGGAAGGTCGTCGGCTCGCCGCTCAGCACGGACCGATTGAGCTCAGGACTGCACACCAGCACAGACGGCCGGCCCAGGACGGAGACCGCGATGACGTCGCCGTAGTGCTTGCGCAGCCAAGGCGTGATGCGATCCCGATGGGAGAACAGTGCGGTCTGCACCACGCCGGGCACCCGCGGGCCGGGTGGAAGCGGCAGCTGCGCGAGTCGATCGGTCGCGGCCGGCGTCGTCTGGCTCATGTCAACTCACCCAAACGGTGCGGAACATCGGCGCCTCCTCGGGGCTTTCGACGCCCACTCAGCCTACCGAGCATCCGCCGGTGCCGAATCTCGAGACGACGGTGCTGCGGCCTCACTGCGGCCTCAGTGCGGTTCGGCCAGCCTGGCCATCTCGGCGAACATCGATTCGCGCAACTCCTCGCGAGACAGATCCTGCAGTCCCGTTGCCGCGCGCACGAACGGCTCGAACAACTGCCAACCCAGCAGCAGAGCGATCGCGTGCGAGGCGCCGAGCCGGGCGCTCTCTTCGCTCTCGTGCTCGGGCCGAATGCCTTCCAGCAGCCGGGCCGCAGCGGGGAAGCTGGACTGCAGTTTGCCCGCTGGAAACCCGTCGAGCAGGGCACGCGCGATGACCCGAAGGTGGATGGAGGTGGCCGCCTCCCTCTCCTCCGCGGACGCATCGCCGTCGGTCAGGGTAGCCAGTTTCGCGGCCAGGTGATCGAGCACGGCAGCGACGAGCTTCTCTTTCGTCCCGAAATGGCGAAACACCAAGCCGTGGTTGACATGGGCCCTGGCTGCGATGTCGCGAATCGACGCCGCCCCGGGCCCGCGCTCGGCGAACATCTCCGCCGCACTGTCCAGGATCGCGGCCGTCACCTCCGCGCGGCCGGTCGGAATGGGAGCTGCATCGGGGCTTGCGCCGCGTGTAGTCATATGTCTACACTATCACCGTAGTCACTTGACTACACCAACGAAACTCCGAGGGGAACGATCTGCCATGACACAGCCGCAGACGCTGAGCGTGGAGTACGAGGAGCTGATGGCCCGAGCCGACGAGCTGGAGGCCCCGATCCCGGGCTTGCCTACCGAAAACCCCCAGGCCCCGTGCGTCCTACCGATGGTGATCACAGCGGCGGCTCAACTCGCGCTGTCCGCCGACAACATGCGGATCTACCTGGAAGCCGGCCAACGAGAGTGGGAAGCTCTGGCCGAGTCCCTGCGCAATGCCGCCAAGGCCTATGAAGAGGTCGACACCGGCGCCGCGGTGGCCGTCGACGGCGGCGATGAGTCCGTGTCGGCGGTGACGACCGGAACCCAGATGAAAAGCATCGCCCCGCCGCCGCTCACCGACACGCAAATCGCTGCAGCAGGCGAAGAGGCGCCGTACCGCGACGTCAAAGAGGCAGCGCAGGAGATCAGCGAACCCGATCAGGGCGCGGGGTTCACCAGCTTCGCCGATGCGTGGACCGCGTATCAGCGGGCGTTGTTGGAGGCCGCGTATCGGTTCCGGCCCTTCGAGTCCTGGGAGGGCGACGCGCGCTACGCGGTAGAGGCGAACTTCGACCAGCAACGGGCGTGGCTGTACCAAATGGCGGATCTGTGCGGCCTGATGGCGACCCAGGCCCGCGGCGTCGTATCGACGCAAAGTTGGGCGCTTCCGGAGCATCCCACGGTGCAACAGGTCGAGGACCTCGACTACCTCTGGTACCAGTGGCAGACCACCTATCCCTGGAAGATGCAGTGGTCCGACCTCAAGCCCGTGCTGGAAGAGGAGTACGCCGCGCTGCAGGAGAAGTCCGAACAGGTGCTGGGCGAATACGAGCAGCGGGCCGCTTTGCCGCTGCCGCCGATCAGTCCGCCGATGGCTCCCGCCGCCGGTGCCGTCGTGCCACCGATCGACCCCGGGGCCTACGACGTCGGTCCCGGCACCGAAACGCCCTATTCCGACTCTCCCTACGGGGAGCTGCCAACGGCAGAGAACCGATCGGAGTTGGGTGCCATGCCCGCTGCCGAGACGGCCGCGACGCCGACCGACGCGACCCCGGGCAGTGCTCCAACCGCGGTGCCGGACCCGTCGAAAGCGGCCGGCATGAAACCCGCGTCGGCCGGTGGCGCCGGGATACCGCCGCTGCGATCGGTCCCCTTGATGCCACTGCAGGCGCCGGCCGAAGGAGGAGGGGGCCTCCGGCCGGCGCCGGCAGCACTTACGCCAGCGGCACTGGGCCGCGTTATGCCGGGGGGCGCAGGCGCGATGGGCGCGGGCGGCATGGGCGTGCCGCCGATGGGTGCGCATGGCGGCCAGGGACAACAGGCCGGCAAGGGCAAACGCCGGCAGGCCGACGCATCGATCTACACCGAGAACCGCGCCTGGACCGAGGCCATCCTCGGCCGGCGCCGACCGAAGGATGCCGCAGACCACTGAGGGAAAGAGGGAGCGGGCCTTCTTCAGAGGTTGTTGGTCGCGGGGTGCCAGCAACCTCCGGCGGAGGCCCGCTCTCGTATGCTCACCCGAGCTCCCAGCAAGCCGACGTAACCTCGCGCAGGAAAACATGGGAGCGGACGGAAGGTGGGCCAATTGTCTGCGGAAGTTGACCACCGATACGTGATCGTCGGCGCCGGCGCGATCGGCGGCACCGTGGGTGGGGTGCTGGCCCGCGCCGGTATCCCAACGGTGTTGGTCGCGCGCGGCCGGCATGCCGAGGTCTTAGCCGCTGAAGGCATCACGCTCAAGACGCCCGACGGCGCCTTCCGTACCGCGGTCAGCACGGCGCGAGGACCCGACGACATTCGGTTGACCGATCGTGACGTCCTGGTGTTCGCCACCAAGACCCAGCAACTCGATGCGGCACTACAGGAATGGGTCGACCGACCCGTCCATGGCCCGGGCGGTGGCACCGCGGGTGAGCGACTGCCGGCGATGACCGCACTCAACGGCGTTGCCGCAGAAGAGAAAGCGCTGCGCTACTTTCGCCGGGTATTCGGGGTGTGCGTGTGGTTGCCCGCCGTGCACCTGGAACCGGGTGAGGTCATCGTGCGAGCGTGGCCGGTGGTCGGGCAGTTCCACATTTCGCGGTGGCCCGCGGCGCTGTGCACGCGGGAGGACGCCGACCTGCTTTCCGCCCTCGCGGAATCCTGGACAGCGGCCGGCGTGCTGGTCCGCACGCCCGACGACGTCGCCCCATGGAAGTACAACAAGCTGCTGAGCAACCTCGGCAACGCCGTGGGCGCCCTCACCGGCGACACGGCCGGCGAGATAGTGGCCGCGCTGCGACGCGAGGGCGAAAACGTATTGCGGTACGCGGGAATCGAATTCGTCTCGTTCGAGGTCTCGACGGCCACCCGGGCCGACGGGCCGACGATACGGCTGGTGCCCGGATCGAACACCGGACCGAGCAATTCCACCTGGCAATCGCTGAGCCGCCAGACCGGTAACGTGGAGACCGACTTCCTCAACGGCGAGATCGTCCGGCTCGCTCATCAACACGGCATCGAAGCCCCCCTGAACACCGCCTTAGCCCGCGCTGCCCGGGCAACGGTCCTCAGTGGCCAGGGTCCCGGACGCTATTCGGCCGAGCAGCTGGCACAACTGGTGGGGGTCGACAGAATCGGCTGACGGCCAACTACTTTGCTAGACAGTCGAGTTCACGACCCGTCCAACGCGCGAGCGCCTCCGCGCCCGCGGTCCGGTCGGTTGAGGCACCCGCCCAGGCGATGTAGCCGTCGGGACGCACCAATACTGCCGGTCCCTCGTCGGCCCGCTCGGCCTGCGCGAGTCCCGCCGCGTCGATCGGGTCCGCGCCCCGCTCGCGGATGAAGACGAACCCGGGCAGGCGCTGCAGCTCGGTGAGCCTGCCGTGCCGCAACGGAATCTGCGTGGCACGGGTGCCTACCAACGAACTTTCGCCCTTGTGGTGGGGATACCGCAGCGTTGTTCCGGCGAAGCCCCCGGCGATCGCGTCACGCACGCGGGGAACGCGAAGAATGTTGGGCGCCAGTAGATTTCGAACGGCGCGAGCGACTGGCTGGTGGAGTTTGATGCCGCGGGCCATCAAGCCGGACTGCAGCAGCACTCGTTTGCCGATCGGATGACGCTCGTCGTGGTAGGTGTCCAGCACGGCGTCGTCCGCGCCGGTGAGCGCCGCGTCGATCTTCCATGCGAGGTTGGCCGCGTCCTGGATGCCGGTGTTCATGCCCTGACCGCCCATCGGGGAGTGGACGTGTGCGGCGTCGCCGGCCAGGAACACTCGCCCGTGCCGATACTGCGCGACTTGGCGTTCGTCGCAATGGAATCGGGACTTCCAGCCCACGTTGAGCAAGCCGGGATCGGGATCTATCGCCCGGGCCAGGATGCCGCCGATCTCGTCGGAGTCGACGGGCACGTTGTCGGGTTGCTGATTCGTGCGATCCCAGACCATCGCGCGGTACCACGCACCGCTGGCATCGCGATCATCGTAGGGGGCCAGAAACGCGAACTCGTTGCGAGTACTGCCCAGCGTCAGGCCGCGCCCGGCGGGTCCGTGCGCGAGCAACACATCGGCCAGGACGATCGACGACAGGATCGTGCGGCCGGGGAAGTCCGCACCCACCAATGCGCGCACCGTGCTGTGCGCACCGTCGGCACCGATCACATACTTTGCCCGCCAACGGGTGTGCGGCCCCGCTTCGTCGCCGTGCGGTCGCACGGTCACCGTCACGCCGTCGTCGTCCTGGTCGAGGCCGATGACTTCGACACCACGTCGGACGCCGGCGCCCTGCGCGGCGGCGTAGTCGGCCAGTGCCCGATCGACATTGGTCTGCGGCGTGATCATCGCGAATTGATACGGCGAGTCGAGGTGGGTGAGGTCGATGCGGGCACCGCCGAAAATCGTGACGCCCGGTGCCTGATGCGAACGCGCTAAGAGGTCTGCGGCGAGCCCCCGGGCGTCGAGGACCTCTAGCGTGCGGGCCATGGTGGCGAAGGCCCGGCTGGACGGGTTGACCGTGGGCCACCTCTCCAGCACGGTGACCGAGCGGCCTGAGCGAGCGAGATCACCGGCGGCGGTCAGTCCAGTCGGTCCGGCGCCGACGACGAGCACATCGACGTGGTGGACAGTCATCGCGCCACCGCTTCCGGGTGCGGGTACCAGCGGCGGATGTCGTCGGGCGTCGCTACGGCTGCGCGATTGAAGACGAAGCGGCAGTCGGGCTGGGTGATGTGTGCGGCGTTGACGATCGACTCGAACAGCAGCGTGTTGTTGGGGATCAGCCGCACGCCGGCACCGATGAGCACCGCGTCGTATCGCTTGGCCTCCAGCCAGGTGCGGGCTTTGTCGGCACCCGCATCGCCGAAGTCGATGAGGCAGTTGTCGACCTCGTAGCCCGCGTCGCGCAGCGCGGCCACGTTGTCGTTGTTCGCGGTGCGCAGCTTTTTCCGCGACAGGCCCGGGAATTGCGCGAAGTCGGGTGAGGAGTAGTCGATGACGTCGGGATCGAGTCCGATCTGGATTGCTGTGACGGCCATGGCCGTACCCCCGTTCAACAGTTGTTGAAATCAAACGGTAGGCCGGAGCGCTGATGATGTCAACAATTGTTGAATACACTTTCCCCATGGCGCCCAGAGCCCGCGACGCAGCGGCCACCCGGTCGACGATCCTGACGACCGCTCGTTCGCAATTCGGGAACCACGGTTTCGAACGGACCACCATCCGATCGGTGGCGTCGGAGGCCGGCGTCGACCCGGCGCTCGTCATGCACTACTTCGGAAGCAAGGCAGAGCTTTTCGCCGCGGCCTCCCGATTCGACGTCAAGTTTCCCGACCTCACTGGCATTGCCCCCGAGCGCATCGCCGATCTGTTGTTGCCGCTGTTCATCGGCGTGTGGGGACCGGAAGGGCCGCTGCTGCCGCTGCTGCGCGCGGCGGCGACCAACCGCACCGCCGCGGACGCGCTGCTCGCGATGTTCGTCGATCAGGTGACCCCGGCACTATCGGCGGTCGTCCCCGATCGCGCCCACGAGCGCGCCGCCCTGGTGGGATCGCAACTTCTCGGCCTCGCGACGGCCCGCTACATACTGTGCATCCCGTCCCTGGCCGACATGGACGACACCAGGCTCATCGAATGGCTGCGACCCGTGTTCGTGCACTACCTGGTGAATCCGGCACCATGATCTGATGCATCCCTTCCGGAAGGCGGTCGAGGACCGCGACGAGGCAGCCATCCAGGCCTTGCTGTCCGACAACGTGGTGTTCACCAGCCCGGTGGCGTTCAAGCCCTATGTCGGCAAGCCGATCACCGCGGCGATTCTGCGCGGCGTACTGCGGATCTTCGAGGGCTTCCACTACGTCCGCGAGATCACCGGCGCCGACGGCCGCGACCATGCGCTGATCTTCGAGACCGGCCTATCCGGGGCGCCCGGCGTCAAGATCACCGGCTGCGACTTTCTGCATTTCGACGAGGACGGCCTGATCGACGACTTCATGGTGATGGTGCGTCCGCTGTCCGGCGCGACGGCGCTGTCCGAGGCGATGGCCGCCCAGTTCGGCCGGATCCAGCAGGAGGCTGTCCAACTGGCCGAGAAGTTCGCCACCGCCTGACAGCGGCGCTACTTCAGGACCGCACCGAGGATCCCGACGCGCCCGGCGTCGGCTTCGCGGCGCAACACCGCGGTGGCCAGGTCGAACCGCACGCCAGGAACCGTTTCGTCGACGAACGGATTTCCGGTCCACCAGGTGATGCGGCAGACCCGGTGAGTGATCCGCCAGCCGAGGGGAGTGCGTACCCACGCATCGTCGTACCAACCGCTGCCCTCCCAAAGGGGGTTGCCGTCGACGGCCTTGCGTACCAGCCGCCAGCCGCCGTTGCAGAAGCTGTGCGCGCGGTCTTGATCGACCTGGACCACATGGGTGGACATGGTGTGCTGGGTGGAATCGAAAGGGTCATGGAATGTGGCGAACTCGGACTTGAACCGCTCACGATCCGTCCAGCGCGATGCCGGACCGTAGTCGGCATCCACATCGTCGGCGAAGATCCGGTCGAACAGTTCCCAGCGCCGGGAATCGACGGCCAGGCCGTAGAGGTTCACCAATTGAGTGATCGCCGTAACGTCGCTGTCGGTCATGCTGCTGGATAGTAAGCGCGAAGGGAGACGCGGGTGAAGATTCGCTTCGGGGTCGGACTTGGTGCGGACAGCACACCGGACCAACTCGCCGGCATCGTCGATCATTTGGAGAGCGCCGGCGTCGACTCGCTGTGGTTCTCCGAACTTGTCTATGCACCAACGGTGGATCCGATGGTCGGGATGGCCTATGCGCTCGCCCGCACCACGCAGTTGAAGGTGGGCACTTCGGTCGCGGTGCTGCCGGGACGCCATCCGGTACTGGTGGCAAAACAACTGGCGTCGTTGGCGGCTATCGCACCCAAGCGGGTTCTTCCGGTCTTCGGTTTACGGTCGGCGATCCCGGCCGAGCGTGAGCTGTTCGCGGTCCCGGACGGAGAGCGCGCGGCGGTGTTCGACGAGTCGCTGCGGGTGCTGCGCTGGGCGCTGTCCGAGGATCCGGCCGGCTATCACGGCCAGTACTTTACCGTCAGCGGTGCGACGATCACGCCGAAACCTTTTCCACCACTGGATATTTGGCTGGGTGGTTCGGCGCCGGCGGCATATCGCCGCATCGGCGCCCTGGCGGATGGCTGGTTGGGCAGCTTCCTCACCCCCGCCGAGGCGCGGGCGGGGCGCGAAGCGATCGAGCGCGCCGCCGATCAGGTCGGCCGCCAGATTGAGCCAGATCACTTCGGCATCTCATTGGGCGTCGCCGACGGCGAATTGTCACCAGAGTTGGTCGCGGCGGCCCGCCGGCGTCGGCCCGACGTCGATCCCGCCGACCTGATCGCCGCGGACTGGGATCAGCTGCATCGCCAACTCGACGGCTATCTGGACGCGGGGTTGACGAAATTCGTCATTCGCCCGGCCGGCGCGGAGCCGGTGGAAGACTTCGTCGATCGATTCGTCGCCGAGCTGGCGGCCCGGCACAACTGAACACGGCTGCGCCTATTGCCCTTTGAGACTGCCGATGTGCAATGAGAAGTCTTGCGGCTTCGACGGCGGGGCGTTTTCGACGCCCTCGACATAGGCCTCGGGGTCGTGGTCGACGATTTCGATTCCCTCGGTGGTGGGGTGCCGGGTCATGAATTCGCTGTACTGCTGACCGAGCGCTACGCGCAGTCCGATCGGGGCGTTGCGGCGAAAGTCTGCCAGGCCTTCGCGTTCCTCCTCGGCCATATGGTCGTCGTTGGCAACTCGGGTGCGGCCCACCGCCGCCCACCACGATTCGGTGCCCACCGAGGCTGCGTTGGCGTCGCGCACGCCGCCGCGAATGTCGTTGTGATCACCGATGGCATCCAGCGTCTCGCCTTCGGGGTCGTCGGCTCCGCGTTGGAGCAGTTGCGGGTAGAAGATCTTCTCTTCGATGTAGGCATGTACGTCGAGCTTGTCGGCCAGTGGACGCCAGACTCGCGCGAGTGCGCGGGGGTTGGGCGGCGTCTGGGCCTGCAACTCGTCCAGCTTGGCGAATTGTTGGCGGAACCAGTCGTGGTCGTCGAGGATCAACATGGTGATGTCAGCCATTGCAACTCCCCGCCTTCTGCGCCTCGCGGTCATGGTGTCCGACGTCGACGGCAGCAGTCAAGCCGCTGCCTTCGGTCTTCCACCAGACTGCCAGCGCGACGGCGATCAACGCCGAGGCGCCGGCGGCGGCGGCGATGAACACCCAACCGCGCCGGACCGCGGCCAGATCGATGCCGGGCTGGTAGATCATCGTCAGGATTGCGGTGCCGAACACCGTGCCCAACTGCCGAGCGGTATTCGTCAGTGCCGATCCGGCGCCCCATCGGTGTGACGGCAGGGCCAGACCGCTGACGGCGGAAAGGCTGGGCATGACCAGGCCGACACCTGCCCCGGTAAACAATTGTCCCGGAAGGAAATCAGCGAGGTAGTGCGGCTCGGGACCCACCCGGCAAAGCCAGACGGCGATTCCGACCGCATACAGTGTGGCACCTGCCGCGGCGACCGCGCCGATCCCGAACCTGCCGATCAGCCGGCCGGCGAACGTCAGCGACACAACCACCACGACCGCGGGACCGGGTGACAAACACCAACCGGCGGCGGCGGGTGCCTTGCCCCACACCGTGGTGAGCAGCATGACGCTGCCCAGCAGCATCGCACCGAACGCCGCGGCGAACAGCAACAGCGCCAGGCAACTCGACCACATGGGGACCACGCGTACGGCAGCCAGGTCCAATGCCGGGGAGGGATGACGCAGCGAACGCCAGATCGCCAGTGCCAACGCGCATCCGGCGCCGGCGACCGCGATCACGATCTTGCCGGTGTCAGAACCGGGCACGGGCAGCTCGATCAGGGCCCACACCAAAGCCCCGACGCTGAACACAAGACTCAGCGCGCCGAACAGGTCAGGCATCCCACCACCTGTCGTAGCGGTCTCCGTGAGAACCCGCAGACCGGCCACCAAGGCCAGCACCGCCACCGGCAGGTTGACGAAAAAGATCCAACGCCAAGATAATTCGACCAGCAGCCCGCCGATCGGCGGGCCCAGAGCCGCGGCCATGGCGGCCACCGCCGACCAGGTGCTGACCGCAACAGCCCGCCGCCCCGCGGGCACAGCGGCCATCAGCAGCGCAAGCGAACTCGGCATCAGCATCGCGGCGCCGAACGCTTGCACCACGCGGAATGCCACCAGCAGCGCAAAGGATCCGGCCAGCCCGCAGGCGGCCGACCCCACAGTGAATACAGCCAACCCGCACAGGAAGATTCGGCGATGGCCGTAGCGGTCTCCCAGGCGGCCGGCCGGATTCAGGAACGCCGCGAAGACGAGGGTGTAGGCGTTCAGGATCCAGGACATCGCACCGAGATCGGACGTACCGAAAGCGCCACGAATCTCGGGGAACGCGATGTTGACGATGAACAGGTCCAGGCTGGCCAAAAACGACGCGGCGGAAACCACGACCACCGTCGCGGTTGCTCGGGTGGTCGAGAACTGCGTGGTCAAGGCCGCCTCGCGGATCAGGTGATTGGTCGACGGACGCCGCCGAACGCTGGATATAGCAGACTATACCGTGCAGTACCGGCCGCCGGATGTGAGAAACCTCTCGGCTTAGGCTGCAGTCGTGACCATTCCCTATGACGAGGCGCTGCGCGAACAGGTTCGCCGCAACGTCGCCGCCCACGATCGTCGCATCGTGACAGACCCGAGCAAGCGGCACGCCGCCGTTGCCGTGGTGCTCGTCGATTCGGAGGTCGGCGAGGACCGGGTGGACCCGGTGTCCGTGGAGGACTGGAATGCCGGCCGCCCGATGCCGTCCGCCGATCTGGACGGGCGCATGGTCGACGTGTCCGGCGGTGCGTCATTCCTGCTGTGCCGCAGAACTTCTCGCCTCAGCTCGCATGCGGCGCAGTGGGCGCTTCCCGGTGGCCGCCTCGATCCGGGGGAGACGGTGGTCGACGCGGCGCTGCGTGAGCTGCATGAGGAAGTCGGGATCGAACTGGCAGGCTCGACCGTGCTGGGACTACTCGACGACTACCCGACTCGTTCCGGATATGTCATCACGCCGGTGGTGATTTGGGGCGGTGGCCGGCTCGACCTTCATCCGGCGCCCGACGAGGTGGTGGCGGTCTACCGCGTGGGGCTGCACCAACTGCAACGCGACGACTCGCCGCGGTTCATCACCATTCCGGAAAGTCCGCGACCGGTCGTGCAGATCCCACTGGGCAACGACCTGATACACGCGCCTACCGGTGCGGTGTTGTTGCAGCTGCGCTGGCTGGGCCTGGAAGGCCGGGACGACCGGGTTGACGGGCTGGAGCAGCCGGTCTTCGCGTGGAAGTAGTTACCCGACAACTACATTGGTAGCCGTCTGGGCTGCCAGCGGCCGGCTGGAAATCCGCTCCCGGAGAACCGGAGCGACGTCGGACTGAAACAGCTCGAGGCTACGACGCTGTTGGTCTGGTGTCACGCCGTCAATATCGGCGGACAGGTGCATCACTTCGTGGCCGAGCTGCTCGTGGTATCTGCCGACCTTGTCGATCACCTGCTGGGGGCTGCCCACCAATGCGGAGCTGCGTTCGACGAAATCCTCGATCGAGTCGAACACCACCGGGACTCCCGCGCGGCGCGCGAATGTCAGGCGGGCCTCGAACATCGGCCGGTAGGCCGCCACTGCTTCCTGCGACGTTCGGGTGACATAGAACCCAGCGGTTCCCGCGCCGACCAAGGCATCTTCGGGGCGGTGTCCGTAGAACTCCCACCGCTGCCGGTAATGGCGCACCAGCTCCGCGTATGGCTCGATGGGGTTGACGACATTGGCGGAGAAAATCGGATCACCGTGACGAGCCGCGAGGTCGACGGAGTCCTTGCTGGTGGCGCTGCCGTGCCAGATCCGTATCCGGTTCTGCAGCGGCCGGGGAAGTGTCTTGGCGTTGACGAGCGGCGGCCGGAATCTGCCCGACCACGTCACGTTCTCGCTCTCCCATAGCAGGCGAAACAGCTCATAGCCTTCGCGGTTGCGGTCCCACTGGTTCTCGGCCGTCACGTGAAACAACTGGGCCTGTGCCGTCCCGTTGCCCTTGCCGATGATCAGCTCCAGGCGCCCGCCGGACAGGTTGTCCAGCGTGGAGTAGTCCTCGAATGCGCGCACCGGGTCGAGCAGGCTCAACGTCGTAACCCCGGTGAACAGGCCGATTTTCGAGGTACGCGCCGCGATGTTGCTGAGCACCACCGGCGGCGATGAAGAGATGAACGGGTCTTCGTGGCGCTCGCCGACCGCAAAGCCGTCGAAGCCCAGCTCCTCGGCGAGCACCGCCTTCTCGAGCACATCGCGCAAACGAACAGCCGGGCTCTTCTTCTCACCTGAGACAGGGTCCGGCACATGGGTGATCAGCGTTATCAGCAGAAACTTCACTGGTATGTACGAACCGATCGGTCCTCGACTTCATTCCATCCGGGCGGCGAGATAAAGCGCGCCGATATACACAGTTCGCACACGAGCGGGCCATCGATCTAGCCAGACACCGATCGCCGGGGGCAAACTAACGAACGACATCGCCGCTGATCGATTCAGGAGTGCCCATGACGACGTATGCGTTCGATCCGGAAATTGCTGCGGCGCTGCCATATCTGCCCGACCTGCCGGGTGGCGACCCGTTGGCCATTCGGGCGGCGATGTCGGACCTCATCGCAGCGCTTCCGGTGCCGGACGCCACGGGACTGCGGGTCGAGGAGCGGGAAATCCCGGGTCGCGACGGCGATCCCGCGGTTCGGATCCGCATCTACTCGCCGGATCAGCGCAGCGCCCCCGCCGCGGTGTACAGCGTCCACGGGGGCGGGTTCATCGCCGGTGACCTCGACACCGAACACGGCTCGAACGTCTTCCTTGCCCGCGAACTCGGCGTCGTCGTGGTGTCTGTCGACTACCGGCTCGCACCCGAAACGCCGTTCCCCGGCGGCCTGGAGGACGTGTACGCCGGGCTGGTCTGGATGGCCGAGAACGCGGACGAATTGGGCATCGATGCGCAACGCATCGCCATCCACGGGATGAGCGCCGGAGGCGGACTCTGTGCCGCGCTGGCGTTGCTGGCTCGCGACCGCGGCGGGCCGCACATCGCGTTTCAGTTCCTGTCGGTGCCCGAACTCGACGACCGACTCGCCACGTCGAGCATGACCGACTTCATCGATACACCGCTGTGGAGCCGCCCCCGAGCGATCGTCAGCTGGGACTGTTATTTAGGCGCGGGTCGCGCCGGAACCGACGACGTGCCGATCTATGCCGCGCCGGCTCGTGCCACCGATCTGGCCGGTTTGCCGCCGGCGTATGTCGCGGTTATGCACTTCGACCCACTTCGCGACGAAGGCGTCGCCTACGCGGTGGCCATGCTGGCGGCCGATGTGAGCGTTGAATTGCATTTGTTCCCAGGAACTTTCCATGGCTCGATGTTGATCCAGGACGCGGCGATATCGAAGCGCGAAGAGGCGGAGAAGATCGCCGTGCTGCGCCAAGCGCTGGCACTGTAGCGATCACACTGGCTGAGATTCGTTCTGCCGATGGCCGTTTCGGCGCAGCCGCACCGCCCGCGCTGCGGCGGTCGCCAGCGCCAGCACCGCCATCACCGTGAGGATCGTCGCGGCGGCTTTCGCGGACCCGATGGTGCTCAGCAGCATCGGCAGGCCGAAGCCGATGTAGCTGACCGTGTAGAACGTGCCGGTGAGGGCACCGCGCAAGTGTTGCGGCGCGGCGGCTTCCAAGTCGATCAGGCCCTCACGGAGCAGCAGCCCGGATGCGCAGCCCAGCACCACCAGTAGCGACAACGCCACGGTCAGCGGCATTGTCGACGGCGCCGCTGCGGTCACCGCGTAGCCGAGTGCGGCCAGCACCGCGCCAACGGTGCCGGTTTGCGGACCCCACTGCCGCGCGCGGGCGATCAATTGAGTGGTGCCGCTGACGCCGTTGGTGATCAGCGCTGCGGTTCCCGCGGCCAGCGGGGCGGCGAGCCCGGTGTGCACGTGGGTGGGGACCGTGACGAAGGCAAGAGTCGCCGAGGAGTACACCCATGGCGACAGAGGCAGCGCCCAGCACAACGCCCGCGTGATGTCGGGGCGTGCCGACGTGGTCTGCTTGTGGACGGACACGGATAGCGGTGCGGCCACGTCCGTGCGCTGAGCTGACACCACCGCGACGACCGTGGCGAGCACGACCAGCGCGGCGGCGATGCCGAACGACTCCCACAGCCCGGATTGCCCCACCGAGGCCATCACGCCAGATGCGAACGGGCCCAAAGCGAAACCGGCCGTCAGGACGGCGCCGGCAATCGCGGCGCCCGCCGGCCCCTTCATGTCCGAGGCCCAGGCGGTGCACGAGCTGACCACGAGCCCGACTCCGGCCCCGACCACCAGGCGGCCCCCGAGCAAGACCGGAGTATGCAGTGACAGCAGCATCGCGACCGTGCCGGCCAGTGTGGTGATCGACCCCGCCCACGCCACGGGCTGGCGTCCCAGTACGTCCGATAGCCGGCCGCCGATGAGCAGGCCGGGCAGCAGTCCCACCGCGTAGATCCCGAAGATCGCGTCCAGCGTGGTCCGATGGAAATGCTGGTGATCGCTGAGCGCCGGGATCAACCCGGCGAAATGGTTGGCCGCCCACCCTGTTGCCAGCAGGACGACCAGCACCGAGGCGAACAACTGTCCGGATCCCCTGGATTCACCGCGTCCGTCATGTCCATGCGGTTCCACCGTCGCGGGTTGCACCCGGCGCGGCACTGCCACATTTGACCTGCACACGAATTTCTCCCAGTCTCTGCACGCGGTTGATGGACGAACTGTGTATCGCGGTGATATCGGCCACAGCGTTCTGCTTTTGGAAGCGCGACGCGAAAATCAGCGCTGCACCCTGTCCACAGACGGCGACGCCCGCGTGGTTATTCCGACTGGCGATACAACGACGGTTGTCAACCCCAAGACTGCCCGGCGGGGCGGGGTTTGAATCATGCCCGAAGCAAACCTGGTGGTCTGTCACAACGATTCCTAGGCTGCGCGGGTGATGTCGACCAATCCGGCGCCGGCCCGGGTGTCCCTTCGCGGTGTCGACCGCACGTTCGGAGCACACACCGTGCTGCACGACGTCGACATCGAAATCGAGCCGGGCGAGGTGGTCGCGCTACTCGGCTCGTCGGGCAGCGGCAAGTCCACACTGTTGCGGCTCATCGCCGGTCTCGACAGTCCGAGCGGGGGGCGGATCGAGATCGACGGCGAAGCGGTGCGCGGAATCGACCCACGCTGCGCGGTGGTGTTTCAGGAGCCGCGGCTGCTGCCCTGGCGATCCTTGGCCGCAAACGTGGCCTATGGGCTGGCGCCCGGCACGGTACGCGCGAAAGGTATTGGTGCAGTTGAACACTGGCTTGAGGTCGTCGGGTTGCGCGAGTTCGGCAAGCACTATCCGCGGCAAGTCTCCGGTGGTATGGCGCAGCGCGCCGGCCTCGCGCGGGCTCTGGCGCGACGCCCGCGCGTTCTGTTGCTGGACGAGCCGCTGGCCGCCCTTGATGCTCTGACACGACTGCGGATGCAAGACCTGCTCGATGCCGTGCAGCAGGAGGCAGGTACGACAACGGTGTTGGTGACCCATGACGTGGACGAGGCCGCGATCCTCGCCGACCGAGTGCTGATCCTGCGCACGGATGACTCGGGCGGCGGCGCCCGTATTGCCGCGACGCATGACGTCGCGATACCCAAACCACGCGACCGCGGGGATCCGCGAATCGCCGCGTTGCGGGAGCAATTGTTGGACGAGCTCGGTGTACCCCGACGAAACAGTGAGGCAAAAGCATGGTGAAAGGTCGTTACCTGACTTCGATTTCGGTGATCGCCGGCATCGTCGCGGTATCGGGCTGCGGTTCGAATGCGGGCCCTACGGCGTCGAGAGACATCCATCTGGATTACGCCTACTACAACCCGTTGAGTCTGGTGGTGCGTGACCAGCACCTACTGGAAAACCGCGGTTACAACGTCACATGGGTGCTTTCGGCCGGCAGCAACAAGGCCAACGAGGGGCTGCGGTCTAAAGCACTGGACATCGGATCGACCGCTGGGTCCGCCGCATTGGTCGCGCGGGCCAACGGATCGCCGATCAAGGTCGTCGACCTCTATGCGGGCGGTGAGTGGACGGGCCTGGTCGTCACCAAGGACTCGCCGATAAATTCGGTAGCCGATCTCAAGGGCAAGAAGGTAGCTGTTACCAAGGGCACCGACCCGTACTTCTTCCTATTGCAATCGCTTGCCACAGCGGGACTTTCACCGAGCGATATCGAGATCGTCAACCTGCAGCATGCCGACGGCAAGACCGCGTTGGAACGCGGCAACGTCGATGCGTGGTCCGGGTTGGATCCGTTCATCGCACAGACCATCCAGCAGCAGGGTTCGCGATTCATCTACCGCAACCCGAGTTTCAACACCTTCGGCGTCTTGGACGCCCGCGAGGATTTCATCGCCGATCACCCCGAAGCGCTCCAGGCGGTCGTCAACAGCTATGAGGAGGCCCGCAAGTGGGCGAAAGCGCACCCCGATCAACTGGCGGCATTGCTGGCCTCGCAGGCGAACATAGCGCTCAGCGTGGCGCAGGAGGAGCTGAACCGGACGCTGGTGGATATCGACTCGGTGCCGGGGGACCCGGTGCGCACGGTACTGACGCGGGTGGAGCCGCTGGCGGTAGCCGACTCCGATATAAAGTCCGACGACGCGGGCCGCAACGCGTTGAGCACGCTGATCGAACCGAAATTCGCTCAGCAAGCGCACTGACGTCGCGGTCGGGCCGGCTGGCGAAGTTGCCGCTGGCGTTAGTGGGACTGATTGTCCCGGTGCTGCTGCTGGTGAGCTGGCAGCTCGCCACCGCGACCACGGGGTTCTTCTCGGCTAGCCAGCTTCCTCCTCCCGGTGACGTGGTGTCGGCACTGGTCGGACTCATACGGCGTGGCGAACTCTGGAATCACCTGCAGGCCAGCGGTTCTCGGGTGCTGGTCGGCTATATTGCGGGCGCCGTCGCGGGGCTCACGCTGGGTTCCCTGGTCGGGCTGTCGGTAATCGTGCGCCGATTGCTGGCGCCGACTGTCGCGGCGTTTCGCACCGTGCCTTCGCTGGCGTGGGTTCCTTTGCTGCTGTTGTGGTTTGGCATTGACGAGACGCCCAAGATCCTGATGGTCGCCATCGGCGCGTTTTTTCCCGTGTACACGACGACGGCATCTGCGCTCTCACATGTCGACCCGCAGTTGGTGGAGGTGGGACGGGCCTACGGTCGACGGGGCGCGTCACTGCTGGCTACGGTGATGTTGCCCGCCGCTGCACCGGAATTGGTGAACGGGCTGCGATTGGGCCTGGCAAACGCGTGGCTGTTCGTGGTCGCCGCCGAACTGATCGCGTCCTCGAAGGGCCTGGGGTTCCTGCTGCTGGACAGCCAAAACACCGGACGCACCGATGTGATGTTGTTGGCCATCGTCCTGCTGGCCGCGCTGGGCAAATTGACCGACAATGCCCTGGCCACCGTGGAGAAGCGGCTGGTGCGGCGGCGCTAGTGGATTATCCGCGGCGGCGCAACACCGGTGTCACCAGCTCGCCGGTGTTCAGGTAGCTCTCGAGGTTGCGGATCGTCAGCAGTGCCATGGCCCGTCGGGTGCGGGCTGTCGCACTACCGATGTGCGGGAACAGCACCACGCTGTCCAGATCGTAAAGCGCCGCAGGAACATTGGGCTCGTCGGCGAACACGTCCAGGCCCGCTCCGCCCAGTGCGCCGGCGGCGAGCAACTCCACTAGCGCGTCCTGGTCCACGACACTTCCCCGAGCAATGTTGATCAGATAGCCGTCGGGACCCAACGCCGTGAGGACGGAGCGGTCGACGAGATGACGAGCCTGCTCGTCGCCGGTCGTGGCCACGACCAGCACGTCGACCGATTCGGCCAACTCTTGCGGCGACTGGGCGTAACGATACGGCGATCCGTCGATTCGGTGCCGGTTGTGATAGACGATGGCACAGTCGAATCCGAGCAACCGGGTAGCGATTGCCGATCCGATGCGGCCCAATCCCAAGATGCCGACCTGAAGGCCACTGACATCTCTGGCGTAGGGGAATTGACCCTCGTTTGCCCAGCGGCCCGCCCGCACGTAGCGGTCGGCCGCACCGAATCGGCGCAGTGTCATCAGGATCAGGCCCAGCGCGGTGTCGGCGACGGTGTCCGACAGCACATCCGGAGTATTGCTCACACCGATGCCCCGTTGTCCGGCCGCGGCCAGGTCGATCAAATCCACTCCGGCGCCGTTGTTGACTATCGCTTCCAGATTGGGCAGCGCTGCGATGGTTTCGGCGTCGACGCTGTAGCGGCCGGAGGTCACCACCACGCGAATCTGGGCCGCATGCTGCGCTAGGAACTCGGCGCGCCGCGGACCGCTTGGGAGTAAGGGAATTTCGTAGCGAGCCGCCAGCTCTTGTTCGAAGGTGGGCTCGAAGCTGTCGCCGATCCGCAACACGTCGCTCTTCTCGACCGTCACCTATGCATCATCTCCCACCGCATCCGGGCCGGCATCGCCGGCATAGGCGGTACGAAACGCCGTGCATGACCTTGCCCGGAATTCCGCTATGCACGGCCGGCCTAGCTGCACAATGACGCGATGCAGATCGTAGATAGCGCCCGTAGACTCCTGTCGGCCATCGCAGTGCTGGTCGTGCTGGTCGGTTGCGGCGCCCATCACCAAGCTGCGCCAGGGTCGGGCGGTGGCGGCGACTTTGCCGGTCCGATCGAGATCGGCAACGGCCGGCATCTGTATCTGGAATGCCACGGAAGGGGCAGTCCGACAATCATTTTGGAATCCGGTTATCACAACTCGTCGGATCCGTGGAATCAATCCGAGGTGGTTGCCCCAGCTGTCGGTCCGGGTGTGCTACCTGCGCTGGCCGACGACCACCGCGTTTGCGCCTACGACCGGCCCGGCACCTTGCGCTATCCCGACCCACCCAGCATCAGCGACCGCAGTTCACCGGTTGCGATGCCACGCACCGCCCAGGACGTTGTCCAAGATCTGCATGCCTTGCTGGCCGCCGCACATCTGCCGGGCCCCTACGTTCTGGTCGGGCACTCGCTCGGTGGGCTGTTCATCCGCCTGTACGCGCAGACCTATCCCGAACAGGTGCGGGCATGCGCGTTCGTCGACGCCTTCGCCGTCGAGATCCCGGGCCTGATGGGATCGGACTGGCCGATCTACCGCCAACAGCTGGATCACCCGTTGCCGCAGTTCTCGAATGCGGATTCGTTCGAGGTGATCGACATCGACAAGAGCATCGCGCAGGTCGCCGAGGCGCGACCTTTCCCGCCGGTGCCCACCGTCGTATTGACGAGGACCGAGCCGTTCGCGGTTCCCGGCAGCGTCTCGGGTGAGCAGAGTGCCACGCTGGAGCGGGCCTGGCGAGACGGCGCGTCGGATCTGATCGCGCTGCGGCCGCAGACACCGCACCTGGTCGCGACCGACAGCGACCACTTCATCCAAATCCGCCAGCCCGACCCGGTGGCGGCCGGTGTACGTCTGGTGATCCAGAGGTCTGCCGAAAACCGCTGACGAAGCGCTGCGGCATACTCGGCCCAATGACGGGGGTGCTGACTGTGGTCGCTGT
This sequence comes from Mycobacterium sp. NGS40, assembly GCF_059812735.1. NCBI lineage: Bacteria > Bacillati > Actinomycetota > Actinomycetes > Mycobacteriales > Mycobacteriaceae > Mycobacterium > Mycobacterium sp. NGS40. The sequence continues at coordinate 36,844 of NZ_JCALDG010000003.1, forward strand.
GGCCGAACTCGGCGGCCTGATCACGCTCGGCGTGCTGCTGATCGTGTCGCGACGCCAGCTCAGCGGCGCGCGCGCCGCACTCGAACGCAGCCGGCGCAGCAGTGGCCGGCGCCGCCGCCGACGCGGAGTCGCCCCTTTTGCCATCAGAACCGCATTCAAGACGGCAGATTCGCTACTCACCAAAGGCGTCGGCGCGACGGTCCGTAACTCGGTCGAAGACCTGGCCGGCTGGGCGCAGGTGGAACGGCCCGACCTGGCCAGGCTCACCGCCGATGGTGATGTCGTGATCGCCTTCTCCGACATCGAGGATTCGACCGCCCACAACGAGGCTTTGGGTGACCGCGAGTGGGTGCGGGTGCTGCAACAACACAACAGGCTTGTCCAGAGACTCGTCGACGACCACGGCGGACACGTGGTGAAGAATCAGGGCGACGGATTCATGATGGCCTTCGCCGATCCCCGTCAGGCCGTGCTGTGCGGCATCGGTGTGCAGCGCGCGCTGCTCGAAGACACCGAAGGCATTCGCGTCCGGATCGGCATGCACCTCGGACCGTCGGTCCGGCGCGGCGGCGACCTTTTCGGCCGCAACGTCGCGATGGCGGCCCGGGTCGCCGGGCAGGCCGATGGCGGCGAGATCCTGGTCAGCGAATCGGTGCGCGACGCGATCGACGGCGCACCGGATATCGAGCTCTGCGCACCGTGCGAGGCCGAGTTGAAAGGCTTCCAGGGCAGCCACAACCTCTACCCGGTCCGGGTATTCAAAGACTGATCAGAAAAACGTTCCCGCATGGGGTGCTTCGGGAACGGCGAACAGCCGGTCGGCCACGGCCAGCATCGCCGGATCCTCGGCCCGCGCCAGCCCCGCCACGGCAAGACTGCGCCAGGTCGTGCCGCCCAGCAGCACCGCACCCAGCCCCTCGATCCCGACGTGCAGATCGGCGGGCCGGGTGGTGGCCTCGACGCTATCGTCGGTAATCGTGTAGCTGGCCGAATTCTTCGGCAACAGTGGGTCATTGACGGCGACGGTGACGGCGCCGGCGCCGGCGTAGGAGCGCGCCGCCAACGCACGTTCCGCGTCGACGACACGCAGCCATGTTTCGTCATGCACCGCGGTCACCTTGACTGCCCGGCGGTCGACCAATAGCGACGGCAGCGGATCATCGAGCGGCAGCATCCAAAACGTCACTCGGTCAATCAGATCCAGCCCGAGCAGGAAGCGCAGCAGCCCCAGGTAGGCCTCGACGGTGGGCGCGAAGAAATCCTCGACCATAATGGTGCGCTGCTCGCTGACAAACCACCTGTCGGTGTCGACGGGACGGTAGCGGACGAAACCCGACTCGTCGCCCGGCTCGCCGTGCACGGCGACATACCAAGCTCCAGAAGACAATTCGGTCCGCAGCCGCACGCCCTCCCACCACACGCCGGGCCGGTCGATGGTCCCCGCCCGGGATGGGCGATGGGCGTCATAGATGCGAGGCAGTATCTCCCAGGCCTCGGCGGCGCCGACAAGTCGCACCGGGCCACCCGTCGCGACTCCGGGACGAAACGCCGCCCGCGCGGTCTGGACCTGCGTGCTCTGCATAGCGCTGGCCACGCCGTAGCCATACCGCCCGTAGATCGTGGCCTCCGACGCGCGCAACGATGCGACCACCTCCCCTCGCGTGGTGAAGTCGGCTAGCTGGTGGCGCATCAGGTCGGTGGCGATGCCCCGCCGGGTGAACGACGGCAGCACCCCGATATCCGTTACCGCGGCGTGGCTCACGGCAACTCCGCCGGGCAGGGTCAACCTGTTGGTCACGGCATAGGCGGTGCCGACCAGTTGTCCACCGACGAACGCCCCGACCATCCGTCCGGGGTCGATCATCTTGGTGATCTGGCCGGGGGGCAGATCGGATATCGGTGGAAAACCGACCATCGCGACGCGAAAGACGTTAAGCGCAGCGATGAGGTCGTCCTCGCTGTCGAGAACCCGGAGCTCGGTGGTCATGTGGTCATCATGGTGTGAGCCCGCGCCGCCGACCCAACCGGCCTTCGCATTCGCAGCAGCACCGGCAGCATGAGCACCGCCGCGGCCAGCCAGGACACGGTTGGCAACCAGGGCAAGGCGGCCGCGGTGCCCTCATCACTGTCGGAAAGGATTACGGAGCCGGTAACGGAAGTCGTTCGAATCAGGACAATTCGGGGCGAAGAAGGGACGAAAAGCGAACAGTGTCAACCGATGGACGTGATTCCCGCATTGGAGATCGTGAACCCTTTGCCACCGGAGACCGTGCAGGTCACCCCGTCCAGTTTCGACGTGCAACTGAAGGGGCCGACACTCGCGGTCTGATCGTAGGCAAGGGTCGGCGTGGTCTCGGCCGGATTGCCGACACACGAAGCGCCCTTACAGCTGGTGACGACCCCACCGGTGGACAGGTGCGCCGACTGCTCCGGCGAAAGGGTCTGGCAATACACCTCGTCGGGCAGACCGGGTTCGCGCTTGTAGTTGACCTCGCAGCTGATGTTGCGCGACGGAGACAAAAACGAGCACAGCGATGCCGTGCAGACGGGGTTGTCCGCGGCCGCCAGGGGCATGCTTACGCGGGAGCCGAGGACGATGGATCCGATTGTCGCGACGACCGCACGTTTCATGCTGTCAAACCTAACGGATCGGCAGCCCGGTCAGCGCCCGCGAAATCACCAGGCGCTGGATTTCGCTCGTCCCCTCGAAGATGGTGAAGATCTTGGCGTCCCGGTGCATCCGCTCCACCGGGTAGTCACGGGTGTAGCCGTTGCCGCCGAGAATCTGGATGGCCTCGTCGGTGACGTAGACCGCGGCCTCGCTCGCGACCAGCTTGGCCATCGAGCCTTCGGCGGAGTCGAAGTTCTGGTTGTTGCGGGCCATCCAGCCGGCACGCCACACCAGCAGGCGGGCGGCGTCGACCCGGCTCTTCATGTCGGCGAGCTTGAATGCCACCGCCTGGAACTCGCCGATCTTGCGGCCGAATTGCTCACGCTGGCAGGCGTATTCGAGTGCGTACTCGTAGGCGGCCCGGGCCACGCCGACGGCCATCGCGCCGACGGTCGGCCGGGTGCGCTCGAAAGTCTTCATTGCCGCCTGGCCACCCGCCGACGCGCCGGATTTGACCCGCGCGATCCGGGCCTCGAATTTCTCGCGGCCGCCGAGAATGCAGTCCTCGGGCAACCGGACATTGTCGAGAACCACCTCGGCGGTGTGCGACGCGCGGATGCCGTGCTTTTTGAATTTCTGGCCCTGCGATAGCCCCTTGGTCTCCGGCGGGATGACGAACGACACCTGGCCGCGGGTGCCCAGCTCCGGATGGACCGACGCCACCACGATGTGCACGTTGGCGATACCGCCGTTGGTTGCCCACGTCTTGGTGCCGTTGAGCACCCACTCGTTCGTCACCTCGTCGAACCGGGCCCGGGTGCGGATGGCGCCGACGTCAGAACCCGCATCGGGTTCCGACGAGCAGAACGCACCGAGCTTGGGGTCGCCGGGCGTACCGAACATCTCGGGCAAGTACTGGCCGAGCTGCTCGGGAGTTCCGTTGCCCGCCAACGCCGCTGCGGCCAGGCCGGTCCCCATGATGGAAAGCGCGATGCCGGCGTCGCCCCAGAACATCTCCTCGAACGCGGTGAGGAAGCCCAGGCCGGTCGGTTCGGCGGCCTGCTGCGCGAAGAAGTCGGGAGAGTAGAGGCCCACCTTCGCGGCCTCCTGGATCACCGGCCACGGGGTTTCCTCCCGTTCATCCCATTCGGCCGCGGCGGGTCGGATGGTTTCGGCCGCGAACTGGTGCACCCAATCGCGCACGTCGATGACGTCGTCGCTCAGTTGCAGTGAGAAAGTCATAGTTCCACTCCTGGAAGAGGTTGATACGCTTGGATTTTCAAGGTTTTCTGGGGTTGGTGTGTTGTGCGAGGACGCTGACGGTCTGGGTCACCCAGGCTTCGAAATAGCGATCCTCGTCGACGTTGCCAGGCAAGCGTCCGGACAGCGCCTGCAGCGTCGCCGCGTGAGACAGCGAAGCGATCGCCACGGCCGCCGCGGCCTCGGGATCCGGGATGCTGGTACGGCCGGAGCGATTGGACGCGGCCAGCTCGTCGGCGAACCGTTGATAGGCGTTGTCGGTGATGACCTGCCAGGTCTTCTCGTCGAGATCGCCGAGCTCCTCGGGTTCGCGCAGCATGACCTTGAGCAAATCCTCGCTTTGGTTCAGATTGCTCCAGATCAGTTGCCCGGCGGTACGCACCGCTTGCTCGACGCTGCCCGGCTGCCCGGCATCGAACTGCTCTCGGGCGGCGACGATGCTGTCGATCCGTTGGGTCACCGCCGCCTCCAGCAGTTCACGCTTGGAGGCGAAGTGCTTGTACAACGCTCCCGATCCGGGGGCCAGGCCCGACGCCCGCTGGATGTCGGCGACAGACGTCGCCGCATAGCCCTTGGCGGCGAAGAGCTTCAGCGCCTCCGCCAGCAGTCGATCGCGTCCCGAATCGGGCATGGTGAGAGAGTACTCACTCACCATGGCGATGGCAAACCGGGCGCGGCACCTGCACTAGCCCCGGGTGGCGTCCGTGCGCAATGCTGGGACCCGGGGTCGCGGGTTCGGCGCACCCGGGCCCGGCCCGGATCAAGCAACGACGGAGGGATCGCAGTGAACGAAGAGCAACGCAACGCGATGGCGTCGGGGCGTGGCTTTATCGCCGCGCTGGACCAAAGCGGCGGCAGTACGCCAAAAGCCTTGAAACTGTATGGGATTGAGCAAGACACCTACGACAACGACGAGCAGATGTTCAACCTCATCCACGAGATGCGTGAGCGCCTGATGGCCAGCCCGAGCTTTTCCGGCGACAAGGTACTGGCCACGATCCTGTTCGAACAGACCATGGACCGGGCCATCAACGGCGAAGACACCGCGGCCTATCTGTGGAAGCAGAAGCACATCGTGCCGTTCGTGAAGGTCGACCAGGGCCTCGGCGATGCCGAGAACGGTGTCCAGCTGATGAAGCCGATGACCAAACTCGATTCACTGCTGGATCGGGCCGTGGACAAGGGCATATTCGGCACCAAGATGCGCTCGTTCATCCAAGAGCCCAACGAGGCGGGCATCAACGCCATTGTCGACCAGCAATTCGAGTACGCCGCCACGATCGCCGAGCGCGGATTGATGCCGATCGTCGAGCCCGAGGTCAGCATCAAAAGCCCGGACAAGCCCAAGGCGGACGGCCTGCTAGTGGCCGCGCTGCACGCAAAACTCAATGAGCTGCCGGGCGACCGGCAGGTGATGCTCAAACTGACGTTGCCCGACGAAGACAACCTCTACGCTGCGCTGATCGAGCACCCCCGGGTGCTTCGGGTGGTCGCGCTGTCCGGTGGCTACAGCCTCACCGAGAGCTGCGAGATCCTGGCCCGCAATCACGGACTGATCGCCAGCTTCTCGCGGGCGTTGACCGAGGGACTGACCGCCCAGCAGAGCGACGCGGAATTCGACGAGAAGCTTGGATCGAACATCGCGGAGATCTACGCGGCGTCGATCACCTAGGCGGGCACCCCGGGTCAACGCGCCGGGGGCGAGACCTGTGTGACGCTGCCGTCGGTGCCGACCGCGATCGACCCGCTGAGCGGCCCGTCGGAGGCGTGGATGCGCAGGCTCAGTGGTCCTTCGCGATGAGATTCGACCGTCAAATAGATTCGGCTGGCGTCGTAGATGTGCAGCGTCTGCGGTGCCTGCTGCACGACGCCGAGGACGGCCTGCACGTCGAACTTGGCAAGGTCACCGACTGCGGAGTCCGGCAAGGCGGACGGAGTGGGACCAAGGTTCATCCAACTGCCGTCGCGGTATACCCACGTCACCACCTTGCGTGCATTGGCGGTGTCCGGACGCATCACCACCGCTTGGTCTTGGTAGACGTTCAGCTGATAGCCGAGGGTGTCGCCGAACTGGGTGCGCATCTGCGCCAGCAGGGCCGTCATTCCGGCGAAGCTCAGCAATTGCTGCGGCTGCGGTGCCGCACTCGCGGTGTTGCCCGGGGAGCCGATGCTGGGCGACGTCGTGGTCAGGTCCGGCGCAGGCGTGCCCGATGGCGTGTTCCACTGCATCACGGCGAAACCGGCACCCAGCAGTAAGAGCACCGCGGCCGGCGCGCCCGCGATCCAGATGGCCCGGCTACCGACTTTCGGCGTCGGGTGCGCCGGTGCGACCGGGGTGTGATGGATTTGCAGGTCTGAAAGCAGCGATTGCAATTCGCTCAGGGTGGTGGCCTTGGTTGCGGCGCTGATCCGCTGGCGGTGTTCTTCTGTCGACAGCTGGCCGTCGCCGAGTGCCGCGTCGAGTGCTTGGCAGGCGTTGTTGCGATCGGCGTCGGTAGCCCGGGTGCTGTCGCTGATCACAGCAAACATCGTAGGAGGCGCGGTGGAATACCGCGCCGGTTCCCGGCGGGTAGTCGATCGCGCGCACCACTAGGCTTCAAGACATGGCTTCGAAGCTGCCCTCGCCGAAGATCCTTCTCGAATGGCCCGTCATCCGTCAGCTGCGCTCGGCCGACACATTCGGCCGTGGGCCGGCGGTGACCTCCAGGCACACCCGTGCGCTGGCCCCACGCACCACGACCGCCGACCGCGTCGTGCAAAGCGTGTGCCCGTACTGCGCGGTCGGCTGCGGCCAGAAGGTGTTCGTCAAGGACGAGAAGGTCGTCCAGATCGAGGGCGATCCGGACTCGCCGATCTCGCGTGGCCGCCTGTGCCCCAAGGGGTCGGCCAGTGAGCAGCTGGTCAACTCGCCGAGGCGGCAGACCAAGATGCTCTACCGCGCCCCGCGCGCTACCGAATGGCAGTCGATCGATCTCGACACCGCCATCGACATGGTGGCCGACCGCTTCGTCGAGGCCCGCCGGCATGCCTGGCAGGACATCGACAAGAAGGGCCATCCCCTGCGGCGCACCATGAAGATCGCTGCGCTCGGCGGAGCCACGCTGGACAACGAAGAGAACTACGTCATCAAGAAGCTCTTCACCGCCGCCGGCGCGATCCAGATCGAGAACCAAGCTCGTATTTGACACAGCTCCACGGTTCCCGGTCTGGGGACTTCCTTCGGGCGCGGTGGCGCCACCCAATCACTGCAAGACATGGCCAACGCCGACTGCATCATCATCCAGGGCTCCAACATGGCCGAGTGCCATCCCGTCGGCTTCCAGTGGGTCGAGGAGGCAAAGGCGCGCGGCGCGAAGCTGATTCACATTGATCCGCGCTTCACCCGCACCTCGGCCGTGTCGGACAAACACATCCCGATTCGGGCGGGCTCGGACGTGGTGCTACTCGGGGCGCTGATCAACTACGTCATCGGCAACGACAAGTGGTTCAAGGAGTACGTGGTGGCCTACACCAACGCTGCCACCTTGATCAACGAAAACTACCGCGACGCAGAGGATTTGGGCGGCCTGTTCTCCGGCTACGATCCCGAGACCGGACAGTACGACCTGTCCAGCTGGGCGTACGCGGGCCAGGAAGAGGAAGAGGCCGACATCGAGCACGGGTCCAGTGCCTCGGCCCGGGCGGCCGGTGACGCGCACGGCAGCGGCGGTCCGCCGTTACCGCACGCCCGCGTGCAGCGCGACGAGTCGTTGCAGCATCCGCGCACGGTGTTCCAGATCGTCAAGCGGCACTACGCGCGGTACACGCCGGAGATGGTGCGCGACGTCTGCGGCATCGGCATCGAGGACTTCGACTACCTCGCACGCACGCTCGTCGCTAACTCGGGCCGGGAGCGCACCACCTGCTTCGCTTACGCCGTCGGCTGGACGCAGCACACGCTGGGCGCCCAATTCATCCGCACCGCAACGATTCTGCAGCTACTGCTGGGCAACGTGGGGCGCCCGGGCAGTGGCATCATGGCGCTGCGCGGGCACGCCACCATCCAAGGGTCTACCGACATACCGACGTTGTTCAACTTGCTGCCCGGCTACCTGTCGATGCCAAAGGCCGGTGTGCACGACACCTTTGCTGACTACATCGAAGCGGTCGGGCCGAAGAACCAAAAAGGATTCTGGGCCAACGCCGACACCTACATCGTCAGCCTGCTCAAGGCATGGTGGGGCGATGCGGCCCGCGAGGACAACGACTGGGCCTACGACTACCTGCCGCGACTGTCCGGGCCGCACGGGACGTATCAGACGGTCATGTCGATGCTTGAAGACGAGGTCGACGGGTACTTCCTGCTGGGACAGAACCCCGCCGTCGGATCGGCGCACGGCCGGATGCAACGCATGGGTATGGCGCACCTGAAGTGGCTGGTGGTGCGCGACCTCAACATGATCGAGTCGGCCACCTTCTGGAAGGACGGCCCCGAGATCGCTTCCGGCGAGCTGAAAACCGAGGACATCGAGACCGAGGTGTTCTTCTTCCCGGCGGCGACGCACGTCGAAAAGGCTGGTTCCTTCACCCAGACCCAACGCCTTGTGCAGTGGCGGCACAAGGCCGTCGACCCGCCCGGCGACTGCCAGAGCGAGTTGCAATTCTTTTTCGAGCTGGGCAAACGAATCCGGCAGCGGCTGGCCGGATCCACCGACGAACGCGACCGGCCTCTGTTGGATCTGACCTGGGACTATCCCACCGATGAGCATGGCGAGCCCGATTCGACAGCCGTGCTGGCCGAGATCAGTGGCTGTTATTTGACCGGGCCGAAAGCCGGCCAGCCGGTGCCCGGGTACACCGAACTGGGTGCCGACGGGTCGACGTCCTGCGGATGCTGGATCTACTCCGGCGTGTACGCGGACGGCGTCAACCAGGCCGCCCGGCGGGTGCCACACGGCGGCACCGGACCCAGCCAGTCGGAGTGGGGCTGGGCATGGCCGCTGGACCGGCGGATTCTGTACAACCGCGCCTCGGCCGACCCCGACGGCAAGCCGTGGAGCGAGCGCAAGCGCTACATCTGGTGGGACCCTGAGCAGCAGCGCTGGGTCGGTCACGACGTGCCCGACTTCGTGGCCGACCGGGCACCGGGTAGCCGGCCGGACCCAGATGTCGGCGGCCCGGATGCCATCGCGGGCGACGACCCGTTCATCATGCAGGCCGACGGCAAGGGCTGGCTGTTCGCGCCCAAGGGTGTGGTGGACGGGCCGCTACCCACACACTACGAGCCGCAGGAGTCGCCGGTTGCCAACGCGCTTTACCCGCAACAGCAGAACCCTTCGCGAATCACCTTCCCGCGCAAGGACAATCTGAGCGCTCCCAGCGCCGGCGACCCAGGCGCCGACGTATACCCGTACGTGTTCACCACCTACCGGCTCACCGAGCATCACACCGCCGGCGGCATGAGCCGGTGGCTGCCCTATCTCTCGGAGTTGCAACCGGAGATGTTCTGCGAGGTCTCACCCGAGCTGGCCGCCGAACGCGGGCTCCAGCCCTACGGGTGGGCCACGATCATCTCGCCGCGTGCGGCGATCGAGGCACGGGTGCTGGTCACCGAGCGGATGAGCCCGCTGCGAATCGGCGACCACACGGTGCACCAGATCGGGCTGCCCTATCACTGGGGTGTCGGGAGCGACGCGGTGGTGAGCGGGGACGGGGCCAACGATCTGCTAGGCGTGACGCTGGATCCGAACGTCCAGATCCAGGAGTCCAAGGCCGGGTCCTGCGACATCCAGCCCGGCCGGCGGCCGCAAGGCGCGAAGCTTTTGCGGTTGATCGAGGAATACCAGTCGCGCGCAGGCGCCACCGTGGAGACGGACAATATTCGAGTGAGCGAAGCTGTCTGGGAGAGCATCGATCGCGAGCGAGACGGGAAGGGAACCGATGGCTCAGCGGATCGGACCGAGTGACCCAGCCGCCGATGCAGGGTGGGAAGATGTCAAGCCCCGCAAGGGCTTTTTCACCGACACCTCGATCTGCATCGGTTGCAAGGCGTGCGAAGTGGCGTGTAAGGAGTGGAATCGCAACCCGCGCGACGGCGACCTCGAGCTGCTGGGATCGTCCTACGACAACACCGGCTCGCTGGGCGCGAGCACCTGGCGACACGTGGCGTTCATCGAGCAGGGTCGCGACCGTATCGAGGAGGCACGCGAATCCGGCCGCGCGCTGGTGAGCCTGGGCATGCCCGCGGTCCCGGGTGCTGCGGATGTCCCCGCCGACACGAAACCGCCTGATACCCCGGAGTTTCGCTGGCTGATGTCCTCCGATGTCTGCAAGCACTGCACGCATGCGGGCTGTCTCGACGTCTGCCCCACCGGGGCGTTATTCCGCACCGAGTACGGCACCGTGGTGGTCCAGCACGACGTGTGCAACGGCTGCGGAACATGCGTCGCGGGTTGCCCTTTCGGCGTGGTCGAGCGCCGTAGCGACGGCACGTATGCGACGCCGGTGGACCGGCCGGGCCGCCCCAAGGAGGAGTTCGTCACCGGCGTCGCCCAGAAGTGCACGCTGTGTTACGACCGCCTGATCGAGGACCAGATACCCGCCTGCGCCCAGACCTGTCCGACGACGTCGATCAAGTTCGGCGATCACGACGACCTGGTGGACCGAGCGCGCCAGCGGGTGGCTCAGCTGCACGCCGAAGGACGCACCGAGGCAAGGCTTTACGGCGCCAACGAGCACGACGGCGTCGGCGGTACCGGTTCGGTCTTCTTATTGCTCGACGAGCCCGAGGTCTACGGTCTGCCGCCGGATCCGCGGGTGTGCACCGCCGACCTGCCCACGATGTTCAAGCGGGCGACAATGGCTGCGGTCGGCATGGCCGGAGCGGCCGTGCTGGCGTTCTGGAGTAGCCGGTGAGCACCTCGGAATTCGACAGCTTCCGCCCGCCAGAACCCGAGGGGGGCAAGCGCCGCAGGAAAGTCGGGCGCGGCGCCCGTCGGGGCGGCGGCAGTGGTTCCGACGGCTCACGCGAAATGCCGATGGTCCCCGAGGCCGAGTTCACCTCGTATTACGGCCGTCCGGTGGTCAAGCCCGCGCCCTGGGGACATGAAGTGGCCGCTTACCTTTTCTTGGGCGGCGTCGCGGGCGGGTCCGGCCTGCTCGCGGCCGGCGCTCAGCTCACCGGCCGAAAGAAGTTGCGCCGCAACACAAGACTGTCCGCTCTGATCGCGGTGTCACTGGGCGCGGTCGCGCTGGTGAAGGACTTGGGCCGGCCCGAGCGTTTCGTCAACATGCTGCGGACCGTCAAGCTGACCTCGCCGATGAGCATCGGTTCGTGGATCCTCAGCTCGTTCAGCGCCGGCATCGGGATAGCCGCGGTTGCCGAGATCGATCGAATGACGGGCGAACGAATTCCGTTGGGCCCGTTGCGGTCCGTGCTGCGCGCCGTGGAGGCACCGGCCGGCCTGGGTGCCGCGGTACTGTCGCCACCGCTGGCCGTCTACACCGCGGTGCTGCTCACCGACACGGCCACCCCGACGTGGAATGCCGCGTACCGAGACCTGCCCTTCGTGTTCGTCAGCTCCGCGAGCCTGGCCGCCTCGGGATTGGCGATGATCACCACCCCGGTCTCCGAGGCCGGGCCCGCGCGCAAGCTGGCGGTCATCGGTGCGGTCGGTGATCTGATCTCGGCCAGGTTCACAGAGTCCCGGATGGACCCGGTGACCAGAGAACCGCTGCACCATGGCAGGCCTGGCTGGCTGCTACAGACGAGCGAAATACTGGCCGCCGCAGGCGGTTTGGGCGCGTTATTCGGCGGGCACCGCCGCGATGTCGCCGCGCTGTCCGGCCTGACGCTGCTGACGGCGTCGGCGATGTTGAGGTTCGGCTTCTTCGAGGCGGGCAAGGAATCGGCCCGTGACCCTCGCTACACGATGGAGCCGCAGCGGCGCCGGCTGGCGGCTCGCCGCGCGGCAGGCATCACCGACGACTCGATCACTTCCGCCCGGTAAAGCGGCCTAGCGGACCTCGATGCCCTCGCCGGCGACGGTGTGACCGATCACCGGGTGACCGGGCAGTTCGCCCACCACGAGCAGGCCACCCGAAGTCTGCGCATCGGCGAGCAGCAGGAGATCATCCTCGGTCACGCCGGGGCCGGGACGCAGATGCGGGCGCACCCAGTCGAGGTTGCGCCGGGACCCGCCGGAGACGAACCCGTCGCGCAGCGCCGCCCGGCCGGCATCGAGTACCGGGACCGCGCAGCGGTCGATGACCGCGCCCACCTTCGAGGCCCGGCACATCTTGTAGAGATGACCGAGCAACCCGAAGCCGGTCACATCCGTGGCCGCGTGCACACCGTTTGCCAGCGCGGCCTCGGCGGCGTCGCGATTGAGCCGGGCCATCGTCGCGATCGCTTCCGCGAACACCTCGCCGGTCTGCTTGTGCCGATTGTTGAGCAGCCCGAGCCCGAGCGGTTTGGTGAGGGTCAGCGGCAGCCCGGGTTCGGCGGCGTCGTTGCGCAGCAACCGATTCGGGTCGGCCACACCGGTCACCGCCATGCCGTACTTGGGCTCCGGATCGTCGATGGAGTGACCGCCGATCACCGGGCAACCGGCCTCCGAGGCCACCGCCAGCCCGCCGCGCAGCACCTCGGTCATCAGCTCCAGTGGCAGCACATCGCGCGGCCACCCGACCAGGTTGATCGCGACCACCGGGCGCCCGCCCATCGCGTAGACGTCGGAGAGCGCGTTGGCCGCGGCGATCCGACCCCAGTCGTAGGCATCGTCGACGACCGGCGTGAAGAAATCCGCCGTGGACAGCACCGCGATGTCGCCGACCAAGACCGCGGCCGCGTCGTCACCGTCGTCGAGGCCGACCAGCACATTCCCGTTGGTCTGCCCGGCCAGGCCACGGACCGCATCTTCCAGCTCGCCGGGCGGGATCTTGCAGGCACAGCCACCGCCGTGCGCATAACCGGTCAGCCGGGTCTGCGTCTGGGTCATGCCACGAGCCTACGAGTAGCGGGCGGGCTCACCGTCTGCCCGCCTCCTAGCGACAACTGCCAACGTCGTCACACTCGTCACTCGCGGGTGCGTCCCTGGCGTTGACTGTGCACCCACGGCGGCGAACGCCGGGTGCGGCCGCGCGACCCGCACGCTCAACGCCACCGCCGCACAGTCAACGCGGTAGGACGGTTTTGTCGCTCGGAGGCGGGCACTTCGGCCCCACCCGCGGCGGGCGGGCACTTCGACCCCGCCCGCGCCGGCGGCCACCGGGCCGATGGGGCAACCCGGGCGGGCTCGTCGGTATCGGCGCTGACCACGCTAGTTTGTGCATGGAGGCGTTTGGGTTCCTGGTGGTCCCCCCGGTCTTCAAAACCGGTGAGATCGAGTATCTCGGTCTGGCGGGTTCGATTCCCGTCCGCCTCCGCCAGCCCTGGACGCGAGGAGGCACGTGACACAGGTCGACCCGCGCCGCCTGATTCCGCGCACGGATCAGTTGCTTTCGCTTGCGCCGGTGCAGGAGGCGCGAAGCCGGCTGGGTGAGCACGCGGTCAGGGACGTGGTGCGCGACATCCAGGACCGGGCCCGCCGCGGCGACCTGGCGCCCGACCAGGTGCAGGACGCGGTGCTGGCGTCGCTGGCCGCGCACCGCAACACCAAGCTGCGCCCGGTGCTCAACGCCACCGGCGTCGTCGTGCACACCAACCTGGGCCGGGCGCCATTGGCCGCGAGCGCGATCGAGGCACTGGTGTCCGCGAGCGGCTACGTCGACGTGGAACTCGACCTGGCGACGGGCACCCGCTCGAAGCGCGCGGTCGCCCTCCGTCAGGCGCTGCTGGATGTCTGCCCCGCCGCCGAGGACGCGCTGGTGGTCAACAACGGGGCGGCCGCGCTGGTGCTGGCAACCACCGCGCTGGCAGCCGGCGGCGAGGTCGTGGTGAGCCGCGGCGAGCTGATCGAGATCGGTGCCGGATTCCGGCTGCCCGACCTGATCGCATCCACCGGTGCCCGCCTGCGTGAGGTCGGGACCACCAACCGCACCCATTTGAAGGACTACGCGGACGCGATCGGGCCGCAGACCGGATGCGTGCTCAAGGTGCACCAGAGCAATTTCCGGGTGGAGGGGTTCACCTCCGCCGTCGCGGTCTCCCAGCTGCGGGCGCTGGCCGACGAGACGCATGTCCCCTTGGTCGTCGACCTCGGCAGCGGGCTGCTGGCGCCCGATCCGCTACTGCCCGAGGAGCCCGACGCCGCCACCGCGCTGGCCGCGGGCGCCGACGTGATCACCGCCAGTGGCGACAAACTGCTGGGCGGCCCGCAGGCGGGCATCGTGCTCGGCCGCAGCGAGGTGGTCACCCGGATGGCGCGGCATCCGCTGGCGCGTGCCGTGCGTGCCGACAAGCTCACCCTCGCCGCGCTGGAGGCGACGGTCCGGGCAGGCACCTCGCCGGTGACCCAGGCCCTGCACGCCGATCCCGACCGGCTGCGGGCACGCGCGCAGCGTCTGGCCGAGGCGGTCGGCGCATCCGTCGTCGCGCACGACGGCCGAGTCGGTGGCGGCGGCGCCCCGGGCGTCCCGTTGCCGGGCTGGGCGGTCCGCCTCCCCGAATCGGCGGCGGCTGCCCTGCGCGCCGGAGAGCCCGCGGTGCTGCCGAGGGTGCACGACGGCGCCTGCCTGCTGGATCTGCGCTGCATCCCCGAGTCCGACGACGGTCGTCTGCTGGCAGCGGTGCGCGCCGCGTTAACCGGAACGCCCGAGGCGGACCGCTGAGCACCCACGTCCTGGCCACCGCCGGCCACGTCGATCACGGCAAGAGCACGCTCATCCGTGCCCTGACCGGCATGGAGCCCGACCGGTGGGAGGAAGAGCGCCGCCGCGGCCTGACCATCGACCTCGGCTTCGCCTGGACCACCCTGCCGTCGGGCCGCGAGGTGGCCTTTGTCGACGTGCCCGGACACCAGCGCTTCCTGGCCAACACGCTGGCCGGCCTCGGTCCCGCGCCGGTGGTCTGCTTCGTCGTCGCCGCGGACGAGGGTTGGCGAGCGCAGTCCAGCGACCACCGCGATGCGCTCGCCGCGCTGGGCATCCGGCACGGCCTGATCGTGGTGACCCGCGCCGACCGGGCGCCGGACCGTGCGCCCGAGGTGCTGGCCCAGGCGCGCGACGAACTAGCCGGCACCGGGCTGCGGGATGCGCCCGGGGTGGTCGTGTCCGCGGTCGACGGGACCGGGCTGACCGAATTGCGTGCCACCCTCGATCGCGTCTTGGAGCAGCTGCCCGCACCCGAGACCACCGCCCGGGTGCGGCTGTGGGTCGATCGGTCCTTCACGATCACCGGCGCGGGCACTGTCGTGACCGGCACGCTCGCGGCCGGCACCCTGGCGCGCGGGGATCGGCTGAACCTGCTCGACGCGGACCGGCCGCAGTCGGTCGTCATCCGCGGTTTGCAGAGCCGCGGCGAGCCCTACCCGAGGCTGGGGCCGGTGGCCCGGGTCGCGCTGAACCTGCGTGGCGTCTCGCGCGACGTCATCCAACGGGGGAGTGCGCTGGTCACCCCCGGGGCGTGGGTCAGCACCGGCACGCTCGATATTCGCCGCACCACCGGCGGCCCGTTGACCGACGCCGCCGCCCGGCTCGTCGTGCACGTCGGCACCGCGGCGGTGCCGGCGCGGTTGCGGCCGTTCGACGACGACCACGGCCGGCTCACGCTCGACCGGCCTCTGCCGCTGGTGCTCGGCGACCGATTGGTGCTGCGCGACCCGGGCGGCCAGCGGGTCCTCGGCGGCGCCATGGTGCTCGACGCCGACCCCCCGGTGCTGCGGCGGCGCGGCGACGGAACCCGTCGAGCCGCGGCGCTGAGCGCGCTGGACGCGGCCGGTGACGTCGGCGCCGAGGTGGCCCGCCGCGGCGCGGTGCGGGAGAGCCATCTGCGCCGGCTGGGGTTCGTGTCATCGGCGATACCCGAGAGCGTGCGGGTGCTCGACGACTGGTGGGTGCACGCCGCGACGTTCCAGGCCTGGCAGCAGCGGCTGCGCGCCGCGGTCGAGGAACTGCATGCGCGAGACTCGTTGGCAGAGGGTCTATCTCGCGGTGCGGCGCGCGACCTGCTGGCCCTGCCGGACGAGTCGCTGCTCGACGGCGTCACCCGCGACGCGGGACTGGAGCAGCGGGGCGGCCACATTCGGATGCCCGGCGCTCGCGACGACCTCGGGCGGGCCGAGGCCGCCGTGGGCGAATTGGAAGCGCGACTGCGGGCCGAGCCCTTCGATGCGCCGGAGGCCGACGATCTGTCGGCGCTGCAGTTGTCCGCCCGCGAACTGGCGGCCGCCGAGCGGGCCGGGCGGGTGCTGCGGCTGCGCGACGGGGTCGTGTTGCTGCCCAGTGCGCCCGCTCTGGCGATGCGGGAGTTGGCCCGGCTGGCGCAGCCGTTCACCACCAGCCAAGCGCGCCAAGCCCTCAACACCACCCGGCGGGTGGCGATCCCTTTGTTGGAACATCTCGACGCGCGGGGCTGGACCCGCCGGCTAGACGCCGGCCATCGCGAGGTGGTGCGATGAACCCGATTGTGGGGGAGGCATTTACGTGATCATTGTTGTCGGCGCGGGGATATGCGGTCTCGCCGCCGCCTACGAGTTGTCCAGGCGCGGAGAGCCCACGGTCGTGTTCGAACGCGGCGAACCGTTCTCCGAACTGTCCGCGGGTCTGGCGCGCATCTTCCGCATCGCCCATCAGCGCCCCGCACTATGCCGGCTGGCCATCCGGGCACGCGCCGGCTGGCAGCGTTGGGAGAGCGAGCTCGAGGTGGGGCGGCTGCTCGGTTCCGAGGGTTTCGTTGCGGCGGCCCCACCCGAGGAGACCGCAACAGCGATGACGGAGGCCGGCGCCGAGTTCTCGTGGCTCGACCACCACCAGATCCAGGCCCGGATACCGTTCGTCACACCGCCCTGGGAGGCCGCGATTTTCGATCCGCGCGGTGGCAGCCTGCGCACTCGCCGTGCTCTGAGCGCCTTGGCGGCCCGGGTGGAGATCAGGCGCGGTCAGGTCGTCTCGCTCGGCGACGACGGCTCGGTCCGGCTTGCGGATGGCACCGTGATGCGGGGTGACCAAGTCCTGGTATGCGTGGGTGCCCAGACACCGGATTTGCTGGGCCCGTTCGATGTCGAGCTCACCCCGCACACTCGCTACACCTACGAGGGCGCAGACGCCACCGGCGCCGCCTGTCTGGCGGCCCCCGAGGGCTACGGGCTGCCACTGGGCAGCACCGGCCGATGGGCGTTCGGTCAGCCGATACCGGATCCGACCGGGGTGCGTGCGCTCTTCCCGGCCCTGTCGCCGGTGGGCCAGGTGGACTGCTTCACGGTGCATGCTCCGTGGCTCGACGCCGGCGGAGATGGGTGGAAGGCGGTGCGGCGCGGCCGTGTGGTCGGCTTCGTCGGCAACAACCTGATGAAGTTCGGGCCGTTGCTCGGGGAACTGCTCGCCGAGGCCGCTTGCAGTGCGGGGCTACCCAGCGAATTGAACCTTGCCTGAATCGAAAGTCGTTGCACCGAAAGCCATTTCAAAGGCACAGTGGAACACGTCTTTCGGTGTCACGCGGTTGAGCGGTCCGCCGACCGAGTAATGGGCCATGATGGTCGCGAAGCAGTATTAGCTCAGTAAGGGAGCCCACCATTCGCGCGTTGAGAAAAATTCGACTGCCGATGCGTGTCTTGTCGTTGCGCACCATCGTCATCGTTGCGCAATTGGGCGTGATCGCTCTCGTCGTCACGCTGGGCGTATGGGTCTGGGTCGGCGTCACCAACGATCAGTACAGCCAGCTCGACCGCCGGCTGGACTCCGTGAGCAGCCTCGGCGACATCAACACCTTGCTCAACAGCCCGCACCAGAGCACCCCCGACCGGCCGTCGCCGGACGGCAATCTGGTGCGCACCGCCCGCATCGGTGCGTTGACCGTGTCGGTGCCCAGCGACATCGTCTTGCCCAAACTCGCCAACGGGTACGCGAACACCACGATCAACGGCGTGCAATACCGCGTCCGTACCTTCAACGCGGGTCCGGTCTCGATCGCGCTCGCCGCACCGCTGGCCGAGGCGCAGCATCGGATCAACGAACTGCACCTTCGGGTGTTGTTGATCTGCGCCGGCGTGATCACCGGCACCTTCCTGGTCGGCTGGGTGATCTCGTTGATCATGGTCAACCCGTTCGTCCTGCTGGCCCGGCAAGCCCGCGCCATCAATGCGCAGTCCAGTCCCGACGAGGTTGCGGTCCGCGGTGTGCGGGAGGCCGTCGAGATCGCCGACGCGGTCGAGCAGATGCTGGACCGTATCGGCAACGAGCAGCAGCGCACCAAGGCGGCACTCGAGTCGGCCCGTGACTTCGCCGCGGTTGCTTCACACGAGCTGCGCACCCCGCTGACCGCGATGCGCACGAACCTGGAGGTCCTGTCCACTCTCGAGCTGGCCGCCGAGCAGCGCGAGGAGATCATCGGCGACGTCATCCGCACCCAGAGCCGCATCGAGGCAACGCTGACGGCGCTGGAGCGACTCGCGCAGGGGCAGCTGACCACCGTCGACGACTTCGTGCCGTTCGACATCACCGAGCTGTTGGATCGTGCCGCGCACGATGCGCTGCGCATCTACCCCGACGTGGAGGTCTCACTGGTGCCGTCGCCGACGGTCTTGATGGTGGGGCTGCCGACGGGTCTGCGGCTGGTGATCGACAACGCGATTGCCAACGCCGTCAAGCACGGCGGTGCCACCAAGATTCAACTCACCGTGAGCAGTTCCGCCGAAGGCGTCGAAATCGCGATCGACGACGACGGCACCGGCGTCCCCGAATCCGAACGCACCGCGGTATTCGAACGCTTCTCTCGCGGTTCGACGGCATCGCGCTCGGGTTCCGGACTGGGGCTGGCGTTGGTTGCCCAACAAGCAGAATTGCACGGCGGGAACGCATCTCTGCACGCCAGCCCGCTCGGCGGAACGCGACTTCTGCTCAAGCTGGCCGGCGACGGCCGCGGCCCTTGCTGAGTCAACCACACGAAACACGCAGCAGGCCAAACGGTTTAGCGTGAGCAGAAGCGTTGCTGTTACGACGCGCGCGAATTCGTAACAGCGCGAGCAAAATTTGCTGTCCCCGGGAATCACCGATTGCATCCGCGCATCTGCTGGTGAGCTACTCGGATCACGCTGCGCACCAAGCGATTAACGACGGGCAGCAGCAACGCCACGCGACGGGTGGAACGGTGTGGATCCATGGCATGACCGAAGCCGGACGTCTGACATCGACCCGTGAGGCTCCGGAAGCGGGCTAGCGCCCGCGCCCTTAGTTAGGGTACCCTAACTTGAACGACGAGTTAGGGGACGTGATGTCGACGACCTGGATGGATGCTCTGCTCCACAAACGCCGCCACCAAGGCGCAGCTCCCTATCCGCATCAGGCGGCATTCTTTCTCAACAATCCGATCCGCCGGGCGCTGTCCAATCCGGCACGCAAGGTCGACAGCATCGGCCTCACCGGCACCGAGCACGTGCTGGAAGTCGGGCCTGGCCCGGGCTTCTACAGCGTGCAGATCGCCCGGCGGCTCACCTACGGCCGGCTCGACCTGTTCGACCTCCAACCCGAGATGCTGGACAAGGCGCGGCGGCAGCTCGAGCGGGCCGGGTTCCACGACATCGGCTTTACGGCGGGGGAGGCTAGCGACGGGTTTCCTTACCCAGAAGACACTTTCGACGTGGCATTCCTGGCCGCGGTGATCGGCGAGGTGCCCGACAAACCGGCCTGCATCCGTTCCCTGGGTCGGGTGCTGAAGCCGGGAGGGCAACTCGTTTTCGCCGAAGCGTTTCCCGACCCGGACCGGATGAGCGTGCGGGAATTGCGCGATCTCGTCGAGCCCGAGAACTTCGAATTCGCGCAAGCGACCGGCAATCGATGGCACGACATCGTGCGCTTTCGCAGACCGGCTTGAGCGACGCAACGGGAGCGCCGCGCTGACGCGCTACAGCGGGGCTTGGTCGGTCAGGTTGAGCATCACGTAGGCGAGGCAGAACAGGAAGTTCAGCACCAGCAGAATCATCCCGGCGAACATCAGCGAGCGGGTGCCCTGACGCTGGAGTTGCTTGCGCTTCGCGTTGCGCTCGTCGCGCTTGATCTGGGTGGCGATGAGGGCGAAATTGACGTCGGTCATTTCTCCTTCGGTGACCGGCATGCCCGCCAGCATCTGCTGCAGACGAACCGGACCGGTATCGACGCCCACGTCCGCGAAAGACCGGCACATCCGCCGCGCCCGCCGCTGACCGACAATCTGATACTGCATATGCAACCGGTGTGGCAGCTGCCCTTGTTCGTCACCACACGGATTCGACGCGGTCGTCACAAGCCGGAAGTCTAGACCCGTGGCGGCGCTTTCGGGGGGCGCTCGCCGATTAAATTGTCGACGCGAATTTACCCGGGTTCTCCTATGCCGCCGGTCATCCGATCGGATTCCGGTAGGCCGAGGTAGCGCTCCAGATTGCGGTGCATGTTGATCACCCGACGCTCCTCGCCGGAGAGCACCAGGTGGGTGAATCCGGGTTGGTGCATGCCCCGCTGCAAACCCGGCAGCACCCGGATGTCCTGGGTGAGTACAAGGCCGGGTTCGGCTTCCCCGGCGTCCACCCGAACGTCTGTCGGCTTGGTGCGCGGGGCGCCCGGCGGCATCCGCGTCATCAGGAACATCACCAACTCGCCTGTGTCGGGGGTCGAGCCGGGATCGGGGCCGGGGCGCGAGCACATGATCGTCAGGTGGTCGGCGTTGGCCAGCAAGGTCATGTTCGGGAACACGTTGTATTGGTGTAGCCGGGTAATCCGGTCGGTGTCGGCCCAGTCCAGGTTCACTCCCCGGCTGGCCGCGAAATCCCGGCTGCGGTCCGCGATCAGTTCCTGCACCGTCTGTCCGGGCCCGCGTTCGTCGGCGGGGAACGGGGTGCCTTCGGCCGCGCCCATCAGCGCACCTTGGGTGTATACGTAAGCGTCCCAGACTTCTTCGTCACTCAGCGTGCCGTCGAAGCGGGGGCTCTGCACGCCATAGGGCTGATCGGACTTAGCCGTGTGGCCCCAGATCTGTTGTGGCGCATGGATGTCGTCGATACAGCGCAGCAACTCCGGGTGCAGGGTCTGAATGTGGTAGGTCTCGCTGTACCCGTCGGCGATCGTTTTCCAGTTTGCCTCGACGTCGACCGTGAGGGTCGCGTAGCAACGGAAGTCCGCCAAATGGCACCAGGCGATGTCGTCGGGTATCGCCTCCAGATACTCGATCAGCGGCATCGCGCTCACGTCGAGATTGACGAAGACGAGGCCGGCCCAGCTGTCGACCTTGACCGGAACCAGCGGGAAGTCGGACATGCGCAGGGCGCCGAAGCCCTTGCGGTTCGGCACCCGCTTGAGCGAGCCGGCCAGATCCCAGGTCCACCCGTGATAGCCGCATTTGAGCTCGCGCAGTCCCGACCCTGAGCCGGTGCACAGCGAGTTGCCGCGATGACGACAGGCGTTCTGGAATGCCCGCAGCACGCCGTCGTCACCGCGGACGATCAGCACTCCGTAAGGGCCGCAGCGATATTCGAAGTAGTCGCCCGGTTCGGCGACGTGGTCGACCATGCAGGCGACCTGCCACACCTTCGGCCACATTCGCTCGATCTCGAGCTGAGCGAATGCCGGCGAGTAGTAGCGTTCGGCGGGCACCAGCGTCGGGCGCTCGGGCGGGGTGCCGATCGCATCCTCGTCCCGGGTGCGCGCCGGATTGCCGGCAGCCGCGGTCACTGACCGAGTCCTTAGCGTGCTCCGCGTACCAGGCGACCGGGCCGCGCTCCGGTGTCGACGTCCTTGCGACGGGTCACGGTCCCGCTGACGATCGTCGCCGCGTATCCACTGGCTCCCTGCAGGATCCGGTTGCCGCCGGCGGGCAGGTCGAAAGCCATCGCCGCGGGATGCAGCCGCAACGCGTTCATGTCGATGACATTGATGTCGGCCTTCTTGCCGCGCTCGATGGTGCCGCGGTCGGTCAGCCCGAAGAGGTGCGCGGTATCGCGAGACTGCTTGCGGATCACGTATTCCAGCGCCAGCTTGTCGCCGCGGTGCCGGTCTCGCGCCCAGTGCGTCAGCAGGAAGGTGGGATAGGAGGCATCGCAGATCATCCCGCAGTGGGCGCCGCCGTCGGACAGCCCCAGCACACCGGCGGGGTGCAGCAGCATCTCGCGGATCGCGTCGTGGTTGCCCTCGGCGTAGTTGAACAACGGCAGCATCAGCATCGCCGTCGTGTCCCGCTCGAGCATCAGGTCATACAGCGTCGACAGCGGATCCTCGCCGCGGGCTTTGGCGATGGCCGCGACGGTGCGGTCGGCTGTGGGCTCGTAGTCGGGTGGATCGCCCAGCGCGAAGAGCCGGCCCAGAGAGTGCTGCACCAACGCGAACATGCCGTCGAACAGCAGGCTCGGGTCGGCGGGCAGGTCGTCCTCGGACAGGATCGCGGCCTTCACCGCGGGATCGGCCAGCCGCTGCGCGAGCTCCTCGCGGCCACATTCGGCCTTCAGTCGGCGGTAGGTGGGCCGGTGGCTGAAGCCGTGGTGGCCCTGGAATCCGATCATCATGCCGAACGGGCGCGCCGCGACCTGTGGGTAAAGCCGGGCGCCGTCGGCGTGCGCCTCGGCGGACAGATCCAGCATTTCGCGCCACAGGTTAGGGTCGGCGTCGACCTGGATCAGCGCGAACGAGACCGGTCGGTCGATTTCGGCGCTGAGCCGCCGCATCCAGTCGAGTTCTTTCTTGGGCGCGACGATGTCTTCGCCCGCGGACCCCTGCGGTGCAAGCTCGAACACCGCCTGGCCGCCGGCCGCCATCGCCCGGCCGAGACCGAACAGCTCATCCTCGGCCGCGTAGGTGCCTGGGACCGGTTCGCCGTCCATCGCGCGGTGCCCCATCGTGCGCGACGTCGAGAAGCCGAGCGCGCCGGCCTCGATCGCTTCGGTCACCAGCCGTCCCATTGCCTTGATGTCCTCGGGTGTCGCCGGCTCGTTGCGGGCCCCGCGCTCGCCCATCGCGTAGGCGCGAATGGCGCCGTGGGCCACCTGGCTGCCGACGTCGATCGAGAACTTGTGCTTGCCGATCGCGTCGAGGTATTCGGGGTAGGTTTCCCAGCCCCATTCGATGCCCTCGGTCAAGGCGGTGCCGGGGATGTCCTCGACTCCTTCCATCAACTCGATCAGCCACTGCTCGCTGCCGGGCCGCACCGGCGCGAAACCGACGCCGCAGTTGCCGGTCACGATCGTGGTGACACCGTGGCCGCTGGACGGCTCGAGCAGGCCATCCCAACTCACCTGGCCGTCGTAGTGGGTGTGGATGTCCACGAATCCTGGAGCGACGACATGGCCTGTCGCATCGATGGTTTCGGCCGCCGGGGCTGTTGCCAAGCCGCCCGTCTCGGGGTCGTTGGCACCGCGACGGACGACGTCCACGATGTGGCCGTCCTTGATACCGATGTCGGCGGTGTAGCGCTCGGCGCCGGTGCCGTCGACCACAGTTCCGCCGGTGATCTTGAGGTCGAACACTAGTGCCCTCCGAGTCTGTTCGGGGTCGCCATGGGGCTGGCTGGCCGGAGATGGTGGACACGAGACCGGGGAACGCCCGGCCTCGGCCGCCCATTACGCTACGCCCCGGAGCGTAAATAGTGAAGGTCTTGGCACGAGTTGAACGAAACCTTGCGCCGTGTCGTGGTCCGGATTGTGCGTCGGCAATCCCTAAGAGTTGCGCACCTCAACAGCCCCTGGATTGAATTGCCTTCAGCGCCTTAGTTCCACGCTGCGGCAGACCGGAAAGGACGGTGGGCCATGGAGCCCGCTGATCGCGATCAGGAGCCGGCGAATCGGCCCGCTGAACCACAACCCAGTCAACGTCGTTTCGGTGCGCTCTCCCGGCGCGGCGCGCTGCTGGGGATGAGCGCGGTGGCCGGCGTCGCCGCCGTGGACGTCGGCGGCTTCGCCTACGCGGGCGGCTGGCTCGGCTTTTCGGGGCCCGACACGCTGACCCCGCCGCGCTTCGCCGATCGGTTCGAACACGTCTTCGGCCACCATGACGGGTTCCGGCGAAACCACGCCAAAGGGCTGAGCGCGACGGGGTCGTTCGCGAGCAACGGCGCGGGGGCGGCGGTCTGCCGGGCGACGGTGTTCCGGGCCGGAAACGTGCCGCTGGTCGGCAGGTTTTCGCTGGGCGGTGGCCTCCCGGACCAGAGTGACAAGCCGGACACCGTCCGCGGATTCGGTCTGATGTTCCAAGTGCCCAACGGCCAGCAGTGGCGCACCGCGATGGTGAATTTCCCCGTCTTCACCGACCGCACCCCGGAGGGCTTCTACGAGCGGTTACTCGCGTCCAAACCCGTCCCCGCGACGGGCAAGCCCGATCCCCAGAAGATGGCCGCATTCCTCGAGGGCCATCCCGAGACCGTGGCGGCGCTGAAGGTCATCAAACAGACGCCGCCCAGTGTGGGGTTCGCGGACAGCGCGTTTCACGGTCTGAACGCGTTTTACTTCACCAACAGCGCCGGTGCGACTGTCCCGGTGCGCTGGTCGGCGGTTGCGCAGCAGGCGGCTGCGCCGGCTTCGTCCGGCAAGGACTACTTGTTCGACGACCTCATCCGCGCGGTCGCGCAGCGGCCGCTGACATGGAAGCTCATTCTCACGATCGGTGAACCGGGCGACCCGACCAGCGACGCCACCAAGCCCTGGCCACAATCGCGCAAGTCGATCGACGCGGGCTCCATCACCATCGACGCGGTGCAGACCGAGCAGGCCGGCAACGCACGCGACATCAATTTCGACCCGACGGTGTTACCCGACGGCATCGCCGTCTCGGACGACCCGTTACTGGCCGCCCGGTCGGCCGTTTACGCACGCTCCTTCACTCGCCGTGCCGAGGAACCCAAGTCACCCAGTGAGGTCAATGTCGGCCAGGTGCGCTCATGACCGAGGAAGTCGAAACAACCAGCACCGCAGCACGTTTCACAATTCCGTCCCGGATACTGCACTGGACGATGGCGCCGATGGTCATCGTGCAGTTGCTCATCGGCGTGACGATGATCGCTTCGCTGAGCTACTACCCGTTGCTGCTGGCCATCCACCGGCCGTTGGGCGTGGCCATCCTGATCTTCGCGGTGGTGCGGCTGGCGAACCGGCTTACGCACCGCCCGCCGGCGTTTCTGGCCACGATGAGCCACGCCGAGCGCCGGATCGCGACGTGGTCGGAGTACGCGCTCTATGCGCTGCTTCTGACACAGCCGCTGATCGGATGGGCCACCGTGTCGGCCGCGAGACTCCCGGTGACCATGGTGGGGCCGATCCGCCTGCCGGGCATCGCACCGCAGAACCTCGATCTGTATGCGGTGCTACGCGAATGCCACGGGGTGTTCGCCTTCCTGCTGTTCGCCGCGTTCACCGCCCATATGTGCGCCGTGCTGTTTCACACGCTGGTGTTGCGGGATGGTCTGCTTGATCGAATGGCACTGTGGCCCAGCAGGTTCCGTGCCGCGGACCAAGACAGTCAGACCGGTTCGTGAGTCACGCTGTGGCGCAGGAAACCGGCCGCACCGGCCTTCTCGTGATCGATCCGTACAACGACTTCATCTCCGAAGGCGGCAAGGTGTGGGATCGCCTCAAGGTCGTCGCCGAAGCCAACGGATGTGTTCGGCACATGCGTGAAATCCTGGACGCGGCAAGGGCGGCTGGCATCCGCGTGTTTTACGCGCTGCATCGCCGGTACCGCCCGGGCGACTACGAGACCTGGAAGTACATCGCGCCTATCCAGCGGGCCGCGTGGTCGCGTAAGACCTTCGAGTACGGAACCTGGGGCGGCGAGCTACATCCCGACTTCGAGCCACGACCGGGCGACCTTGTCGCCCAAGAACATTGGTGCTCTAGCGGATTCGCCAACACTGATCTGGATCTCTTGCTCAAACAACACGGTATCCATAAATTGATCGTCGTCGGCCTGATCGCCCACACCTGTGTCGAGGCGACGGTCCGATTCGCCTCCGAACTCGGATACGACGTCACGGTGGTCAAGGATGCGACGGCGAGCTATTCGGATTTGGAAATGCGCGCGGCCCTCGAGGTCAATATCCCGAACTATGCCAGCGCGATTCTGACCACAGACGAAGTCGTCGCCACCATTTCGGGGCGCTAGCTACTTCGACCTGAAAAAGTCGGGGCGTGGCGGTCCCTGAGGTGGGTGTGTTTGGACGGGAGGATGGCCTCAACCCCTTGGGCAAGAAGGGATTGAGGCCATCGTGTTCAGAACTGTAAACGATCAGCCGACGTTGTGGGATTCGATCCTGCCGCCCGAGCTGTTGGTGCTGCCAGCCGAGTTGGGTCGGGTGGATGCGCTGCTGGACGATCCGGTGTTCTTCGCGCCGTTCGCCGGGTATTTCGATGCTCGGATCGGCCGGCCGTCGATCCCGATGGAGACCTATCTGCGGCTGATGTTTTTGAAGTTCCGCTACCGGCTGGGCTATGAGTCCCTGTGCCGGGAGGTGTCCGATTCGATCTCTTGGCAGCGGTTTTGCCGGATCCCGTTGGGCACTCGGGTACCGCATCCGACGACGTTGATGAAGATCACCACCCGGTGCGGCGACGACGCGGTCGCCGGTTTGAACGAGGCGCTGCTGGCTAAGGCGGCCGCCGCGAAGCTGCTGCGCACCGACAAGGTCCGCGCGGACACCACCGTGGTCGAGGCCGCGGTGGCCTATCCGACTGATTCGGGTTTGTTGGCCAAGGCGATCGGTTCGATGGCCCGCACCGTGAAGCGGATCAAGGCCGCCGGCGGCGCCAGGCGTACGCGGTCGCGGGACCGGCGACGCTCGGCCGGACAGCGAGCCCGCTCGATCGCCGCCAAACTGAAATTGCGCGGTGAGCAACACCGTGACCAGGCCCAGGCCGCGGTGCGCCGCATCACCGGGGAACTGGCCGGGATCGCCGAACAAACCATGCGTGAGGCCACCGCGGTGATCCGTAACGCCCGACGCGCACTGCGCACGGCAACCGGGCAGCGCAAAGGCCGGCTGCACCGGGCGATCAACGACCTGAACACGCTGATGGGATGCACCAAACGGGTGGTGGCCCAAGCCCGTAGCCGGCTGGCCGGGGTGATGCCCGAGTCGGCGAGTCGGCTGGTCAGCCTCCACGACGTCGATGCCCGCCCGATCCGCAAGGGACGTCTGGGCAAGCCCGTGGAGTTCGGCTACAAAGCTCAGATCGTCGACAACGTCGATGGGGTCATCCTCGACCACAACGTCGAGGTCGGGAACCCGCCCGACGCCGCGCAGCTGGCCCCGGCAATCACACGGATCGCCGTCCGAGCCGGACGCACACCCCGCGCGGTCACCGCCGACCGCGGCTACGGCGAGGCATCGGTGGAACGCGATCTCCACGACCTCGGCGTGCGCAACGTGGCGATCCCCCGCAAGAGCAAACCTACTGCGGCACGCCGCGAGTTCGAACACCGGCGAGCCTTCCGCGAGAAGGTGAAATGGCGGACTGGGTCGGAAGGACGGATCAACCACATCAAGCGCAGCTACGGCTGGAACCGCACCGAACTCACCGGCATCAACGGAGCCCGAACCTGGTGCGGACACGGCGTATTCGCCCACAACCTCGTAAAGATCGGCACCCTGGCAGCATGAAACGGACACCCGCGAGCTCCGAGTCGCACCGACCACCATCCCCACCCGCCCCAGGGGCGGCCATTAACGGTTTTTCAGGTCGAAGTAGCTAACGGCCGACCCGGCTGGCGACCGCACTGTCGAAGGTGACCCGCACGGTGTCGGCGCGCAACCACCGCTGCGTGATCGACACCGGCCGCAACGTGAGCTCGTCGACATTGAGACTCTCGATGTACCAACCCAGGCTGGACTGTGGCGCGTCGAGTTGGTCGGCGACTTCGCCTTCGAATATCTCGGTGCTGGCGTGCACCCACGACCGTCGCGGCGAAAGGCCGGCGTTGGTAAGGACTTCGTGTAGCGAGTCGTTGGCGCGCATCGCCAGTGCGAGGTCGGGAACCAGTGTGGCCGGCACCCATTCGATTCCCCACGCTGCGGGCAAATCGTTGACGTACGACAGCCGCACCAGGCGGTGACATGGATCCGAGGACAGCTGTTGCAGTTTGGCGGCGATCTCCGCGGGCGGCAGCTGCTGGACGCAGCTGCGTACCACGCTCCGGGGAGAGGCGCCGGCCGCGCGCACCGTGGCACTCCACGAGGGCGCACGTTCCGCGTCGATCGGGTAGTCGATGCGGTGGGTGGCGAAGCTACCGGCTCCGCGCACCCGGCGGATCACGTTGCGGGCGGTCAGATACTGCAGCGCGGCACGCGCGGTCGAGCGGGCGACGGTGAAACGCTGGGCCACCTCGTTTTCGCTCGGGACCCGCTGGCCGTCGTTGAATTCGCGAATCTCTGCTTCCAGGATTCGGGCGATCGAGCGGTATTTCGGGTCGGCGACCACAGCGCACCCTAACGCCGCGCGGATACTCCCGGTTTGCCAGCGACCGACGATCGTCGAGTTGTTCGGACAACTACGACGAAATCGGCCGTCAACGTTCACCTTTCGTACACCTACGCGAAGCCGTCGCGCCAGGGCTCAGCCAGACGGTTTCAGCAACGCTCGGTGCGGTACTCAGATGCCCGGCGCCGACCTACCTGCCCCACGCCGGCGCCCAGAGGAGACGGACATGATCAGACTGGCCTGCCTGGACATGGCGGGCACCACAGTTCTCGACGACGGCGCCGTAGCCGATGCGTTCGACGCGTCCCTGTCGTCGTCAGGGTTGTCTAGCAGCAGCCCCGACTATCAGGCGGCCGTCCGCTATGTCCACGAGACGATGGGGCAGTCGAAGATCGAGGTGTTCCGGACCATCTTCGGCGGCGACGTGCAGCGCGCGGAAGCCGCCAACGCCGCGTTCGAAGCGGCCTACGTCGAAGCCATCCAGAGCAACCGGGTGACGCCCATTCCGCAGGCCGCCGAGACCATCGAAAAGCTCCGCGGATCGGGCTGCGCCGTCGTGCTCACAACGGGCTTTGCCCCAACCACTCGCGACCGCATCATCGCGGCCCTGGGGTGGGGCGACCTGATCACACATGCGTTGTCACCGGCGGATGCCGGCCGCGGACGGCCCTATCCCGACATGATCCTCACGGCTTTGCTGCGCACCGGAACCGAAGCCGTCGACCAGATCGCCGTCGCCGGTGACACCACCAGCGACCTGTGGGCCGGTTCGCGAGCCGGAGCGGCGATCGTGGCCGGTGTCCGGACCGGGGCACACGGTGATGCCGACTTCGCGACCGTGCCGCACACTCACGTGCTGGACTCGGTCGCCGACCTGGTCGCCTGTATCGACGCCCATGACCAGGCGGTGTCGCGATGACGACGCCGGACACCACCGGGGTGCGGGCGCGGCTCGACGATGCGCCGGTCAGCCGTTTTCATCTGAAGGCCGCCGTTACCGCGGGCATGGGATTCTTCACCGACTCCTATGACCTCAACGTCATTGGCACGGTGACCCTGTTGGTCAAGCCCGAATTTCATCTGTCCGCCGGACAGGTCGGGGCGCTGACCAGTTCGACCCTGCTGGCGGTCGCGGTGGGTGCATTCCTGTTCGGGCGCCTTGGTGATCTGTTAGGCCGCCGGCGGGTGTACGGGCTGGAGGCGGTGCTGATGATCATCGGTGCGCTCGCCTCGGCCTTCGCCCCGAACTTCATCAGCCTGCTGATCGCCCGTGTCGTCCTCGGGATCGGTATCGGCGGCGACTATCCGGCGTCCGGGGTGATCATGACCGAGTACGCCAACCGGCGAAATCGCGGTCGGCTGGTCGGATTGACCTTTCTATTCTACGTTTTCGGACAGGTCGCGGCCTACGTGGTCGCGCTTGTCATCGTCGCTCTGGGCACGTCGCCGGGGCTGTCCTGGCGGCTGATTCTCGGCCTCGGGGCGATCCCGTCATTGCTGGTGCTGTGGAATCGCCGACACATGCCGGAATCCCCGCGGTGGACCCTGGTCGTGGCCGGCGATGCCGACCGGGCGGCGCAGGATCTGAGCGCGTTCTCCGGAAGCGCGGTAGAAGCAGCTGCTGCCGACCGCGCGTCCGGGTCGGTGACGTTGTGGAAAGCCTTGCGCTCCCGGTCATTTCAGCTGACCCTGCTCGGCACCGCGGGGAGCTGGTTTTTCTTCAATGTTGCCGTGTACGGAAATTCGGTGAGTCAGCCGCTGCTCATCAAAAGCATTGCGCCGCACACCAGCATTGTCACCAACATGGCGATCAACGCCGCGCTGGTGGTGTGTTTCAGCCTGGTCGCCGCGCTGGTCGGCCTCGCGTTGTTAGACCGAATTGGCCGTAAACCACTGCAGGTGCTCGGATTCAGCCTCTCCGCGTTGTCGATGGCGTTGATCGCCGCGATTCCGGGGCTGACGTCGACGGTGACACCGTTCGCGGTGGTCTTCGGGTTGTCGCTGTTCGGTATCGCCGTCGGACCCAACTACACGACCATGCTGTTGGCCGCGGAATCGTATCCGACCGCGATCCGCAGTACCGCACACGGGATTTCGGCCGGGACCGCGAAAGTGGGCGCCTTCCTGGGCGCTCTGATCACTCCGGTCGCCCTCGCCCACCTGGGGCTGCGACCGACGGTGCTGATCGCCGGTGTGTGCTTTGCGCTCGGCATCGTCGCCACCATGCTGCTGGACGAGCCCAAGGACGTCGCGCTGGATACCGTCGACGTCGAGTCAGGGCCACGGAAACGGGGCGCCCGCAAGGTGATTGCGCCGACGGCGTCGCAACCGGTGTCGGCATGACGACAGTCAACGGTGCCGTGGCCGCACGGTATGCACGCTGGGACGGGGTGGGGCAGCCGATCACCGTGGTGACGACCAGTGCGGCGACCGACCCGGGCCCCGGCCGGGTGCTGGTCGCAGTCGATCTGGCCACCATCTGCGGGAGCGACCTGCACACCGTGAATGGACGCAGGGACGCTCCGCATCCGGGCATCCTCGGCCACGAACAGGTTGGCCATGTGGTGGCCATCGGTTCCGGCGGGCGGCCCCGCTATCCCAACGACACCGAGGTGGCCGTCGGAGACCGGGTTGTGTGGTCCATTACGGCGTCCTGCGGACGATGCCGCAATTGCGTGTGGGGCTTGGAACAGAAGTGTCTGCATCTCAAGAAATACGGTCACGAGGCACTCGACAGCGCCTGGCCGCTCAATGGCGGCTTCGCCAGTCACTGTGTGCTGTTGCCGGGCACCACGATTGTCGAGGTACCCGATAGCGTGCCGGATGCCGTGGCCGCACCCGCGTCGTGCGCTACCGCGACGGTCGCGGCGGTGTTCGACGCAGCCGAACTCGATCGCCACCGCGATCCCGCCCGGATCCTGATCACCGGTGCGGGCATGCTGGGAGTCACGGCCGCGGCGATGGCCGATGCAATCGGTGCCTGGGTTGCGGTATGCGATCCGGACCCGGCGCGTCAGGAAACGGCGTACAGCTTCGGTGCCGACCTGGTTGTCGGTGATCCCGAGGACGTGCCGCCGGTGGACGTGGCGCTGGAATTGTCGGGAAGCCCGTCGGCCGTCGAAGCCTGCATCTCCAGCTTGGATGTGGGGGGCCGGGCCGTCCTCGCGGGATCGGTGGCCGCCAGTCAGCCCATATCGATCGACCCGGAGTATCTGGTCCGAAATCTCATGACAATCACCGGAGTACACAACTATCGCCCCCAACATCTTCGAGCTGCCGTCGATTTCCTCGCCGCTCACCACGACCGCTATCCCTTTGCCGAGCTCGTGTCGGCGGCGGCCGATCTGGATCACCTCGACGACGCGTTGCGCAGTGCGGCAGCGTCGCGATCCCTACGCCAATCGGTTTGCCCCACATAATGATTAGTCTGCGAGCTGCCCGGGTGATGACCGGGACTACGGAACAAGTAGACCGCGACGAAGCCGTCGGGCCCCGTTGGGTGACGATCGAAGACGGCTGCATCAGCTCCGTCGACACCCAGCCACCACCCCATTCGAACCAAGTCGATCTGCGCCCATTGCAGCTTTGGCCCGCGTTCACCGACCTGCACGCGGATTCGTTGCCACGCTTCGAATCACCCCGGCCGGGAACGGTGATACCGCTCGATGCCGCGTTGGAGGACTTCGCGACAGACGCGGTCGCCCACGGCGTCGTGCGTCCCTACTTGTGCATCTCGGTGGGCGAAGGGCCCGATACGGCCGACGGATATCGTCGTGCCCATTGCGTGCTGCAGACCCTGCACCGTGTCGCGGGTGATCTCCCGGTGACGGTGCCGGTCCATCTTCGCGTCGACGTCAGTGATCCCGAATCAGTGGACGGCACAGCCGAACTGCTGCGCCAGCACGGCCGCCGGATCGGGCTGCTGTCGGTGATGGATCACACCCCAGGTCAGGGGCAATATCAAACCGAACGGGCATGGCGCCCGGCGATGGGGACCAGGCTGTGCCTGGACGACGACGAACTCAACCGCTGGCTGGCGACGTTGCATCGGCATGCCACCGGAACCCCGTTGCGCCGCAGACAGATTGCCCGGTTCGCCGCAGCACACAACACGGTCTTCGCGACGCACGACCCGGACAGCGAAGGCGCTGTCATCGAGGCGGCCGCGATGCGGGCCAGCATCTGCGAGTTCCCCCTGACCTTGGATGCTGCTGCGGCAGCGCGCCATAACGGACTTGCCGTCGTCATGGGCGCACCTAACGCGTGGCGGGGCTCCTCGCATTTGAGCAACCTGTCCGCGCGGGATGCCATCGAAGCCGGCGTGGTGGATGTGCTGACCTCGGACTACCACAGCGGGTCACTGGCCCGGGCCGCCGTGGCGATCAGCGAAGCGGGGGTGGCGTCGATCGACTCCGCGGTGGCCATGCTCACCACGCATCCGCGCCACGTCGTCGCATCCTCGAGCTGCGATGCCGGGGGGCTGACACCGGGTCAACCCGCCGACCTGGTCGCGGTCCGCACCGAGCCGATGGCCGCGGTGGTGGCGACCTGGTCATCGGGCCGGCAGGTCAGCGGTCCAGCCCTTTGGTGACGTGCCCCTGCGGATTCGCGACCCGTCAGTACGGTGAGGACTGCTGGGCCAGGTTCAGCAGCGCGTAGGCCGCGCACAGCAGGAAATTCAATGCGAGCAGCGTCATGCCGGCGATCAGTAACGATCGCGCGCCCTCGCGTCTCATCTGGCGGTACTTCGCGGTGCGGGCTTCACGGTCGAGTTCGGCTGCGATCAAAGCGAATCGGAGATTGGCCTCTTCACTCGCCGCACACGGTGCGCCGGCCAGCATCGCGCGCAAGCGGGCCGGCGAAGTTTCGACGCCGACGCGCGCGAAGCGGTGGCAAAGCCGCCGCGCGTGCCGGCGGCCGAGATCCTCACCGCGCATGTCCAACTGATGTGAGAGTTTCGCTCGCTCATTCCCCCACGGACTCGGCCGGTTGGTCATGCTCCGAAGCCTAATTCGCTCGCGCGGGGTTTGGGGTAGCCGCGTGACTACCACCCTCGGTACCGCGCCAATCGGCGATGCAGTTGCTCGGCGTAGCAGTTTGCGAGTTCGGCACCCGCTGAATAGACAGATCCATTGCAGGACTCCTGGATAGTCGTCCGATCGAAGTACTCAACGAATCTTTACATCCGGCCGGATCGAGGTCCAATCCGAATTGGTGATACCGATAATCCGTATAGATGATGCTCTATGCCAGCCACTTTCGCGGCGACCGGCGCGCAGCCACGCAACGTTTGAACGAAGCCGCAAATCTCGCATTGGGCCGCGATATGGCTCGGCGATCTAGCTATTTTTCGGGGCTCGCGGACGGCATTTCAACATGGATCCCGATCACGCGATACCGCGTCTTCAGCGTTTGCGCTTCAAGGACTCGACGATGATTTGCGTGGTCAATTCGGCTCGGTGCCGTGAATACTGCCGCGCGTCCGAGAGGATCGGATAAACCACGCCGCCGACAATGGCATCGGCCGCCGACTCGGCGGTGGCGGCATCGATGCCGTCAGCCAACAGCCGGGTGCGAACGCTGTCGTGCAGCGGCAAACTGAATCCGGCGCGCAACTTGACCGCGGTCTCCTCGTGCTCCATGCAGGCGACGGTCAACGTCCGCAGCATCGCCGAACCGCGCTCCGTCGTCAGCGTCGAGGTCAGCTTGCGCACCCACCCCAACAGGTCGGCGGTCAGGTCATCGGTGTGGTCGACCGACGCGAGGATCTTGTCGGCGTCCTCCAGCATGACGTCGGCCACCAACGCCGGACGACTGGGCCACCACCGATAGATCGTCTGCTTGCCCACCCCGGCGCGCGCGGCGACCGCCTCGATCGTCAACCCGTCGAATCCGCGTTCGAGAAGGAGCTCGCGGGTGGCGGTGACGATGGCCGTCCGCGACTTCTCGCTGCGGCGTCGTGGTGAGCCGGCCGGTGGACCCGCCTGGGTGAGATCGGTTGGCATCTGGTGATCCTCGTCTGTCAGGTCCCTCGCCGTCCTCGCCGCGGGCCGCGGGGCCCGGGGTCGCTTTGCAGATCTCGACCCGCCCCGGTAATCTTCCACAAGACGAGACGGTTCGTCTTGTAAGACGGAAGGATATCAGCCGGTGCGGCCGAAGCCCATGTTCGCCACTGCGCGGACGCGGTCATGACCCTGGGACTGACCCCCGAGCAGCAGGATCTCAGCGAAGCCGTCGGCCAGTTCGCCGCCCGGCACGCACCGATCGCTTCGACACGAGACACCTTCGACGCGCTGGCGGCCGGTCAGCTTCCCGAATGGTGGGACGCATTGGTCGCCAACGGTTTCCACGCCGTGCATCTTCCGGAGAATCTCGGTGGCCAGGACGGGCGGCTGATCGATGCCGCGTGCGTCCTGGAGTCGGCGGCCAAGGCGCTACTGCCCGGACCGCTGGTGCCGACGGTAATCACGGGAGCCGTTGCGCTGCTGGCCGATCCGAAACCGGCGGCGGAATCGCTGCTGCGAGAGCTGGCGTCCGGGGCACCCGCCGCAGTCGTCCTGCCCGACGGCGGAGACTTTCGGGCGCGCCCCGACGGCCAGGGTTGGCTGATCTCCGGGACCTCCGAGGTGACCGCGGGCGCGTGCTCGGCGCGGGTGCTGCTGGTCGCCGCCCGCAGCGACGGTGGTGACGTCGTATGGGCCGTTGTCCGTGGCGGAAAGCCCACGACGACAATAGAATCCGTCCCCGGTACGGACCTGGTCACCGATATCGGAATCGTGCGGCTGGCCGAGTATCCGGTGACCGACTCGGATGTCCTCACCGGTATCGACCCCGATCGCGCCGGATGCCTCGCGGTAGGACTGGTGGCCAGTACCACCGCCGGCATCGTGCAGTGGTGCGTCGAGGCGGTCACCGCGCACCTGCGCACCCGGGAACAGTTCGGCAAGGTTATCGGCACTTTCCAGGCGTTACAGCACAGCGCCGCAATGTTGTTGGTCAACAGCGAGCTGGCCACCGCGGCGGCCTGGGACGCGGTTCGTGCCGCGGACGAGTCACTCGAACAGCACCAGCTTGCGGCGGCCGGCGCGGCGACGATAGCGGTCTCGCCGGTGCCGGACCTGGTGCTGGACGCGTTGACGATGCTCGGCGCGATCGGGTTCACCTGGGAACACGACATGCACCTGTACTGGCGGCGGGCCATCAGCCTGGCCGGATCGATCGGACCCGCGAACCGCTGGGCGCGTCGGCTGGGCGAGGCTACGTGTACCGGGACGCGCGACATGTCGGTGAACCTGGGCGATGCGGAGGCCGAATTCCGGTCGTGGGTCGCCGAGACGCTGGATGCCGCGATGCAGCTGCGCAACGACACGCCGGCCCCGCACGGCGACTACGAGGACCAGGCCTCCGGGCCGCAGCGCACGCTGATCGCCGACGCCGGTCTGATGGCGCCGCACTGGCCGGCACCGTGGGGCGTCGACGCGGATCCGCTCAAGCAGCTCATCATCGACGAAGAGTTCGCCAAGCGACCCGGTCTGGTGCGGCCGTCGCTGAACATTGCCGAATGGATTCTGCCCTCGGTACTGGCTGCCGGTTCAAAAGACCTGCAGGAGCGCTTGATACCGGCGACCCAACGCGGTGAGATCCATTGGTGCCAGCTGTTCAGCGAGCCGGGAGCCGGTTCCGACCTCGCGTCGCTGGCCACCAGGGCGACCAAGGTCGACGGCGGCTGGAAGATCAACGGCCACAAGATCTGGACGTCGCTGGCGCAATACGCCGACTTGGGCGCCCTGTTGGCGCGCACCGACCCGGAAGCCAGCAAGCACCGTGGCATCGGTTACTTCCTGATCGATATGCGCTCGCGCGGCATCGAAATCCAGCCCATCAAGACGGCCACCGGGCAGGCACATTTCAACGAGGTGTTTCTCAACGACGTCTTCGTCCCCGACGAGATGCTGCTGGGCGGTCCGACCGACGGCTGGAGCCTCGCGATTGCCACCATGGCCGAAGAGCGTTCGGCCATCAGTGGATACGTCAAATTCGACCGGGCCATAGCGCTGCGCCGCCTCGCATCGCAACCCGGGCCGGACCGTGACGACGCGCTACGCGAGCTCGGTGAGCTTGACGCCTACACCAACGCCATCCGGGCACTCGGGGTGCGCGAAACGATCCGGCTGCTCGACGGCCAGGCCTCCGGCCCGGCGTCCAGCATCGCCAAGGTCGCGATGAACGTGCTGCTGCGGCGGACCTTCCAGGCGACCCTGCAGCTGACCGGTCAGGTCGCAATGGTCGACGACGACGATGCCGCGGTTGTCGAGCCCTACCTGCATCTGCCGGCCGAGCTGATCGGTGGCGGGACGAGGGAGATCCAGCTGAACATCATCGCGCAGATGATTCTGGGACTGCCCCGCAAGTAAAATCCGAAAATAAGGACACGCCATGGGATTACGCGGAGAGGCCGCGATCGTCGGATACGTCGAGCTGCCTCCCGAGCGGCTGAACAAGGCGTCGCCCGCGCCCTTCGTCCTTGAGCAATGGGCCGAGCTCTCCGCCGCGGCACTCGACGACGCGGGACTACCGGGTGAGGTCGTCAACGGGATCGTCGCGTCCCACCTGGCCGAGTCGGAGATCTTCGTCCCCTCCACGATCGCCGAATACCTCGGCGTGGGTGCACGATTCGCCGAGCATGTCGATCTCGGGGGAGCCAGCGCCGCGGCCATGGTGTGGCGGGCGGCCGCGGCTGTCGAGCTCGGCATCTGCGACGCCGTGCTGTGCGCGTTGCCGGCCCGCTACATCACACCGATGTCGAAGCAGAAGCCCCGGCCGATGGTCGATGCCATGTTCTTCGGCTCGTCGAGCAACCAATACGGCTCTCCGCAAGCCGAATTCGAGATTCCCTACGGAAACCTCGGGCAGAACGGGCCGTATGGCCAGGTGGCCCAGCGTTATGCGGCGATCTACGGCTACGACGAGCGGGCGATGGCCAAGATCGTCGTCGATACCCGCACCAACGCCAACCACACCGACGGCGCGATCTGGAAGGACAAGCCACTCACGGTCGAGGACGTGCTGGCCAGCCCGGTGATCGCCGACCCGCTGCACATGCTGGAGATCGTCATGCCGTGTGTCGGGGGCGCCGCGGTAGTCGTGGCCAACGCCGACGTCGCCCGGCGCTCGCGCCATCGGCCGGTGTGGATCAAGGGATTTGGCGAACACGTGCCGTTCAAGACGCCCACCTACGCCGAAGACCTGCTGTCGACACCGATCGCGGCAGCGGCTGACACCGCATTCGCGATGACCGACCTGACCCGTGGGCAGATGGACATGGTGTCGATCTACGACTGCTACACGATCACGGTGCTGCTGTCGCTGGAGGACGCGGGGTTCTGCGAGAAGGGCACGGGGATGGAGTTCGTCGCCAACCACGACTTGACGTTCCGGGGTGACTTTCCGCTCAACACCGCCGGCGGTCAGCTCGGCTTCGGCCAAGCGGGACTGGCCGGCGGCATGCACCACGTCTGCGACGCCACCCGCCAGATCATGGGCCGCGCGGGCGCGGCGCAGGTCGCCGACTGCAACCGGGCCTTCGTGTCCGGCAACGGCGGAATCCTGTCCGAGCAGACGACGCTCATCCTGCAAGGGGACTGACTGATGAAGTTCGACCGCCCGATGCCCGTCAAAACGCCTACCACCGCGCCGTTTTGGGACGCGCTGGCCCAGCACCGCATCGTGATTCAGTACTCGCCGTCGTCGGACAGCTACGTGTTCTATCCGCGGGTACGCGCCCCGCGCACGCTGGCCAACGACCTGGAATGGCGCGAGATTTCCGGAATGGGGACGTTGTATTCGTTCACCGTGGCGCACCGGCCCGTCAGCCCGCATTTCGCCGACGCCGTTCCGCAGCTGCTCGCGATCGTCGAATGGGACGAAGGCCCAAGGTTTTCCACCGAGATGGTCAACGTCGATCCGGTGGATCTCAACGTCGGCATGCGGGTGCGCCCGGTGTTCTTCGACTATCCCGAGCACGACGTCACGATGCTGCGGTACGAGCCGGCGGAGTAGACCGGCCACGTTGCCGAGTGCCCGGCCAGCCGGGCCCACACGCTCGAGCGCCCGGCTAGCCGGGCGCTCGGCTTGACCAACAGGCGGAAGTTACTTCAGCACCTCGGTCGGCACGTCGTAGCGCTCCTGGTAATCGCGCACCCGCTCCCGCACTTCGTCGGCGTCCAGGCCGGTGTCGGACCAGGTGTAGCGCCCGCGCCCGCCGTCACCGGGGTGGGCGGCCAGGAAGTCACGCATCCTCTGTTCGGCCTCGGGCTTGAGCTCGCGGCCCAGCTTCTGATAAATGTCTCCGATCGTGCGCCACGGGTCCTTCACGAAATCCGTGAACTGAACGTCGATCATCCGGCCCTCGGGCACAACACCCTTGTCGCGCATCGCCATCCCGCGCTCGAGGCCGACGACGATTTCCTCATACGACTGCGCGGCGCACTCGGCGATGTTCGTTTCGTCGCTGCCCATCCGCCGCAGGTGATTGGTCAGCGCGGCGATCGACGAGATGACGTTGAGCGGGTCGCGGTGCGTCTGCACTACCAGCGCGTCGGGGTATTCGGCCATCAACTTGTCCAGCTGCCACAGGTGTGCCGGCGACTTCAGCAGCCACTGCCCGGATACTCCAGACTGTAGGTGCTGCAGGAAGATTCGATGGAAGCGGTAGGCTCCGGTGTGGTCCGCGTCGTACATCAGCCAATGGGCGTAGCTCGGCAGGCGGTACTGCACGGGGAAGATCATGCTGGTGAATTCGCTGGCCGTGATGCGCACACACTCCTGGCCGACGAGCGCACCCATCGGGTGAAACGCCAGGAACCCGGGGATGATCTGCTCGGACATCTCGATCGTGGCCTGCGTCTGCGCAATCCGCGGATCGGTTTGATACGTCTCGGGTTGGGGAACCGGACAGGGCGCGTCGACCTCCCACGTCAACGGTGCCCGCAGCTCGGGGTCCTGGGCCAGCAGGTCGTAGAGGATGGTGGTCCCGGTGCGGGGCTGGCCGACGATGAAGATCGGCGAAGTGATTGTCTCCGCGGCGATTTCGGGGTGCTCTTTGCGCCACGCGGTCACGCCCAGCCGGCTGGTCAGAGCGCGGATGATGTCCAGGTAGGCGACCTCCACGCCGATCGCCGACAATCGCGCCTCGTTGACCAGGCCGTCGGTGACACGCTCCAGCCCGGAGCGCC
The DNA here is from genome assembly GCF_059812735.1 of Mycobacterium sp. NGS40. Lineage (NCBI taxonomy): Bacteria > Bacillati > Actinomycetota > Actinomycetes > Mycobacteriales > Mycobacteriaceae > Mycobacterium > Mycobacterium sp. NGS40. Next base: position 76,446 of record NZ_JCALDG010000003.1, read on the forward strand.
AACCCTGGTCACTAGAGGTGTCACCGAAGTCGTCACAGCCGGCCTGTTCGCAGGCGGCGGCTATCAGGTTGTCCGGGTCGAACCGCTGCTGCCACGTCATGGCTGCTCCGCGGCCTCACGTACCGACACCTTCACGTCGGGCGCGTTGGGGTTGTCCAGCCAGCGCAGGACAACGAAGCCGCGATGCCGGCCTCCGGTGTCGAGCCAATGCCCAAATCCTAAGTCCTGCGCGGAGATCGCGATACGCACCCGCCCGTCGGCATCCGGGCGCACCCCGCGATTCGTCACCGAACTGTGCCGGCGGCGCGGTTCGAAGCACTCGTGCCAAACACTTTCCAGCGTGACGTTCCAGTAGCGGGTATCGGGCGGCTCGATGTCGAGTACCAGCGCCTGGCCGGGGTCGAGCCGGAAGGTGCCCAGCATGTACAGGTTGTCCGGCGTCGTGTCGGCCGCACCCAGGTCGGCGGCCTCGGCGGTCAACAGTGTGTTCGGCTGCCGCAGCAGCTCCGGCTTGATCGTGCGGTGCAGCGTGGTCAGCTTCATCAGCGACCACGCCATCGCGGTGAACTGTTCGGCCAGTTCGTCATCGGACAGCACGCCCACCGGATCGGGGTCGAGCGCCTCGATGCGCATCGTGGCCGGTTCCTCGGCGTTGCGATCGGCGATGTACTCGCGGACCACGACCGACGACGCGTCATCCGGGATCTGTATCCACTGCGCACCCCCGAGGTCGGCCGGCTCGTCGGCGGACAGCACCAGTGCGAACTGGCCGGAGTTGAGCTCCAGGTTGGTGTCGCCGAGGTAGTTCGACATTCGCCTTGGGGTCAGGCCGGTGCCCGCCAGGACCTGGAAGCCGAGGTAGGTTGTCGTGCCGCGGGTACCGGTGATGCGATAGCGGCGATCGCCTCGGATCATCGCCAGGAAATAGTTGCCGTCGGGGTTGGGCCCGCCGATCATCCGGGTGTCCGAACACATATCGAAGAACGCCGGGCGTGCGGTGTCGGCCTCGACGGCCATCTGTGAACACAGCGACGACACCCGGGCGATCACCCGTAACCCCTCGAGAAGCTCGCGCTCGGTCTCGGCGTCCTCGGTCACGATGTTGGTGACGTCGGTGATCATCTGCTGAAAGAACTGCCACGCGGCACGCGCTTGCGGCGCGCTCTCGGTCGGCGACACTGCCGGATTTTGAGACATAGTCTCATGCTAGGGCTATGGTCAGCCTCCTGAACAGGATTCACGCGAATTGCGCGGCATGGCTCACCTGAAGTGCGACTTGTCGATTTGCGCGTGCACGCCGACCGTGCGGTCGACCACCTGAGAGACACAGAAGTCGGCCGCGGCGGACAGGTATGCGTATGCCGTGGCCCGATCCATCCCCCGGTCGGATTCGAGAAAGTCCAGGGCGTTGACGACCGCCCTGCGCATCGCCACGTTGAGATCACTGATCTGTCCGTTGACGCTGGCATCGGGATCGGACAGCCCGATGGGCACCCAGAGATCGGCGGTCTCGGCGAAGGGGTAGCGGTATGCCACCGAGGGTGCATCGCCGGTTTTCGGTTTGCACACCGTGAGCCGAAAGGTTCCTCGCAGCGATCCTTCCATCGCGGTGAGCGCGACCTCGCCACTGCCCATCGCGTGGTGGGGGTCACCGACGTAAAACAGTGCGCCTTCGGCGAACACAGGTAGGTAGAAAGTGGAACCCACGCCCAGCAACCGGATGTCGATGTTGCCGCCACCCAGGGTCGGCGGTATCGAGTTGGCGCTTGCCGCCGTCAGATCCGAGTCCTGAGAAAAGGCGACGCCCATCATGCCCATGAACGGGTTGAGCGGAAATCGCACCGACGCTTTCCCGTAGCGCATCACGCCACGGCCTTCCTCGATGGACGTGAACGTGAAGGAGTCGCCGTATTTCGTCGGGTCGGGGTTGGGTCGGTGATCGTCGCTGACCGGCGGCATCACTTCCGCGAGGGTGATTCCCGCGGGTGCCTTCCCGTCCGTCGTGCTGGCCAACGCGCCCTTGCCGTGCCGACTCGAGACGACGCCGTAAGGCACTCGCGGCGTCGCCTCCAGCGTCTCGATCTTGAGCACGTCTCCTGGCTGCGCTCCTTCGACGAACACCGGACCGGTCACCACGTGGGGACCGTCCTTGTCGAAATTCCTTGGTGTGCGCCGATATTCCGCAGCGATCGCGATGGCGTCGGTGAGAACCTCGGATTGGTGGACGCCCTTCGACCCGAAGTAGGCGACGGGATTACGTCCCTGATCCTCCAGGATGCCCTCGTGTGAGACGGCGTCGACTGTGAGCGTTTCCCCCGACTTCATCTGCAGCACCGGTTTGGCATGCACGTTGGGGACATAACCCCAGAGCACCTGGTCTGGCGTGGACTGCAGGTAGTGGTTGCCCCCGATATTGCCCTGGCCTGGCTGCAGAACCTGAGTGGCACTGAAAGTCGCCGCCACCGAACGGGTTCTGGTGCAACCGGCTGCGATGCCCGCTACGCCGACACCGGCACCGATTGCCGCGACTGCCCTGACGAAATCGCGTCGGCCAACACCGTCGACGATGGTGTCACGTGCACTCTGCATAAAGGTTTGATCCATCGCTTGGTCTCCAGGAATACGAGTTGGTCGACGTGTTCAACGGATCTTCGCAGCCAGAAATAATTGAGGTCCAATACGAATTCGTGATGAGGGCCATCGGCACCGATGATGCTGTTGCACAACAGCTTTGGATACAAAGCATAAATGCCATCGCCGTGTTCCAGACAAATTAATACTCGGTTACGATAATTTGGATCGGGCCGGATGCGGTGTGTGATGTGGGCCCGGACGGGCGAACCCGCAGCGCCGTCGGCGAAACGCCCGCCGCAGCCGACTGGAGCAACGACACGATTCACCCGGATATGGTGGGCGAATGTCTGCGACGTCTTCGTCGATGTCCCTCGCGGAGCAAAAGCGCACGGCGACACGACAGCGTATCGCCACGGCCGCCGCGCAGCTGGTGATCAGCCGCGGCCTGGCGGGGGCGACGGTAGACGACATCGCCGACACGGCCGAGATCGGACGGGCAACGTTCTTTCGCTATTTCAACTCCAAAGAAGACGCCGTCGCGGAGGGCATGAACACCCATTGGCTGGATCGGATCATCGCCGCGTTGGCTGTCCAACCCGCGGGGTTGGGCGCGGCGGAAGCTGTCATCGGCGCCTTCGGTGACCTCGGCAAGGGATTCGCCGAGATCGAGGACCAGGTGCGCGAGTTGGCCACCCTGACCCGCTCGTCGGAAACCCTGGAGGCATGGACGCATGGACGCATCTACGTGCGCTATGAATCGGCGATCGCCGACCTGATCGCGCCCCGGTTACCCCGGCTGGAACCCCACGACCCCAGGCCCCGACTGATCGGTGCGCTGGCGATGGCGGCCGTGCGCATCGCACTGGACGATTGGCTCAGCGACGGGGGATCGCTGCCCGAGCGGGTGCGCGACGGCCTGGCCGCCATCGCGATCGCTTAAAGCGACGAATTATCTTCCGTCGCTGGCCATTTGAGAATTCGGCGGGCTGTCCCACCAAGAATCCAGGTCTTCTCGTCCTGCGACAGCGACGAGGAGTCGCGGATGCTGAACAGGTTCTCGGCCCAGGTGGCGCGGTGCCGCGTCATTGTGTAGTCGCTGGCCCACATCACGCGCTCGGGTCCGAAAGCGTCGATCACGCGGCGCAGTTTCGGTTCGAGGTCGCCGAAGGGGTAGGGCTCGGTCGACAATAAGGACGGCGCGTGCGCCCATTTGTAGGCCACGTTGGCGTAGCCCGACATCGCCACCGCATCGTCGATGCCGGCTTGGCCGGGTGGCGCATCGAAAGCGGCGCCGCAGTGATCGATGACGAATTGCACGTCGGGAAAGCGCTCCACATATTGCGTCAGGTGCGTCACCTTGCCGGGACACGTGACGAACACCGGCAGGCTGTGCGAGCCCGCGGCTCTCAGTAACCGATCGTGGCCGCCCTGCTCGAACACCGCGGCCTCGGCCGGGGTGAAGATCGTGGTGCGCAGGGCCTTGAACCCGGGTGCGGCGGTCAGCGTTTCAATCCAGGATTCGATGCCCGGATCCCTCGGATCTGCTCGCATCAGGAACGCGAAACGCCCGGGATGGCGTATCGACGCAGCTTCGGCATTGGGCCCCACACAGCGAAAGGCGCCGCTGGCCAGTCGATAGCCCGGCTGCAATCCTTCGTCGGTGAACGTGTCGAACTCGTCGAACAGCACGCCCGCAATGCCCAGGGCGTCCATGATCGCGAGGGTGACCTCGGTGCCGAGCATGTTGGCATGGACCTGGGCGTCGACGATGTCCATCGGATCGCTCCTCTCCGGCGGTGCGCTCAGACCGGAGTATGCCAGCGCGGCGCTAGGTCGAGGAACGCACGATCAGGCGGGCGATATCGGTGGGCTCGCCGGCCGGCGGCGGGGGATATCCCAACCGTTCGAGGAGTGCGCCCAGCGCGAAGTCGGCGACGGCGCGCGGGTCGAACTGCACGGTGGTCAGCGGCGGGCTGCTCACCATACCCATCGGACTGGCGTCGACGCCGATGACGGCGAGATCGCTCGGGCAGCGCAGTCCCGCTTCATGAATGCCGTGCAAGACGAGGCAGGCGATTTCGTCGCTCTGCGCGCACACCGCAGTTACGCCGTCGCCCACCCAGCCCCTGACCACATCCGCGGCGTTGTCCACCGTCACCTCGGCGACGGCCACTCGCGGCAAGTCCCGCGACTTGGCCGCACGCAGCACGCCCTCGATCCAGTAGTCGCCGAGGGCCCGCCATCGCTGAATTGCGGTGTAGGCGAACGCGATCCTCCGGTGGCCACGCGACACCAGATGTTCGACGCGCATTTCACCAATGGCGAGGTGCGGATCGCCGAGTGCGGGCAACGTCCCCATCTCGATGTTGGGTATGCCGGCGGCTTTGACCGCGCGGGCCGCGGCAGCGCTGAGCGGGAACAGGCTGGTGACCGCAATCGGGTCGAGGTTCTCGATCGCATCGACGACGTGCTGATCGTCCTCGGTCTCGAAGATCTGCACCTGAAGCAGGCCCAGGCGCGCCAGCTCGGTGGTCATTCGGCTGCCGGCTTGCATCGGCATGTCGCCCACGGCTACATACGGCACGATGTAGAGCACCACGCCGCTCTTGCCCCGGGCCAGGTTGCGCGCGGCCAGGTTGGGCCGGTAGCCAAGGAGCTCGGCGGCGCGTTGTACCGCCTCGCGTGTTTGCGCCGAGATTCTGCGGCCCGCAGCATTGTTGAGGACATAGCTGACCGTCGCGGTCGACACGCTGGCCAACCGCGCCACGTCCGCGTTGGTGGGCCGCGCCACCTTGTTCGCGTTCGCCTCGGGCCCAGCCATGACCCATGGTGGCATGCGGTGACCAGCGGCAACCACGATCAGGCCATCCCAGGCCGCGTCGGGCGCTGTCAACAGATGGACTATTAGTCCGTCTGTGACCATCGGGTGAGCAAACGACTGCTTGTCCACGACCCGGCGGTATGTTACCGCCGTTAAGCCGGTTTACCACCCGGAGGCAGCAATACCGGGCGTTGACGATGTGACTGGGATCATTGTCTACTAGTCGCTGTATCCAAGGAGTGCGACATGAATAAAGACGACCTGATCCTGATCAGCGTGGATGACCATATCGCCGAGCCGGCGGACATGTTCGACGCGCATGTTCCGGCGAAGTACAAAGACCTCGCTCCGCGGGTGGTCATGGAGCCCGACGGCGTCCAGCAGTGGTACTACGGCGAGGTGCGCGGGCGAAACATGGGCCTGAACGCCGTCGCGGGCAAGCCCCGCGACATGTACAACATCGACGCCTCGCGCTACGACGAGATGCGGCCCGGTTGCTTCAACGTCGACGAGCGGGTCCGCGACATGAACGCCGGTGGGCAGCTGGCGGGGCTGAACTTCCCGAACTTCACCGGATTCTCCGGCCAGGTCCTCAACCAGGGCCCCGACCGCGACGTCAACCTGGTGATGATCAAGGCCTACAACGACTGGCACGTCGACGAATGGTGCGCGGCATACCCCGGGCGGTTCATCCCGTGCGGAATTCTCCCCTTGTATGACGTCGCCGAGTCGGCCAAGGAAGTCAAGCGCCTGGCGGACAAGGGATGTCACGCGGTGACGTTCTCGGAGAATCCAGAAGCGTTGCAAATGCCCAGCATTCACACCGAATACTGGTATCCGTTGTTCGAGGCTGTGTGCGAGAACAAAACGGTGCTGTGCACCCACGTCGGCTCCGCGTCCCGGTCCCCACAGGTGTCGACGGACGCGCCGCCCAGTGTCCAGATGACGGCATCCTCAATGATGAGCATGTTCACCTTCACCGAGCTGATCTGGGCCGAGTTCTGGGCTGACTTCCCGCAATTGAAATTCTCGCTCACCGAGGGTGACGTCGGTTGGATCCCATACTTCCTGTGGCGGGCCGAGCATGTCTACAACCGTCACTCGGGCTGGACACTGGCAAAGTTTCCGCCCGGTTACAGCGGGCCGATAGACGTGTTCAAGCGGCACTTCTACACCTGCTTCATCAGCGACAAAGTCGGCGTGCACAACATGGAATGGTTCAACGCGGACATGCTGTGCTGGGAATCCGACTTCCCGCATTCCGACAGCAACTGGCCGTTCGCGCCCGAAGACATCATCGAGACGATGGGTCACCTCGACGACGCGCTGATCAACAAGATCACGCACGAAAACGCCATGGCTGCTTATTCTTTCGATCCGTTCCGGTACATCCCGAAGGAGCACGCCCGGGCCGGCCAGCTGCGCGCACAGGCCACCGACGTCGACGTGGTCACCCATGTCGGGCGGCAGGCCAGCCAGCGTGACCGTGACGCGTGGACGCGGATGACGCAATTCGCGCTGCAGGCCCAGGCCTCGGCGCAGGTACCGGTGACGGCCGAGGCGTCCGGCATCGCGGGCCGCGCGACCACGCTGGGCAATTGAGCGTGGCGGCCCGGGCACCGTTCACCGATTGGCGGGTGCTGGAGCTGTCCAACGGGATCGCGGTCTCCTACTGCGCCAAGATGTTCGCCGACGCCGGCGCCGAGGTGGTGAAGATCGAATCCCCGCAGGGTGATTCGATGCGGAGATGGTCTGCCGGCGGACCACCGGGGGCATTGTTCGGCTACCTGGCCGCGGGCAAGAAATCGGTGGTGCGCCGCGACGACGCCGAGATCACCGGACTCTTGGCCGGGGCCGACGTCGTGCTCACCGACCTGACCGACGGCTGGGCGCTCGACGACATCACCGCGCACACCGGCTCTTCGGCGGTGGTCGTCGCGGTGACGCCGTTCGGAACGACGGGCCCCTACGTCGACGACCAACTAGTCGCCAACGAGTTCATCCTGCAAGCGCTGTGCGGCTCGACCTCCGGTAGAGGCTGGCCGGGCGACGAACCGGTACAGGCGGGCGGACGGCTCGGGGAGTGGCTGGCGGCCTCGTTCGCCGCTCCGGTCGCCGCCGCCGCGGCCCGTCACGCCGCGCGGGGTGGTGGCGGTGAAGTCATCGACGTCTCGACGTACGAGGCGATGGCGATCGCGATGGGCGGGCTGTCGGCCATGTCGGCCAGCGTCTTGGGCGCGGATTCCCTGCTGCACCAACGCAGTCTGGAACTGCCGTCGATCGTTCCCACGGCCGACGGCAATGTCGGGTTCTGCACGATCACCGCCCAGCAGTTCCAGGATTTCTTGATCATGATCGACCGCGCTGATCTGGTCGACGACGCCGAGCTGGCATCGTTCGTCGGTCGAGTCGAGCGCCGCGACGAGTTCCTGGGCATGGTGACCGACTGGACTCAGACTCGGACCACGCAGGAGATCGTCGACCTCGCGGTGGCGTTCCGTATCCCGGTGGCGCCCATCGGTACTCCCGCCACGCTCTCGACCGTCGACCACTTCGTCGAGCGGGGCGTGTTCGTCGAATCCGAGTCCGGGGTGCTGCAGCCGCGGGTGCCGTACCGCAGCGACGTCATCGCGACGCGGGCACCCGGGCGAGCCCCGCTGCTGGGCGCCGACAACGGCCGCGTGCACTGGCCGCCGCGGCCCGGCCGGCCGAAAGCCGATCATCCTGATGCACTTCCGCTGTCCGACATCCGGATTACCGACTTCACCGCATTCTGGGCCGGGCCGGTGGCCACCCAATTCCTCGGCTCCCTGGGCGCCGACGTGATCAAACTCGAGGGCGTTCGCCGCCCCGACGGCATGCGGTTCTCCGCGGGCCGCCCACCCGATTGGAACCAGTGGTGGGAATGGGGTCCGGTCTTCCTGTGCAGCAACAACAATAAGCGCGGTATCAGTGTCGAGCTCAGCACCGACGCCGGTCGCGAGCTGGCGTTGCAGCTGATCGCGGCAAGTGATCTGGTGATCGAGAACTTCTCCCCGAGGGTGATGGAGAACTTCGGGCTGCAATGGGACGCGGTCCGGGCTGCCAATCCGCGCGCCGTGATGGTACGGATGCCGGCATTCGGTCTCGACGGTCCATGGCGCGACCGCGTCGGGTTCGCGCAGACGATGGAACAGGCGACCGGAATGGCGTGGATGACGGGGCATGCCGACGGGCCGCCGGTGATTCCCCGCGGGGTATGCGATCCGATAGCCGGGTTGCATGCGGCCTTTGCGGCCGTCGCGGCCCTGGTGATCCGTGACCGGGACGGGATCGGCATGCATGTCGAGTCCACGATGGCGGAGTCGGCGCTCAACGTCGCGGCCGAGATGCTGCTCGAATACTCGCGCAACGGCATTCAGATGCGCCGGGCGGGAAACCGGGGTCCCGGCGCGACTCCGCAAGGTGTGTACCGCGCTCAGGGCGACGACGAATGGGTAGCGCTCGCCGCGATGACCGATGCCGCGCGCGCCGCGCTGGCCACGCTGATCGACCGGCCCGATCTCGGAACGGATGAGGCCGGTTGGCGGGAGCGGGCCGACGAGATCGACAAGCTGCTCTCGGATTGGACGGCGCGCCACCAGGTGGACAGTGCGGTCGGCACGCTGCGGGCAGCGGGGGTGCCTGCGGCACGGGTAACGGAGGCCGCCGCGCTGCTGAACGACCCGCAACTGGTTGCGCGGGGGTTCTGGGAAACGGTCGATCACCCCGTGGCCGGCTCGTTCCGTTGTGTAGGAATGCCCTTCGTGCTCATCGGAAAACCGAGGCGCTGGATTCGCCGCTGTTCACCGTTGTACGGGCAGCACACCACCGAGGTGCTGACCGGTGTGCTGGGGAACAGCGAAGAAGATGTGGCGCAACTGCGTGCGGCGGGCGCGATCAGCACCCGGCCGGCGGGTTTGTGACATGGCCGTCACGCTGTGCGTGCCGCCGCGGGCCGGGGAGCTCTGCGCGCCAGTGCGCTTCCTGGTGCGTCAGGATTCCGTTGTGATGGAACTGACTGCGCGGCACCGGATCACCAGCGTGGAGTGGGATGAGCAGGAGGGCGCGGTGGCCATGATCGTCGAGATCACCGATCCGCAAACCGCGCGACCGGTCGACGTGCGAATCGACGTCGTGGAAAAGGGCGGGACCGCCAGCCCCCCGGGGGTCGACGCCCGCACCCGGACGATCGGCACGGTGCTGCGCGGCGGACGGCAATACCAGGTCCTGGGAACCTATCTCGGGGTAGTAGCGGATGAGAACTGAAGGGCCGTAACGGATGGAACAACGGTGAGTGCGACGAAGCGCACCGCGGCGATCGTCGGGGTGCACAACACCCGGCAGGGACGACGGCTGGACGGCGAAACGTCGCGCGGGCTGGCGATCAAGGCGATTCTCGGTGCACTCGAGGATGCCGGCCTGAGCCTCGACGACGTGGACGGCATCAGTGCAAGCCCGCACTCGACCTCGTTGATCTACGACCTGCGGATCGGCCCGGCATGGCAGGGCTTGGCCTTCGGGGTCGGCATGATCACCGAGGCGGTCACCGCGATCGAGCACGGCATGGCCGACGTCGTGGTCCTGGTCGCCGCCCAGGCCGGCGAATACCGCGACCACGAGGCGACGGCGCCATGGACCAGGCCGGAGAACGAGTTCGTCGCGCCGTGGGGCATGTTCACCACTGCCGAGTTCGCGCTGATCGCCCGGCGGCACATGCACGTCTACGGCACCACTCGCGAGCAGTTGTCGATCGTGGCGTCGACAATCCGTAACAACGGGTCGCAGAACCCCGAAGCTGTTTATTACCAACGCGGTCCGTTCACCCCGGACGACATCACGGCATCCCGGCCGATCGCGGACCCGTTTCACCTGCTCGATTGCGCCACCACCTCCGAAGGCGGCTGCGCGCTGGTGGTGGCGAACATCGACAAGTTCGATGTGGCGAGCCGGCCGATCTACGTGCTGGGCAGCGGCGCGGACTTTCACGGGCCGTCGTATCAGCATCCACCGGCCTGGGACCTCGCCGGGCGGCGCGGTGACCACGCCCGGTACGTCAATGGCGTCGTCGGGCGACGGGCGGCCGAATGCGCGTTCCGCCACGCCGGACTTCGGCCCGACGACGTCGACGTGCTGGAACTCTACGATCCTTTCTCGTTCGAAATCATCCGTCAGCTCGAGGCTTTCGGCTTCTGCGGCGACGGCGAAGGCGGACCCTTCGTCGCCGACGGCCACATCGCCATCGACGGCAGTCATCCGATCACCACCGATGGAGGAACCATGTCCTTCAGCCATGCCGGAGCCAATCCGCAAATGATGCAACGCGCCATCCGCGCCGTGCAGCAACTGCGCGGCGAGGCCGGTGCGCTCCAGGTGCCCGCCGCGCATGTCGCGTTTTGCAGCAACGGCGGGGCGGGCGCCTTGTTCACCACCGTGCTGATCGTCGGAGACGAGCCACGATGACCGAGCTGCAACCCCAGTCCGGGCCGCTGCCGCACGCAAGCAGCCACCTGAGCGTGCCGTTCTGGCAGGGCTGTCAATCGCGGGAACTGCGCTATCAGCGCTGTCAGGCGTGCGGCCAGGCCAACTTCCCCCCGACCGAACACTGCCGCCAATGTCTCTCGAGCGAATTGCACTGGGCAACCAGCGCCGGCTGCGGCGAAATCTACAGCTGGACAGTGGTTTCCCGCCCCGTCACGCCCGAGTTCGAACCGCCTTACGCGCCGGCGATCATCACCCTCGACGAGGGCTATCAGATGCTTACCAACCTCGTCGGGGTTTCACCCGACGAGCTGGCGATCGGTATGCGCGTGCGGGTGGACTTCCAGGTCGTTGACCCGGACTTGACGCTGCCCTACTTCACCAGCCAGAAGTAGCCAGTCGTGAGTCCCCGGCGCAGCACCGATGGCCTACCGGTAACGGCCTACCTGGTGCTGGGCGTGCTGGCGGCAAACGACGAACAACTGACCGCCGGTGAGATCAAGATGCGAGCCGAGCTGACGGTGGGCCACTTCTATTGGTCGCCTTCGGTCAGTCACGTGCGACGCGAACTGAATCGGCTGCTGGAGTGGGGGATGGTCAAAGAGATCGCCGCCCAATCCGGCAAGCGTGCGATCACGTTGTACGAGACCACCGCTTCCGGGCTCGATGCTCTTCGCCGTTGGGTCCAGCACTTTCCGGGCGAAGATCAGGTGGTTATCAAGCACCCGGTCATCTTGCGGACCTGGCTGGCGCGGGGCGAGGATCCCGAGCGAGTCGTCGACACGCTGGACCGGCACCTGGAAGCCACCCGGGCCCGCCTCGACGAGGCACTGTGGTCGCGACAGCGTTCCCGCGAACTCGGCATCACCGACGACCCGGACCAGCGCTTCTCGTTTGCCGTGCTGGACTACGCCATTCGCGGGTTGTATGCGGAGATCTCCAATATCGCCCAGCTGCGCGACGAGATCGCCAGCGGTACAGGCAGAGATCCGGTTAAGCGGGTGCCACGGGCGAAGGGGCAGATCCGCCGCCGGGCACCAAGGAACTAGCCGCGTCCCGGTAGGCCGTGCCGCGCGGTTCGCGTACCCACAGGGTTTCGTCCGCGCCGATCGACGTTCCCTGGGTGATCAATTGGCGTTTGAGAACCTTGTGCGTGGCGGTGCTGGGCAGGTCGGTGGCGATCCGCACATAGCGTGGCCGCGCCTTGGGGGACAGGTCGGGTTGCTGGTCCAGGAAGGTTTCGAACTCCTTGGGCTTAAGCGTCCGGCCCTCATTCAGCACCACGGCGGCCATCACCTGATCGCCGACACGCCCATCCGGCACGGCGTACACCGCGGCCCGGTTGATCGCGTTGTGGCGCAGCAGAATTCGCTCGATCGGGGCGGCGGCCATGTTCTCGCCGTCGACGCGCATCCAGTCCGCGGTGCGGCCGGCGAGGTAGATCCATCCGTCGGCGTCGCGGTAGGCGAGGTCCCCGGACCAGTACATGCCGTGGCGCATCCGTTCGGCGTTGGCGTCGGGGTCGTTGTAGTAACCGGTGAAGAAACCCGATCCCGCAGTGTTGACCAGCTCGCCCACCGCCTCGTCGGCATTGGCGAGCGCGCCGCTGGCGTCGAAGCGCGCTATCGCACATTCGGTGACGGTGTCACTGTTGTAGATCGCGATCCCGTCGATGCCCTTGCCGATCGAGCCCTTCGGCGTGCCTTCTTCGCGAATCACGATGACCGCGTTCTCGGTCGAGCCGAAGCCGTCCTCGACCTGAACCCCGAAGCGCCGGCCGAATTCTTCGATGTCCTTGTCGTTGGCCTCGTTGCCGAACGCCACCCGCAGCGGGTTGTCCGCGTCGTCGTCACGCTCGGGCGTGGCCAGGATGTAGGCCAGCGGCTTGCCGACGTAGTTCATGTAGGTCGCACCATGGTGGCGAACGTCGTCGAGGAAGCTGGTCGCCGAAAACTTCGCCGGCACGATCGCGGCGCCGGAACAGACCGCGGGCGCCCAGCCGGCGACGACCGCGTTGGAGTGGAACAACGGCATGGACACATAGCAGGTGTCCTGTTCGGTGAGGCCGAACCGCTGGACCAGATTGGTGCCGGCGAACATCGCCATCAGGTGAGACACCTGAACTGCCTTGGGATTTCCGCTCGTGCCCGAGGTGAAGATCATCATGAACGGGTCCGTCGCGGCGACTTCCCGGCACGGAACGAGTTCGCCTGCGGCACCGATGAATTCGGTCCATTGCGGCGTCGAGATGTCGAAGATCCGCGTATTCCCGAGTTCCAAGCCGTCCAGCAGCGGCCGATGTTCGGCGTCGGTCACGACGAACTGGCAGTCGGCCCGCCGGATGTCGGCGGCCAGCGCCGCACCGCGCCGGGTGTTGTTCAGTCCGCACAGCACGTAGCCGCCCAGCCCGGCGGCCGCCATCTGGTTGACCATCTCGGGGGTGTTGCCCAGCAGCGCACCGACGTGCAGTGGCCGCTGGGGGTCGGCGGCACCGATCAGGGCCGCGGCCCGCGCGGTGGCCTGCGCCAGGTGCTCGCTCCAACTCCATTGCAGATCGCGGTGTTTCACGGCGATATTCGGATCCGAGAGGCGGCGGCGCAGGAATGCCTGCATGGTGTCGTCAGCCATCGAGATTCACCTTCACCTTACGAGACGAGACGGTCCGTCTTATATTAGCCGGTCGATCTCGGCGATCACCGCCGCGGCTTATCCGCCCACCATCATCAGGCCGCCGTCGACGGCGAGTAGCTGCCCGGTGATGAAGCCCGACCCCGGGCCGGCCAGGAAAACCAGCATCGGGCCGAGGTCGCGCGCCGGATCTCCCAAGGTCCCACCGAGCGGAATCATCATCTGCATCTGCTGGTCGATCAGCGCGGCGGCGTCTGGACCGAGGAATTCGCGCAGCCGGTCGGCACCCGCCGTCTGCACCGCGGGCGCCAGCGAGTTGACGGTGATGTTGTCGGAGGCCCAGGCCTTGGCCGCTGATCGTGTCCAGGCCTGCACGGCTCCCTTGGTCGCGGCGTAGACGGCCGAAATCGGGCTGCCCATAATGGCTTCGGAGGATCCGAAGTTGATGATTCTGCCGCCCTTGGGACGCTGCTCTTTCATCACGGCATACGCCGCCTGATTGGTGAGGATGGTCGCCTTGACGTTGGTGTCCAACAGGAACGAAATGTCGTCGGCGCCGACGTAGCCGGGTATTCCCGCTTGCCAGAGTCCGGCGGCATTGACGAGGACATCGAGGCCGCCCAGCTGCTCGGCGGATTGTTGGACCATCGCCGAGACGGCGTCGGCGTCGCGCACATCGCACTGCATCCAGTTGGCGGCGAGGCCCTCGGGCGGCGGCGTCTGGTGATAGGTCGCGGCGACGTCACCCCCCGCCGCGGTGAGAACTTCGACGGCGGCCGCACCGATTCCGGTCGCCCCGCCGGTCACCAGGATTCGTCGGCCGTTGAGCACCTGTGTCGACTCTGACATGGGCGAAACGCTATACGGCCAGGGTAACGGCCCCCACACCGCCTTACCTGACAGCGCCGTGGCGGGCGTCAGTCCTTCTTCAGCTCCTCGGCGAGCATCACGATGATGCCGCTGGGGCCGCGCAGGTACGTCAGCTTGTAGGTGTCCTCATATGTCGCGACGCCGCGCAGTGGGTGGCATCCGTGCCGGGCGGCTACCTGAAGGGCGTGGTCGATGTCGTCGACGGAGAAGGCGACGCGGTGCATACCAATCTCGTTGGGAAGCGTGGGCTTCGAGTCGATCGCTGTTGGGTGGACGTACTCGAACAGCTCAAGGCGACCTCGACCGTCTGGTGTCTGGAGCAAAGCAATGTTGGCGTGGTTGCCGTCGAGGCCGACGGCGGTGTCTGCCCACTCACCGCTGACCGTGTCACGGCCCACGACCGTGAGACCGAGATCGGTGAAGAAGGAGATCGTTGCTTCCAGGTCGCGAACGGCGATGCCGACGTTCTCAAGTTTGATAGCCATGCGTTGCACGCTACGAGAACCTGCGTGCGGGCCGCGGGGCCCCTAGGCGCGCACCGCGATCGTCGACAACAGATCGGCGAGCCGGTCCGGTTGGTCCACCATCGAGAACGTCCGGGCGCCATCGATGACCTCGAACCGGGCGTTCGGGATGACGGCAGCCAGCTTTTCGCCGTCTGCGAGTTCGAAGAACGTGTCGTCGCCCGACCATGCGATCAGTGTGGGCTTGTCGAATTCCGGTAACCGGGCCGCGACGCCCGTGGTCACCTCGGTGCGCAGCGAGAGCGAAAACTGGCGCAGGTCTTCGACGATGCCGGGATCGGATAGCCCTGGGCGCACCCAGATCTCGGTGAGATCATCGATGTTGCGATGCGCCAGGCCGTCAAACGCGCGCTTGCGCGCCGCCGGGACCCGCATCGCCTGGGCCACCGCTTTGAAGGTCGTCTTCGACTTGGCCGCCAAGATCACCGGCTTGAGGATCGGCGGCGGAAAGTGTTCGAACGCATCACAACTCGTCAGCACCAGCGCACCGAGTCGCTCCGGGTAGTGCACCGCGACGAGTTGCGTCACAACTCCGCCGGTGTCGTTGCCGACCAGCACCACGTCTTCGAGGTCGAGGGCGGCCAGCACGTCGGCGACCATGCGGGCCACACCATAGATAGTCCGGTCGGCCCCCGGGCGCAGCGGTTCCGAATGCGCGCCGAGCGGCCAGGTCGGGGCGATGCACCGCAGCCCGCGCGCGGCGAGCTTCTCGCTAACCCTGCGCCAGAGTTCTCGGCCCATCATGTAGCCGTGTACAAAGACGACTGGCCTGCCGTTTTCGGGTCCGGTTGCTTCGTAATGGATGGTCCCGGCACTAATGTCGATCGTCGACATGGATAACTCCTACTCAGCGATGGGCATTTACAAACAGGCTGTCTGTTCGTAAGTTACCAACAGGTTGTATGGAAAGCAAGAGACGGACTCAGGAGGAGCGCTCCGCGGCGACCCGCGAGGCGCTGATCTCGGCTGCCCGCCGGCTGTGGGGCGAGCGGGGCTACGCCGACGTGGGCACGCCGGAGATCGCCGCGACCGCCGGTGTCACCCGCGGCGCGATGTATCACCAATTCGCCGACAAGGCAGCACTATTCGCAGAAGTCGTCGAAGTGGTGGAACAGGACGTGATGGCCCGGATGGCCACCATCGTGGCCACGTCCGGTGCGACGACACCGGCCGACGCGATCCGCGCCGCCGTCGATGCCTGGCTGGAGGTGTCCGGCGATCCCGAGGTCCGGCAGCTGATCCTGCTGGACGCGCCCAGCGTGCTGGGCTGGGCGGGATTCCGCGACGTGGCTCAGCGATACAGCCTGGGGATGACCGAACAGATGCTGGCCGAGGCCATCAAGGCGGGCCAGCTGGCGCGCCAGCCGACCCGGCCGTTGGCGCACGTGCTGATCGGCGCGCTCGACGAGGCAGCGATGGCCATCGCCACGTCCGACGACCCCAAGCGCGCCCGGCGCGAAACCCGCCAAGTTCTACACCGATTGATCGACGGGATGCTGCACGACCCGACGCGGTGACGAGTGTTCAGCGGTGGCTCTGGGTGAAGAACTGCCAGATGGTGCCGGTGGCGTCGAGTGCGGTGGACGGTGCCGGAATGCCACCGACCCGCTCGGCGAGTGGACTCGGCTCGCCGCCGGGCCACTGATGTCCCGCGCCGGCCACCGAGATCAACTCCACGGTCCGCCCGTCCGCGCATCCGGCCGTTTGAGTCGTCACGTCCCCGGCCGTCGTCGACGTCGGCGCGCCGCAGCCGTCGATGGCACGCCAGGTGGCATTGACCGCCTCCGCCGAAGGTCCGTCCACTCGTGGAATTCCGCTGGCGCCAAATGCTTTGCCTGGCCCACCGTTGTACGGCACCCGGTCGTCGGCCGTGCCGTGAATCTGCAGCACCGCCGTCGGTCGGGCCGCGCCACAGTCCGTCAGCAGGGTCCCCGCGACGGGAGCGATCGCGGCGAAGGTGTCGGTCTGACAACCCAGCCGCAGCGCCATCATCGCCCCGTTCGACATTCCGGTGACGTAGACGCGGGCGCGATCGATCGGGATCTCTTGCGCGATGGCTGCGACCATCGCGGTGAGGAATGCGACGTCGTCGACGTTGTCGCGCTGTGGCTGGCCACAGCAAGTGCCGGCATTCCAGGCCCGGTTGAGACCGTCGGGGTAGGCGACCAGGAAATGCCCACCGTTGGCCGCGTCGTCCCAGTGGTAGGAGCGCTCGGCCTGCGCGCCGTTGCCGAAGCCGCCGTGCAGCATCACCACCAGCGGAACCGCTTCGGTCAGGCCTTGCGGCCGATAGAGATGGAAGGTCCTGCTCACCCCGCCCGACTCGATACTCTGCGTGGATTGCCCGACCGGGACCGACTGAGAACCCGGTGTTCCCAACGCATGCCCGCCGCCCACACAGCCGCCGAGCACGACGATCAAAGTCGCGAGAACGCACACCCGCAGCGCGCGGAGGTAGCCGGATTGCATGACGCCATCGTGGCACCCGCGGCAGAATTTGACAAGCAACTTGTCAATCCGGCCACGAATGGCACACTCCTTGTCATGCGACGTGTTGTGGAGGGCGAATGGCAACCGACCGTTCCGGCGCTGGTCAATCTGGTTGCGGCATCGGGCGCACCGCAATTGCGAGCGGCTTTCGCCGCGGCCGGGCTGGACGGGATCCGGCCCGCGCAAGCGATCGCCTTGGTACCACTGGCGCTGGGCGGACTCCATGCGTCGGCCTTGGCCGAGCGGCTCAGGGTGAGCCGGCAGGCGGTGGCCCAGGCGGTAGCTGCCCTGGAGCGGCACGGATACGTCACCCGGGTACCGGACCCGGCCGACGCGCGCGCCCGAACAATCGAGCTGACCCCACGCGGTCGACAGGCTCTTCAGGTAATGCGCTCCCACGCAATCGAATTGGAGCGGCGATGGCAACAGGTGCTGGGTAAGCAGCGGCTGGGCGAATTTCGCGAGACGTTGGTGATGCTGTTGACGGCGGAATCCGGCTCGAACTGACGGCCGGTGAACTCCTGCCGTCGGGCCGCGCGGCCGTCATACTGTCGAATCGGGGCCCGTTCAACGAGAGGGCGGCGGTTGTGATAACTCGTGATGTCAACGTGGGCGCCGTCGCCGATTTGGCGCTTTCTCCACCACGCGCCGCATTGGCCGCCGTCGACGACGGTGAGATCCTTTTGCTTCCGGTGCACGTCACTCTCGAGGAGCCGCCCGATCCAGCGTCATCGACGCGCATCGTGCAGCTGCCCGCCGGCAGCGCAGACCTCACCGATCGGCCCGTCGTGGTGGTCGCCGACGACGGGCCCCAATGGTTTCGACTGCGCTCGCTCACGATCAGAGGGACAGCCCGGGCCTTAGGCAATGACACCTATCGGGTCACCCCTGATCGGATCGTCGCGTGGGATTACGGCGCGCTTCGCGAGGTACCGGATCGGCCCGCAACCCCGGATCGGCAACCCGCAGCGGTTTCGGCCGCAGCCGAACAGGAGGACGGCCCCGCTCTGGACTCCCCGAAACTCCAAGCGGCGGTGGATAAATCGCGGGTCATGGTGCTGGCAACCCGATCACGCAAGGGCACGGCGTTCGCGGTACCGCTCTGGTTCGTTCCCCATCAAGGTCGGCTTTATGCGACAACCTCGGCGTCGTCCTGGACCGTGCGCAATCTGGCTGCTACGTCCCGGGTGGCCCTCTTACTCGGTGGCGAAGGCGGTGACAAAGGCAGTCGTCTTCTGGTGCACGGAAGCGCTCGAGCGGTCCTCGCCATGCCACCGCCGGAGGTGCTCGCCCGGATCGCCTGGCGCTACTATCTGCGACCGCGATTCGCGGCGGTCGAGCTCAGTCACATCGGGCTGTGGCTGCTGCGAATGCGGTATTACGGCCAGTCGCGGCCGGCATACATCGTGATCACGCCCCAGACCGCGACCGAACACGGATTGCCGCAGGCCCAGGTTTAGAGATGAAAACCTTTGTCCGGCAGGCTGTTCCACGATGAGGTGGGGGGTTGCTTCGGCTATCGGGCTGGTCGGCTATGACGTGTTGATCCGGCCGACGCAGTTGGACTGGGGCGCTACAGCTTCCGAGCGGCTGATGCGATTGCCCGGCGATGACATCGTCGGGGACGTCATGAGCCATCACACCAAGGCCGTGACGATCAATGCTGCGCCGGCGCAGATCTGGCCGTGGCTGGTGCAGATCGGTGATTACCGAGCGGGCTTCTACAGCTACGACTGGGTAGAGCGTTGGGTGTTCGCCGGCACCGTGCATTACATCGAAGGGCGCCGTTCCGCGACCCGCATCCACCCCGAACTCCAGGACCTGCGTGTCGGCGACCGGATCGACACCGGGTCGATCGGATCGGTACGGATCGGCAGTGTCGTGACGGTTCTCGAGCCCCAGCGTGCTCTGGTCATCGGAACCTGGGCGTTCGTCCTCGTGCCGATGAGTGACAACCGCACCCGCCTGCTGGTTCGCGAGCGGGACACCGGATGGTTGCGATTGCTGGCCCCGCGAGGCTCCGGGCTGCTTCGCGCATTCGGCGCGGTCATCGATTACACGGTGGGGGAGCCGCTGCATTTCGCGATGGTCCGCAAGATGATGTTGGGCATCAAGCGACGCGCCGAGTCCGCCGCGGTGCCCAGTGTCCCTCGGGAAAAGGACAAGTGACCCTAGGCCCCGGGCCCCGGCCGAATCGACAATCGCACCATGTCAACCATGGGCGCCGAACGCATGCTGATCGAATCGGCGGTTCCGGCTTTCGACGCGATGCTCGATGAGCACGTTGTCGTAGCCGCTGACCCGGCGACCACTTACCGGGCCGCGAGAGGCCTGGACCTGCTCACCGTGCGCACGCCGCTGCTGGCGGCATCGATGTGGCTCCGGAACCTACCGGCCCGCCTGTCGGGTCGGGCCGTGCCCACGCCACCACGCCTGGTGCTTGGTGAGAACGAACTGCCCGGCTGGCTGGTGCTGGGCGACCGGCCGAACCGCGAATTCGCGTTCGGCGCGATCGGAAAATTCTGGCAGCCGGTGATCGAATGGCGCGACGTCACGCCGGCAGATTTCACCACCTTCGCCGAACCCGGGTGGGCAAAAATCGGGGCTAACTTCTCGGTGGCAGCCTACGGGGACAGCCACTCCCTACTCAGCTACCAATGCCGCACTGCCACAACCGATCCCGCTGCACGCCGGAACTTCCTGCGGTACTGGTGGCTGATCCGGCCCTTCGCCGCGCACATCATGCGCGCCACCCTTAAGACGATCAGGGCTAACGCTGAGGCAGCGGCCAGATCGGCTGGCGACCACCCACCCGCGGTGACCTCAGGAGTCGAAGGGCGCCATCCGCACCGCTAGCGGCAATCCGCAGCGGACCAGGAGCCCAAAGCGTCCGCGCGGCACCGCCGCTGCCTCGGCGCGCATCATGCCCACGAGCTCGCGTTTGAAATCGCCTCGCGGGTAGCGTCGCAACACCTCGGCAACGTTGCCCGGGGCGATCTCCCAGATGCGCAGTCCGGCGCCGTCGACCATCGCGCCCCACTGCAGGTAACAGCCCATCGCGCCGTCGACCTCGACCGTGATGCCCGGTGTCGTATGCACACAGATGCCGTCGGCCAGCAGGTCCGCGCGCTGGTCATCCACTGCTGCCGCCTGGGCGCAGGCGAACATCCGTTCTGCGCTTCCGAGCGTGAAATCGCGCTCCGGCGTCGGCTTTACGATGCCGTAGTCGTGCAGGAGCGCCCCGCAGTAGAAGAGTTCGTCGTCGAGCTCGCAGCCGTCGACCGCCGCGAGGGCATGCCCGAACAGCCAGGTGCGGTAGGAGTGACCCAGCAGCGTCGGCGGCAATTCCGCGCACGCCTGTTCGGCCTCGCGCGCGAACCTGGAGTCCGGTACCCGCAGTGTGTTCAGATCGACGCGCGCGGCCGCCTCCGGAATTCGCCCCAGCGCCAGCTTGACCCGGCCCACCGCGTTGGTCCATTGGCCCGCCGCGGTAGCGAGCAGCAGACGCCGTCGCTGTGCTCCAGACAGCCGCCCGCCGGTGCGACGCGCCCAGCCGAGCCCGCCAAGCCGCTGCGGATCAGGCATGGTCGCGGCCAATTTCGTTGTCGCTAAGGTGTTCTCAAGAACACGTCGTTGAGCGTGACGGTACGCAAGTTTCGATCACGGATCGTGTCGATGAGTTGCGGATACACATGCGTGACCGGCAGGTGGTTGAGGTGACCGATCACAATGGACTGCGGGACGAAGTACTCGTCGATCATCTTGAGGATGTACTCCTCGGTGATCAGTGTGGAGTCCGACAAGGATCCTGACCAAAGGGTCGGCACGGTGTAACCGAGCTCGTTCGCCACGGCGTCGACGGCGGCGTTGTGTTTGCCATACGGCGGCCGGTAATACGGTTTCGCCCCGACGCCGTAGGTCTTCTTTAAGAACTCGTCATTGCGCTTGAGCTCTTCTTCGATCTTGCTCTGCGGCACGGTCGTCAAGTCCGGGTGCGACCAGGTGTGGTTGCCGAGCTGGATCTGCCCGGACTCCACCAGCGGTCGCAGCAGATCCAGGTTGTCGGTCCACGAGTTGTAGATCCCATTGACGAAAAACGTCATTCGCACGCCGGTGTCCTTGGCGAGCTGCGTGTAGGCGCGCACCACGTCGCTGTTCACCCCATCATCGAGGGTCAACGCGAGCAGGTCGCCGTCGCCGGGAAGCTTCATCAGTGCGCCGCCACCCGGTAGCGGGATCCGCGCACTCAGCGGCGGTGGCGGCAACAAGCCCGCCGGTGATGGCGCCGCGGGTCCCGGGGTCGGCATCGAATCCAGGGGCACCTGAGCAAAGGTTCGCGGTTGCGGATCGACGATCAGCCGTGCCGCACCGACGGCCGCGACCGTAGCTGCGGCGAGCGAGCCGAGGAAACGGCGACGCTTCATCTCCGATTCGTTTGCGGTGCTGTGGCGACGAGGCGACCGGGCGTACCGGTCCCCTCTCCTGCCAAACTCCGCATCCACAGCAGCGAACCGTACCACTACCAGCCCAAATATGTCCGTTTCGGGGCGGGAGGGTCAGCTGTGAATTCCCGGGGAAAACGGCGTAGAGCTGCGAAGGTCACGGGTTGGTGACGACGCGCTGTGGGATCAGTTCGGCTGCCCGCTGCCACGCTGCGGTAACGGCACCGGTTCGACATTCGGGGTGCCCAGCGTCGAGGCCAGCCAGGGCAACGATGCCTCGAACGCCTCCGCGGCGAATGGCCAGTCGTGTTTGCCTGGTTGGGTCACCACCGCGCAGTTGATGCCGTTTGCCTCGGCGATCGTGCACAGCGCGTGGGCGGCCGCGTCCTGTCCCTCCGGATTGGCCGCGGCGGTACTCACCAGGGCGGGGTTGGCGCCATGCGCGACGCCGTGCCCACCGGGTGGCGCGGGGATGTCGAACCATCCCGACAGTCCGGTGTAGTGGCCGTGCCGGGTCATCACGGTGAGCGGGTCGTAGTCGGCCCAGGCGGCCGGGTTGCCGCCGAACAACTCGGCGATGGTTTGTTCCTTGCTGCCGATGTTGGGCCGGAAGTCACCGGCGATGTCCACGAAGGCGCTGAACAATTCCGGATGCATGACGGCCAGGGTGACGGCGCAGGTCCCGCCCATCGACCACCCGGCGACGCCCCAGTTCGCCCGGTCGGCGCTGACGCCGAAGTTCGACACCATGAATGGCACCACATCTTTGGTCAGATGATCGGCGGCGTTGCCGCGGCTTCCGTTGACGCATTCGGTGTCGTTGTCGAACGCGCCGGTGGGGTCGGGAAACACGAAGACCGGGGCGAAACCGTGGTGGCGGGCGGCGAAGCCGTCGATGGCGGTGAAGGCACCGCCGGGCCCCAGCCAGTCGCGAGGCAGATTGAACGCCGAGCCGAGCATCATGACCGTCGGTAGCCGGGGCGGCGGGTTGGTGTTGAACCAGGCCGGAGGCAGGTACACGAGTTCCTGGCGGTGCGGGAAGTGCGATGCGTTGGAGTCGATGTTGACCGGCACGACGACACCCTTGTCCGGCTTGGTTCCGGCGACTTGCATCGCGGTGACCTGCAGCCGGTCGATCTGATCAGGAAGCGGCTCGGACGTCAGCTGGTTCCACGCGGCGAGCACGGTGGGGAAATAGCCAACCCAGAGGTTCAAGGACATGCCCGCGCACAACACACACAGCGGGACCGACAGGAACGCGAGTCCGCGTCGCCACCAGCGGGCGCCCTTCCAGCCCAGCACCAACACCGCGGCGGTCAATCCGCTCAGCGCGATCCACAGCCACAGGGACTTGGGTGCCGGGTCACCGGCCACCCCGAGCGATGCGATGTACCAGTAGGCCAGCGCGGCGACCGCGGCCGCGACGACCAGTGCCACGGGCAGCGCGCGGCGAAGCCAGCTCGGCCTGCGCCAGTCGATCACGATCAGCGCCACCAGCAGCGCAAATACTTGCGTCGCGAGGGGCAGCCAGCCGTGCAGCAACGACAGTTGTCCGAGGAATTGGGGCAAACGTGCAGACCTTAAAGCTATGGAACCCGGTAGGCCAGACCAACTATCCCATATCGCCCGGACGGATCGCGCTCGTGAAGGAGCGCAGTCGCAGGCTGTTACCGACGACAAAGACGCTGGAAAAGGCCATCGCGGCGCCCGCGAGCATCGGGTTGAGCAGGCCCAGCGCGGCCAGCGGGATCGCGGCCGCGTTGTAGCCGAAGGCCCAGAACAGGTTCATCTTGATCGTGGCCAGCGTCTTGCGGGAGAGCCGGATCGCGTCGACGGCCGCACACAGGTCGCCGCGGACCAAGGTCAGGTCGGCGGCCTCGATCGCCACGTCGGTGCCGGTGCCCATGGCGATGCCCAGATCGGCGGAGGCCAGGGCCGCGGCGTCGTTGACCCCGTCGCCGACCATCGCGACGACCTTGCCGTCGGACTGCAGACGCTGCACCACGGCGACTTTGTCGGCGGGCAGCACCTCGGCGATGACGTGCGCGATCCGCAGCTCTCCGGCGATCCGGTCGGCCACGATCTGGTTGTCCCCGGTCAGCAGGACCGGTGTCAGTCCGAGTCGCTTGAACTGCCGGATGGCCTCGGCGCTGGTGGGCTTGACGGTGTCGGCGATCACCAGGATGCCGCGGGCGCTGCCGTCCCAGCCCACGGCGACGGCGGTCTTGCCTTCGCTCTCGGCGCGAAGTTTGGCCTCGCAAAGGGTGGGGGTCAGGCCCGCGTCGAGGTACTGCCCCCAATCGGCCAGCAGGCTTTCGCGGCCGACGACGACGGCATGACCGTCGACGGTGCCTTGTACGCCTTTGCCTTGCACGTTCGTGAAACCCTCGGGCGCCGGCAGCGAGCCCAGTTCCGCGGCGGCGGCCTTGGCGATCGCTTGGGCGACCGGGTGTTCGGAGGCGTTCTCGAGCGCTCCCGCCCAGCGCAGCACCGCGGCCCGGTCGGTGCCGGGCGCCGCGATGACGTCGACGAGCGTCATTTTGCCGGTGGTCACGGTGCCGGTCTTGTCGAGAACGATGGTGTCGACCTTGCGGGTGGACTCCAGCACCTCGGGCCCCTTGATCAGCACGCCGAGTTGGGCCGCGCGACCCGTGCCGACCAACAGCGCGGTCGGCGTGGCCAGGCCCAGTGCGCATGGGCAGGCGATGATCAGCACCGCGACCGCGGCCGTGAACGCCGCGGCGACCGGGAATCCGGCGACCAGCCACCCCACCAGGGTGACGACGGCGATCGCGATGACGATCGGCACGAAGACCGCGGACACGCGGTCCGCGAGTCGCTGGACCTTGGCCTTGCCCGATTGCGCGTTCTCAACCAGCCTGGCCATCTGCGCGAGCTGGGTGTCGGCGCCGACCCGGGTGGCGCGCACGACGAGGCGCCCGCCGGCGTTGACGGTGGCGCCGGTGACGACGTCGCCCTCGCCCACCTCGATCGGCACCGACTCGCCGGTCAGCATGGAGGCGTCGACGGCTGACGATCCGGAGACGACGACCCCGTCGGTCGCGATCTTCTCGCCGGGACGCACGACGAACTCGTCGCCGACCTTGAGCTGCTCGACGGGGATGCGGATCTCGATGCCCGCACCGTCGGGGCGCAGAAAATCGGGACGCAGCACCGCGACGTCCTTGGCGCCGAGCTCCACC
This sequence comes from Mycobacterium sp. NGS40, assembly GCF_059812735.1. Classification (NCBI taxonomy): domain Bacteria; kingdom Bacillati; phylum Actinomycetota; class Actinomycetes; order Mycobacteriales; family Mycobacteriaceae; genus Mycobacterium; species Mycobacterium sp. NGS40. The sequence continues at coordinate 101,497 of NZ_JCALDG010000003.1, forward strand.
AGGGCGCGCAGCGCCGCGCCGGCCCGCCGCTTGGACCGGGTCTCGAAGTAGCGGCCGGCCAGAACGAACAGCGTCACACCCGCGGCCACTTCGAGATAGATGTCGCCGGCGCCGACACTCGGCGTCACGGTCAGCGAGAAGCCGTGATGCAGATGGCGGTGGCCGGCCGTCCCGAAGAACAGGGCATACACCGACCACAGGAACGCCGACAGGGTCCCGATCGACACCAGCGTGTCCATCGTCGCCGCGCCGTGCTTGAGGTTCGTCCAAGCGGCGGCATGAAACGGCCAACCCGCCCACAGCACGACCGGCGCGGCCAGGGCCAGCGATGCCCACTGCCAGTTGCGGAACTCCCATGCCGGGATCATCGCCATCGCGATCACCGGGGTGGCCAGCACGATCGCGGCGATCAGGCGGTTACGCAGCGAAGCCAGCTCGTGGTCGTCACCGGCGGCCTCCGCATGCGATTGCGGCATGACGGCGCTATAGCCGGCCTTTTCGACCTCGACAACCAGCGACTGAGGGTCGTATCCGGCCGGCACGGTGACCGAGGCTCGTTCCAGGGCGAAATTCACGGTCGCCGTCACGCCGTCGAGTTTGTTCAGCGCCTTTTCCAGCCGGGCCGCGCAGGAGGCACACGTCATCCCGGCGATGTCCAACTCCAGGTTGCTGACCGCGCTTGTGGTCATGACGCTCCTTCCCTGTACCCCGTGGGGGTATTTAAGCCATACCTCACGTATATACCCCTAAGGGGTATTGGCGTCAAGACGTGTCATCGTGAGATTCTGCCTGTTCGGCGAGGCGAGGGTCGGTGGTGGGGCGTCCGTCCGCTACGGCTGCGACAACAACAGCATGACCCGGCCCTCCGCCGGCGCCTCGGGGAAGGCGCTGAGATCGAAGCCGTAGTACTTGCGCTGGATGTCGGTGATGGCGTCGACCACTTTGCCGCTGGCCGTGAGCTGACCGCCGCGGACGCCGGCCATCATGCCCCTGAAGTCGGGCACCGAGAGCGATTCGGCGAGCAGGAGTGCCTCGCCACCGGATGCCAGAGTGACCAACACCCCGGCGCCGGCGTAGTTATTGCCGCCGCGGCCGGTGCCTCGCGGCGCCCAGTAGACGGGCTGGGACGCCACGGTGCCTTTCACCCGCCGGTACTCGCCCGGGTGGTCGGTGTCGGCGACGGTCACGACGGGCAGCGCGGCGATCGTGCGTTGTTCTTTCAACCACATGGCGCCCAGCGGGATGCAGACGATCGCGTACATCATCACCAGTAGCACCAGCACCGGCTTCCACGCGATCTCCCACCCGAGCCGGCGTTGCGAGATCGGCGAGCCATCCAGCCGCGCATCGAGTTTGTTGCGCCCGAGGCGAAAGACGTACCACGCCAGAATCCGGGCCAGCGCCATGCAGCCGAGGATGACCAGGCCGACGATGCCGCAGACCCGCCAATAGAACGTGCTGTCACCCTGATTGGTGGTCGCGGCCAGCATCACCGCCGGGATCGGCGCGGTGATCAACAGCAGCAATGCGTACGACGGGTGACTGGTCAGGAACGGGTAGGTCACCGTCCACGCGCGGTTGCCGCCGTAGACGGTCATCCCCCCGATGTCGGCGTGCACCGTCGGAGTCCACGAGCCCTCCACCACCCGGGGCCTAACCAGGCAGCGTACGAAGAAGAATCCGAAGACCACCGAAACCACCAGCGCGCCCCAGAACACCCCGCCGAGCCGTTCGCCCGTTCCGGGCACGCCGAATGCCCCACGGATGTCGATGACTTTGCCGATGAAGAACGTCAACGGCATGACGAAGAAAAACTCGGTGAGCCAAATCTGGATCAGCTGCGGGATGCGCGAGCCGATCCGATCGAACGCCAGCACGCGTTGCCAGATGAAGCGCAGCACGCCCATGGCGGGGACTCTACCTGGGAATTATGTCAGCGATGGTCAGTTGAGCATCATTGCCTTGGGTGCGATCCGCCGCCGATGTACCAACCCCTGCTCGGCGCTCCATCCGGCCTCCTGGTAAGAGCGGAACGTGGTGCGCGCGGCGAGGTCGTCGGGTTTGCCCAGTCGGCTCCCCGGTGAGGACCCCGGTCTGGTGGGCGGACCGGCATCGATCCCTCACCCGCGATCCGGGGTGACCCCAATATCCCGGAGCCACCAGACCGGGCGGGTTTAGGCTTCCGGCTAGGCGAAAGGAGACATCATGACTGTCACCGTTGTCGACGCAGGACCCCGACAAGTGAGCCGATCGGTCGAAGTGGCCGCCCCGGCCTCGGAGCTGTACGCCCTTGCGGCCGATCCCAGGCGCCACCGCGAGCTCGACGGGTCGGGCACGGTTTGCGACAACATCTCCACACCGTCCGAAATGGTTGTCGGGTCCAGGTTTTCGACCAAGATGAAGATGTTCGGGGTGCCCTACCGCATCACCAGCACGATGACCACGCTGAAGCCGAACGAAGTCGTCGAATGGCGACACCCGGTGGGCCACCGCTGGCGTTGGGACTTCGAAGCGCTCTCGCCGACCCTGACCAAGGTCACCGAGACCTTCGACTACCGCGACGCGGGTCCCATCAAAAACAGCCTGAAGTACTACGAGCGGATGGGGTTCGTGAAGGGCAACGCGTCCGGCATCGAAGCGACTTTGGCCAAGCTGCGCGCCCGGTACGCGGGGAAATCGTGAACGCCATCGCAGCCTGAATCGTGGTCCCTTCGGAAGACCAGCCCGCCCACCGAAGGACGTACATCGATGACCCGCAGCGCCGCCCCCATCGCAGCAACGCGCCACCAGCTCTCGGAATCACTGATTCGCTTGGGCCACCTGATCAGTCGGTACGGGCTGGCCGTCGTCTTGGCCTGGATCGGGTTCGGCAAGTACGTGAAGATGGAATCCCGGGTGCTGATCGAACACAACCCGCTGATGAGTTGGGTCTACGACGTGTTCAGCGTCACGACCGTCGCCCGCGGGCTGGGGACGATGGAAATCGTTGCTGCCCTACTCATTGCGTTGCGTCCGGTATGGCCGCGGGTGTCTGCGATCGGCAGCGCCCTAGCGGTGGTGCTGTTCTTGGGAACCTTGAGCTTTCTGTTCACCACCCCCGGCGTGGTCTCGACGCACGCCGCCGGTCTGCCCGTGCTGTCGGCACTGCCGGGCCAGTTCCTGCTGAAGGACTTGGTGCTGATCGGGGTGGCGCTATGGACGCTCGGCGACGCGTTGCGTGAACAGCGTTCCCCGGATGAGGCTTTTGGCTGAAGCGAGGGCGGCTCGGTAGGTCTGCGGCGCCAAGCTGTCCGCCTGCTCCGAGAGGCCCCGGGTCAGCGCGCAGATCGCTTCGACGGTCGACCGGGTGTCGGTGTCGCCGGACAGTGTCCCGCGTTGCGCGGCGTCGTCGACGATCTCGAACACGACGTCGTGCAACGCCTTGGATCCCGGCGATCTCGTTGTGCCCGCGGCGCGCAGTGCTCGCAAAAACCCGGTCAGGTAGGGATAGTCGCGGACCAGGTCCGTCGACTCATCGAGCACCGCGTCGAGTCGGTCGGTGACGTTCTCGTGCAGCGCGGCGGCCGCCCGCAGCCGAGGCGCGACGATGGCTTCGATCTCCTCGCCGGTCGCGCTGAGCAGTTCGGACTTGTTCGGAAAGTAGTGATAGAGGCTGCCGCTGGTCATCTCGGCGGCCCGGGCGATCTGGCGAATGGTCGCCTGCGAGTAGCCGACTTCGGCGACGCAGCGCATTGCCGCGGCGATGATCCGGCGGCGCGTCTCCTCGCTGTCCGCGCCCACCGGGCGCCCGAGCTGAGTCACTGGTCGTCGGGGCGGGGCGCTCGTCTGCCGATCCGGATGCGCCACGCCCGCTTCCGCCGTGTCAAGTAGTAGTCGGTGGTCAAACTCTCTGAAAGTCGCCAGCCCCGCCACCGGGCCAGTAGACACAGGCCCGAGCCGACGACGATTCCCGCCAATTCCCCCAGCGGCGCCTGACCGTAACGGGAGAGCAGCACCACGGTGCCACTGGCCGCCACCGCGGGTGTCGCGTAAAGCGTGTTACCCCCGAAGATGGCCGGAGTGCGATTTACCGCCAGGTCTCGCAGCGCCCCACCGCCGACAGCACTGATTGTCCCTAGCAAAATGGCTGGGAGCCAGGACAATCCGGCTGCTAATGTCTTCTCCGCGCCCGCCACCGCCCAAGTGCCCAACGCCAGTGCATCGACGACCGGATAGGTCAGCGACCAGATCCGCGCTCGCAGCGGTATCAGAAAAGCGACCGCCGCTCCGGCCAGCGCAACCACGACGTAAAGGGTGTCTGTCAATGCCACCGGCGGCCCGTGCTGCAACAGGGTGTCTCGGATCAAGCCGCCGCCGAGTCCGGACAGAATCGCGAGCGCAACGAATCCCACAGGGTCCATGCGGAATTCGCGCGCCACGACGCCACCGAGTACGGCGTTGACGAATACGCCGGCCAAATCGATAGCGCGCGAGAACTCCCCCAACGCGAGGTTCACGGCCGCTCACCTCCGGATTCATCGGTCGGTCAAATATATTCGACGTTGAACTGCGCCCGGGGTCGAAGGGTGGGCAACCATGCGAGCGAAGACACAGCTGGGTCGCCCTGTCGGCGCCAGCGGCGAAGAGACCCGCCGCCGCATCATCGTCGCGACGATGAGATGTGTGGCGCGGGCCGGCTACGCCAAGGCGACGATCCGTGAGATCGCCCGGATGGCCGACATGACCAGCGCCAGCCTGTACAACTACTTTCCGAACAAGTCCGAACTGATCAAGGCAGCCGTAGCGGCCAGAACCGACACGGCCATGCCCCGGCTGCGCCGGGCCGCGGAAGGACCGGGCAACATCGTCGACCGGATCGAAGCGGTGCTCGACGAATCCGGTCAATTGATGCGTGAGTATCCGGACCTGGCCGCGTTCGAATTTGCGATCCGGGCCGAAACCGGTGCGGCGCCGCTGCGGCCGAAGGCCCGCGGGAAGCCGAAAAACCCGGGGTTCGAAGCATTTCGCGAGATCATCGAGGGCGTCGTCGAGGACGCCTGTCAGGGCGGCGAGCTGGGTGGTCAGCCGGATTCGCGGGCGGTGGTCGCCGCGATCTACGCGTTGGTCTATGGCCTGACGGAGCTGGCAGCCACGCTCGCGCCGCAGGACTACCACGCGGCTTTGAGCTCGGCGAAAGTACTGGTCAGGGGCGCTTTGTTCGAGGAGCAACCGACGAGTCCTTGATACGATCAAGCGATTGATTATAGAGTCGACGCACGAAGAGCGGAGTCGGGTCTTGACCGAAACTGTTGGGTACGCGTTCGACGTCGATGCGCTGCGGCGCAAGTATGCCGAGGAACGCGCGCGCCGGTTGCGGCCCGACGGGATCGACCAGTACGTGGAGATCGCCGGCGACTTCGCTCATTTCGCCGAAGATCCTTGGGTAGACGGGGAATTCACCCGTGAGCCGCGCACCGATGAGGTCGATGTGGCGATCGTGGGAGCCGGCTTCGGCGGCTTGCTGACCGGGGTGCGGCTGCGCGAGCTCGGCGTGAAAAGTGTCCGGCTGATCGACCGGGCGGCCGACGTCGGTGGCACCTGGTACTGGAATCGGTATCCGGGGATCGCCTGCGATGTCGAGTCCTACGTCTACATCCCGCTGCTGGAAGAACTCGGCTACATCCCGGTGGAGAAATACGCCCAGGGGGCCGAGATCTTTGCGCACTGCCAGCGCATCGCAAGAGAATACGACCTCTACCGCGACGCGTGCCTGCGCACCGACGTACAGGAGATACGTTGGGAGTCAGGTGAATCCCGCTGGATCCTTCGTACCAACCGGGGTGACGAGATGCGGGCCAAGTTCGTCTCGATGGCCAACGGTTATCAAGCCAAACCCAAACTGCCCGGCATTCCCGGAATCGGAACGTTTCGCGGCCACACATTCCACACCAGCCGCTGGGATTACGGCTACACCGGCAAGAAGCTGGAGAACCTGGCCGGCCGGCGCGTCGGCATCATCGGCACCGGCGCGACCGCCGTCCAATGCGTGCCGCATCTGGGTGCCGCTGCGCAGCACCTCTACGTCTTCCAGCGCACCCCCTCGTCGGTCGATGTGCGCGCCAATGCGGCTACGGATCCGCAGTGGGTCAACACATTACAGCCGGGCTGGCAGCGTCGGCGCATCCAGAACTTTCAGATCCTGACCGCGGGCGGGCAGGCGCCCGAGGACCTTGTCGCCGACGCCTGGACGAGCATCACCCGCAAGCTGCCGGTGATGCGCCACGACGGAGACGGGTCGGTGGACCCGGAGCAACGTGGCCGCGATATCGAGCTCGCGGACTTTGCCAAAATGGAGGAAATCCGCGCCCGAGTCGAGGGGATCGTCACCGACCGCGCCACCGCCGAGGCGCTCAAACCCTGGTACGGCTATTTCTGCAAGCGCCCCTGCTTCCACGACGACTACCTGCAAACTTTCAACCGGGACAACGTGACACTGGTCGACACTCGCGGTCTCGGGGTGGAGCAAATCACCGAGTCCGGCGTCGTCGTCGACGGCGTGCCCTACGAGTTGGACTGCCTGATCTTCGCCACGGGTTTCGAAGTCGGCACCGATTACAGCCGGCGCACCGGCTTTGAGCTGATCGGGCGCGACGGCGTGAGCCTGACCGAGCGCTGGAGTGACGGCGTGCGAACCTTTCAGGGTCTGTGCGCCAACGGTTTTCCGAACTGCTTCATCGAGAGCATCTCGCAAGCGGGATTGACGGTGAATTTCCCATACCTGCTGGACGTGCAGGCCACCCACGCCGCCTGGATCATCGCGTGGGCTCTTGAGCACGGCGCTACCGAGGTCGAGGCGTCGCCCGCCGCCGAAGCCGCGTGGGTCGACACGGTGGTCGCGCGCTCGACCGCGACCGCCGAGCGCGCCAGGACGTGCACGCCCGGTTACTACAACCGCGAGGGTAAGGCCGACGCGAAGACCCGACAGGGCAGCTTCTTCTTCGGCACGCCAACGGAATACGCCGACATCCTTACGGCCTGGCGGGCACAGGGCGATCTGGCCGGGTTCGACATTCGCCGAGCCGGCCCGTGAAGTACCTGCTCGGTCGGGCCCGCGCGGCGACCCGGCGGCGACGCTCGCCCAGGGTGGCGATCATCGGCGCGGGATTCGGCGGGCTGGGAGCGGCGGTGGCGTGCCGCCGGGCCGGCATCGACGACCTGGTGATCATCGAGGCCGGCGACGGCGTCGGCGGAACCTGGCGGCGCAACACCTATCCCGGCGCCGCCTGCGATATCCAAAGCCACCTCTACTCGTTTTCGTTCGCGCCCAACAGATCCTGGAGCCGGACCTACGCCCGGCAGCCCGAGATTCTCGCCTACCTGGAGTCGGTGGCCGACGATTTCGACCTGCGCCGTCACCTACGGCTCGAGACCAGGGTGCGCTCGGTGGAATGGAATGCGGATACCTGGAGCTGGCAGTGCCGGCTGGAACGCGATGGCCGCGCCAGCACGCTGACCGCCGACGTGGTGGTCTGCGCCGTCGGACTGTTCGGGTCGTTGAAGCTGCCGGATATAACGGGCCTCAAAGATTTTCGTGGCTTCGTCATGCACACCGCACAGTGGGATCACGACTTGGCGGTGGCGGGCAAGAAGGTGGCGGTGATCGGCACCGGCGCCAGCGGGATCCAGGTCGTCCCCGAACTGGCGAAGGTCGCCGGACAAGTGACGGTCTTTCAGCGCACTCCGCCGTGGATGGTTCCCAAGGACGACCGTCCGTACAGCGCATCCGAATTGGCGGAGTTCCGGCGCAACCCATTGGCGGTGCCGCGGACCCGCTGGAAGATCTGGAAGTTCCAGCATGACAACACTGCGACGTTCGCCGACGACCCGGTGGTCGCCGCGCGCACTCAGATCTCCATCTCGTTCCTGGAGCGCACCGTGGCCGACGAACAGCTGCGGCGCGCCCTGACGCCGGATTATCCGTTCCGCTGTAAGCGCGTGCTGCTCGGCGACGACTACTACCGGGCGCTGCAGCAGGACAACGTCGCGCTCGTCACCGACCCGATCGACCGGATCACCGAGACGTCCATCGTCACGACGGCGGGTGGAGTCGTCGATGTCGACGCGATCGTGCTGGCCACCGGATTCGAGACGTCGCGCTACCTGTCGGGGATTGACGTGATCGGCACCGGCGGGCAGCACCTGCACGAACGCTGGGGGGAGGACCCCAGCGCGTACCTGGGCGCGGCAGTCGCCGGCTTCCCGAACTTCTTCATGCTGTACGGACCCAACACCAACCAGGGCGGCAACTCGATCGTCTACATCCTCGAGGCCGGTGCCCGGCTGGTGGCCAGCGCGGTCACCCGGTTGGCGCGGCGCGGCGGCTATCTCGAGGTGCGTCCCGAGGCCGAAAAACGGTACAACGACCTGCTTTCGGCCGACTTGGAGCGCACCATCTGGACTCAGTGTGACAGCTACTTTCGGTCACCTACCGGCCGGATCGTCACGCAATGGCCCTACACCGAACTGGAATACGCGCGCCGGACCTGGCGGCTGCGAACCCGCGACTGGCTGCACCGCACCGGCGTTGCTCCGCGACGGCTATCCGGGGCCGAAATCGATTACGCCGCAGATCAATTCACCGGCGGTTAGGTCACGGTAGGCTTCGTTGATATCGTCGAGGCCAGGCGCTATCGCGCGGGATCCTCGGCAACCTCGATCTCGCCGGCCGCGGCCGCCGCGCGCAGTTGATGAAAGTCGTCGAGGGACTTATCGGCGTAGGCGTACGACCATTCGGCGACCGCTTCGTGCACCCCATTGCTGGTGCCGACGTAGCCCCGCAGGATCGAGGCATTCGCGCTCTGCGCGTGCGCCCGCGCCAACAGCACCGCGCACGCGGTCACGTAATCGGTAAACGTGGACGGCGACATGCCCTCGGTCTCGATGGTGCCCTTCATGTCGTGGAACTGGCGGACGTAATAATCGCGGCCGTCCTTGCGGGTCGATCCGAGGAAGACGTCCGACATGGCCTGCAGGATCAGTTGCCCATCGGTGACGCGCACCCCTTGGCCATGGGCCTCGATCGCCGCGGTCAGGCTCTCGGGCTGAGGCCACCCGCCGTGTTCGTCGAGCACTGAACGGGTGGCCTCCTTGATCTGCAGGATCAATGGCGTGTCGTTCGGGCCTACCAGTATGACCAGGTAGCAACGGGTCCCGACGCTGCCGACACCAACCACGCGTAGTGCGACGTCGGTGACCCGGAAGTGTGACAGCAGCAGCGCGACGTCGGCAGGCACCGCGGTCAGATACTCCTGAATCGACTCCACCAGCGGGGCCTCGACGTCCTCGTCGACATGTTGCAGCACGGGTGGCGCCTCCCGCAGGCGCGGCGTCCCGTCGGGCCCAATCTCGGTGATTTGCTTGAAGACTCGCGCCGACGTCCGGGTACGCGCCCGCGATATCGTCTTCTGGATCACCGCCTGCAGGCCCTTGGACATCGTCCCGGTGTAGTGCTCGGGCTCCACCCGCAAGTAGTAGCGCTCCAGGACGTCCATCTCCTCGAGCATCGCCTCCAGGCTGCGCTGGTAACCCACCAGCGCCTGCTCGACGCAACGCCGGATGGCCTTGCCGGAGTATTCGGCGTGACGGCCCCCGATGACCGCGCTGGTGATCAGGCGCTTGACATCCCACTCGGCCGGGGCGACGGCGGCCTCGTCGAAGTCGTTCAGGTCGAAGACGATCGAGCGATGCGGGGCGGCATACAGGCCGAAGTTGGAGATATGCGCATCACCGCAGCACATGATCTCGATCCCGGTCGACGGGCTCGCGGCCAGATCGGCCGCCATGACCGCTGCCGAGCCCCGGTAGAAGGCGAACGGGTCGGCGAGCATTCGGGCGAACCGCAGCGGAACGAGTTCGCTTATCCGCCCGGCATTTTGGGCGACGAGAATTTCGGTCGCGGATTGCGAGGCGGGAGTCAGCTGCGCGAGGGAGCGTCGTGGGACGGACTTGCGCAGCGCCCGGCCGCGGGCCACATCTTCGCCCGGAACTTCGAGGTCGATCAAGCGGTCGCGCAACACCCGTTGCGGCATGCGCTCAGCATACGTAGGGGGTCGTGGCCGCGATAGATCTGGTGATCGCGAGTCTGCGGCGATCGAACACCAAAGGGCTCCTCGCGTCCCCGAAAGCTCCGTACCGCAACACGTTTCGTCTACTCCGGAGGCCTCTGACGCGGCGAATGGCGCTCCCGCACCCCGTTCGCGCACCGCGGGGTGCGGTTCAGTTCCCCAGCGCGAGATTTATGCGCGTCACCGACGTTGAACCCCGTGGTTGATGGCGTGCTCGATTCGTTGCGCCGCCCGCTCCAATTGGGATTTCTGGTTGCTGTCGAAGTCGGAGTGCGCGATGTCGGCCCACAGGCGGTCCCGTTGCGCGCGGATCGGCGCCGTGTCGTCGAGGTGGTAGGCCAATTCCTCAAGCAACCGGAACAGCCGCAACATGACCATGAGGTCGGCCGATCCGTAGTGGCGCGGTTGGGTGATCGAGAGATCGAGCAGCTCCGCCAGGTCGGGCCGGTTCAGCACCACTCTTACTCGGTCTTCGTCGCGCAGTAGGGTGGGGCCAAGGTCGCGGGCGGCGAGCTCACACAGCAGCGCGGAGATGTGCCCGAGTGCGTGGACGGCGGTGGTGGGATCGTTGATGCCCGGAGAGAGCGCCTTGTTCGCAACGTCAGCGAGCTGCCGTAGGCCGTAGCCGACGTCTTGGGCGGCAGTCCGTTCATGACCGGTTTTGATTGCACTGTCAACGGCGTGCTGCAGTTGTTCAATTACCGCGTCGTCCAGCGTGTCGTGGTCCGCCCATGCCATCCCGATCGGTACCCCTTGCACGAGAGAGCTACCCGGGTAACAGTCGATCACCACGTAGGCGTCCGCCTTAATCGCCGCAGAGCGCAGTTCAGCTTGGTCGATGCGGGTCAAGAAACCCGAGGACGGTGCACTCAGGCACACCGCCCGCTCCGGTGTCTTCGGTATCGACGGGCGGCGGTTGGCGTCGTAGTCGCGAGGGGTGGTTGCCAGCCGCAGGGTCGCGCGCGCCTCCTGATGGACGTCACGCAACATGGTCTCCACGCGGATTTTGCGGGCGAGATGAGCCAAAAACAGCACCAAGCACAACATGCTGGCGATCCCGAGAACAAAGGCAACCGTCACCGAGATCCTAGGTACTCCGTCGTTGTTCCGTACCCCACGCAGCACGGTCAGGGCATAGGTGAATGTGGCCAGGAACACGGCGAGCGTTGACTGCACGAAGATGTCGCTGGTGAAGGTGCGCAGCAGGCGCGGGGAGAACTGGCTGCTGGCTAACTGCAATGTCACCACGGTCAGTGAAAATGTCAGCGACGTGACGGTGACCAGCGAGGTGGAGAGCGCGTCGAGCAGCGTGCGGGCCGCCCCGGCATCACCACCGAACAACGCATCGTTCAACCAGGGCGGCAGCGACCGACTCCACTGGGACTCCAGCCGGGGCAGCAGTACTCCCGCTGCCACTGCCGCGACGACTCCCAGGCATGGCAACGGCCACAATTGGGTGCGCAGGGTATCCCGCGCGGACGCGACCGCGTTTCTCATCGGCGGCCGTGCAGTTTCTCGTACGAGGGCATGTCCGGCGAATCGATACCGTCGCGGTCGACGATACCCAGTGCGGACTGCAGGGTCGATGCTCGGCTGGTCTCCGAGCCCAGCCGGCGTGGTCCCGCGGTCGGTGCGCCATCACGGTCGGTTGGCTGTGGGGCCATGGAGCGCAGACTCCCTGAGAAATATGTGTGGATAGTGAGCCCTTGTTTACAGCGTCGGCAGACGGCTATGCAACCAGGGAACTGCACATCCATCACCGCACTAGGAGGTGCTTCGCCATGTTTGTCATCATCGGGTTGATCGCCTTGGCTGCCGCGACAGTCGTCGGCGTCGCCGGGGTGCTGGCCAATGCGGGATCGGCCCATTTGCTTACCGATCACTTCACACTGCTGGGCTACCACGTCACCGGGTCGACCGGCACGCTGTTTCTCTACGGAATTGTCGTCGGTGCGGTGGCCGCGATCGGACTCGCGGTGCTGCTGGCCGGCGCCCGCGGTAGCACCGGTCGTAGCCGCGCCGCCGGCTCTGGTCGGCACCGTTTTTCCTTGCTGGGGCGCCGAGCCGCGGGAAGCCACACTGGCATGTTTCGCCACGCCGCCCGACACTGATCGCGCGCGGTACTGGCGCAGTGCTGGCAGCACGTGACTTTCGGCGAAATGAGCGTCAGCAGCTGCCGGCGGACACCCGGGCCCGCTCGGTCATCGAGGCGATCACCCCGCCGTCGTTGAGGATGTCGGTACCGGTGAGGTAGCCCGCTCTGGCACTGGCACAGAAGGCGAGTAGCTCGGCCATCTCCTCCGGCTTGCCCCACCGCGGGACGGCGGCATTGGCCACCATCGCCCCGGCCCCAGCCTGTTCCTCGAGCCGGCCCATCTCGGTGTCGATGGACCCCGGAGACACCGAGACGATGCGCAATCCGCGCGCGTTGAAGCGCTCGGCCTGAGACTGGCTGTACCACTTCACGAAACTCTTGCTCAACGCGTACGCGTAGCCGGATCGAGCTTCCTCCGGTATCGGGTCACACGCCGCCATCATCGCGTCCCAGAAGCCGCCGCCGTCCTCGAGCGCCGACGAGAACTGGGTCGTCGGAATCATTTCCGCGGGCAGCATGTGGGCCGCCATCGATGCCACATTGACGATCGCAGCCCCTTCGGCTGCGGTGGCATAGAAAGTCTCGTTGACGTTGACGGTGCCGATTGCATTGGTGCGCATCACGTACTCGGCGGAGCCCATGCTCGGGCTCACGCCCGCGGTGTGGATCACGGAGGAGAGGGTGCCGAGGCCGTTCGCGGTGTCGAGCAGTTCGCTGACGGCATCCCGGTCTGTCACGTCGCAATTGATCGCGGTAACGGTGACCCCGAGGTCTTGGAGGGTGGCGGCCGCATTATCGAGCCGGTCCTGCCTGATGTCGCAGAGGACCAGCGTGTGGTCGGCGCCGACAATTTTTGCGGTGGCCAGACCCATGCCGCCCGCGCCGCCCGTGATCACCGAGACTCGATTCATACCGCGACGTTATACGCAGCCCTTCGAGCCACGATCGCGTCCTACGTCGGGAGCGCCGCTTCCTCTGCCAGGTGGTGCGGATGACCGGAGTGCCGGACGGCCGTTCCGAGGAAAGGCGCCTTCAGCGTGGCCGTCAGGTAGCGGCGGTTGACGACCAGTCCGCCGACGGCGATCGCGGCGTAGACACCGCACAGCACCAGGCGCTCCGGGGTGGAGGTGAGCGGGAATTGGACGATGAACAACCCCAGTAGCGTCCAGGCGGCGGCGCGGCGGAAGCGCAGCGCCAGGATCACCGCGACGCCCATCAACGTCTGGCTGGCGGTCAGCAAGACTTCCTCGACCTGGCGGGAGTCGAGCTCCAGGGAGAAGCCGCCGCCGCCCAGCAGGTGGGCCACCGGCAGCGATCCGATCAGCAGCGTCCACTGGTTGACCTTGGACGAGATCAGCGTGGCGATGGCCGCGGTGCCCTTGCCGCGGCTGGCGAAGATCGTCGCGATGATGAACTCGGGTGCCTCGGAGGCCAACGGAGCGAGCCATTGCACCAGCAGGAATCGGTCGATGCCCAGCTCGGTGCCGGCCGAGACCAGATTGTCGGCAAAGGGCTTGGCGCACAGCAGGATCACGGCGCCGGACACCGCGAACAGGCTGACGACGATGATGCGGCGGGTCCGGTCCGAGAGCTCACCGAGAGCGGCGGCGGTACCGACCAGATCGGGCTCTTCGACGTCGCCGTGGCTGACCTTGTACAGGTAGAAGCCGAACCAGGCGAGCAGTGCCAGCCCCATCGCGAGATGGATCTCGCCGCCGACCGGGATCGCGAACGCGGCCAGTCCGGCGATCAGCAGGAATCCGAGTTCGACGCGATTGCCGGGCTCAAGCGTCAGGCCGGTGCTCTTGCCGGCACCGACCCGGCGCGCCGCGACGACGCTGACCAGCACCACGACCGGCCACCCCAGGCCCATCAACAGCCGATTGGATCCGGTCATATTGGCCGCCGCGTACTGCGTGTATTCCGGGTTGTGACCGGACACAAACGCGTAGTAGAGGTCCACCGCGTATTCGGGCAGCACAGCGACCAGAGCGAGCACCGCGATCGCCAGGCCGCCGGAGACGTCGATCTGCGCGGCCTCGGCGGCCCAGGCCAGCAGGAAACTGGCCGAGACCACCGCGGCGCCGAAGATCAGCAGGGCGACAACCGGGTCCGGATGCAGGCCGACGATCCGGACCACGACCGCGGGGGCAACGAAGATGCCGGTGATCAACGTCGAACGGAGGAGCGTCCGCCGCGGCGATCGTGCCGCCGCCGTCGGAGTCGAGCCGGCGGGCCTGTCAGTGGCGAGCATCGTCGTCCTTCGCTCGGGCTTCATCGCAATCTGGCTCGCGGCCATGGCTTGACCTGCGCGCCAAAGTTACCCTGCCTACCCTTATCCAGCAACGTTATGAGAGTGCCAATCGATGCCGATCGCTCGCCTATATTTGCTGGATAGAGGCATCAATCTAAATTGTTAGGCTCGACTAACTTCAGATTGTGGCAAATCGATCTAGTGCTCTTACGGGAACTCTTTGGGCGGTGGGCTAGGTTCGGGGGAGTGTCTGGTGCGTCTGTACGGCAGCCGTGGAACATCAACATCCACTACGACGCATTGCTGGAGTCGGGGGTTCCGCGTGACGCCCGCCGGGTCCTCGATGTCGGATGTGGCGACGGCTTCCTCGCCGCGCGGCTGGCCCGCCGAGTCCCTGAGGTCACCGCGCTGGATGTCGATGCTCCCGTGCTGCGCCGTGCCCAGGCCCGGTTCGCCGCGGCGCCGGTCCAATGGATGCACGGTGACGTGATGACGGCGGACCTGCCCGGCTTCGATGCGGTGGTGTCCAACGCCGCACTACATCATCTGGGCGACACCGGTCCGGCACTGCACCGGTTCGCCGACCTCATGCGCCCCGGCGGCACGCTGGGCTTGGTCGCGTTCGTGCGGCCGTCGCCGCGAAACGGCGTGTGGCACCTGACGTCGTGGGTGGCGTGCGCGGTTGTGAATCGCGTCAGGGGCAAGTGGGAGCACACCGCGCCGATCAACTGGCCGCCGTCGGCAACGCTGCGTCGGCTTCGGGCCGACGCCCGCACGGCGCTGCCCGGGGCGACGGTTCGCCGGCTGCTCTACGGTCGCGTGCTGATCACCTGGGTCAAACCCGTGGGCAGTTAACGATCCGGCCCCATCGCCGCGGCCGCGGCCGCCGTGAACATTTCGACGGCCTGCTTGCGGGTCAAGGACGCCATGAATTGTGCGGCGGCCTTCATGACGTCACCTGCCAGCAAGGTCGGGCCGTTGGCCAGGTTGTCGAAGGCCTCCGCGATGATGTCGTCGACCGAGGCGGCACCCGCGGGCACCTCGTCTGGCGAACCGATGTTGCCGCGACTGTATTCGAGTTCCCGCAAGGCGGGAGTGTTGGTCTTGCCGAGAATAAGTCCCAGGACGTCGACGCCCTTGTCGTGCAACTCGGCCCAGAGCGCTTCGGCGAAAACCATGTCGAACGCCTTCGTCGCACCATAGGCAACCATGTTGGGTCCGCCGGCCAATCCCGCGCCAGACCCGAAGATGACGATGCCGCCGCTGCCCCGCTCGACCATCGCCGGGGCGAAGTGATGGCACAGCTGCATCGGCACCATGCAGTTCCGGTAGACCATCGCCTCGGCGGCACCGATCGGATTGTCAAGGAATGGCTGGTAATTGGGATCCGCGCCGGCGCAGTACACCAAGAAACCGATCTCCAGGTCTCGGGTGGCTTCGGCCACTTTGGCGGCCGCGCCCGAATCCGCGAGATCGACTGCGAGAGTGCGGGTTTGGACATGGGACTCGGATTCGATCGCGGCGGCAACCTGATCGAGCACCGCTTGGCGGCGCGCAAGGAGTACGACGTTGACGCCGCGTTCGGCCAGTCCTGCGGCGAATGCCGCACCCACGCCGTCGGAGGCGCCGGCGACCAGCGCCCACGGGCCGTACTTCGCGGCGAATGTCATGAGCGCTCCCTACGGGCCGAACGTTGTGATGCGAACCTGCGTGAACCGGCGTCGTGCAATGCGCCAGCCATCGGCGGTCCGGACGATCTCGTCGTCGTAGAAGCCCCATGCGTTGACGCCGGATTGGTTGTCGCCGAACATGATTACCGCATCGATGTAGGTGCGGGCCGATGCCTTGTCACCGTCGAGTGTGACTGCAAGATTGGACAGACGATGCAGGGTGTGGCCCGCCAAGGCGTGCGTGGTGTCCATGAACTCGGTCACTTCGTCCACGCCGTGCCAGGTGCCGATCTCGCCATAGTCGAGCTCGCAGTTGTCGGTGAAGACGGTGCGAAACAGCGGCCAGTCGCGGCGATCGATCCCGGTGGCGTAGCGCACCAATAGATCGCAGATGTCCTGACGGTCTTCTCGTTCGGTCACGCCTGCCTCAATTCGGGTCTCCGTTCGGGTGGACCACGATGCGCGGCGGCCCGTCGGATCGGCGGGCGAGGTCCAGCGCGTCGGGTACGTCGTCGAGGCCGATGACCTTCCCGATGCTGGGGAGCGGATCCAGCGTGCCCGCCGCGACGGCCTCGAGGGTTCCGTACCAGTCCTGGGGATGCGGGCCGCCGCCGAATTGGATTGTGACGCCTTGGCGGGTCGCGGTGGTGATGTCCAGGGTGTCTCCGGTGTACCAGCCGCCCGCACAGTAGATGCGGGTCATCATCTCGGCGGACTCGACGATGTTCTGAATCAGGCCGGCGGCGCCCACACATTCGAATACCACAGCCGGCCCGGGCAATCCGCGCTCGCCGCGAGCCTCTCGGAATGCGTCCACCCATGACTTCTCCGCGGGGTCGACGACCACGTGCGCGCCGAAGCGGGCTCGGGCGAGTTCGCGGCGGTCGGCCTTGAAGTCGGCCACGATGATCGGTTCGACGCCGCGGGACGTCAGGGCGGCAACGGCCGACAGGCCGATCGCCCCAGCACCGACGACGACGGCGACCTCGCCCGGCTGGATGTCTGCCGATCGCACATAGAACTCGCCGACCGCGAAGGCGTCGACCAGCGCGACAGCGTCGCTGGCGACGTCACCGGAGACGGCCTTGGCCGCCGCCTCTGAAACCACCAGCAGCTCACCGAAACTCCCTGGTGCCTCGGGGTGTTGGCCGATGATCCGCACTCCGCCGGCGCCACCGTCGACCAGGCGTATCGGTATCGAGGTCACCCGGGTGCCCACGGCGAACTGATCCGAGCAGCCGGGTCCGTGCCCGATGACCTCGCCGACGAATTCGTGACCGAGCACGATGTCGCGATCGGTGTCGTACAACGAGCGTCCGGTCGGATCGTCGATGGCGAGCTCGGGGTGGTCCATGAAGTGCACATCCGAGGCGCAGATCGCGGTGCTCAACGTGCGCAGCAGCAGTTCACCGGGCCCGGGCTCGGGGTCGGCCGTCTCGCGGACCGTCAGCCGACCGTCTCTCAAAACCACAGCGCGCAAAGCGTCTACCTATTTTCTCGAATAATCGAGTTAATCTGTCGAATGTTCGCTATAACTGTAGGAATTCGGTCGCAAAGGAGTCAAGCCATTCGCGGATCCACCTCGGCGCCGACCGCGCGGGTACTCGATGTCGTCGAGTTGCTGGCACGGTCCGGAAACACGCGGATGCGTTTCTCCGACATCGTGCGTGAACTCGGTCTGACGCAGGGCACGGTGCACGCGATCCTCAAGACACTGTGCGATCGCGGCTGGGCGAGCCGCGACCCCGTCGCCAAGACCTTCTCGCTGGGCCCGGCGCTCGCCGTCGTGGGTGCGCGAATGGATACCGCTCGGCCGCTCGCGCACGCCGCGCGGTCGGCGGCGCTGCGAATTTCCCGCGAGGTCGGCTACGCCGGCTCGGTGGTCGAGCGGTTCGGTGACTCGTTGGTAGTCACGGCTTTTGAGGGCGATCCCGCCACCCAGCCGGCGGGGATACCGGGCGACCGAATCCCCTACGCGCCGCCGTTCGGCGTCGCGTTCGCCGCCTGGGACACCGACGAGGAACAGCGCGCGTGGATTCGCCGCGGCGCGGGCAGCAACGCCGATCGCGTCCAGCGCCTGGAACACGTCTTGGCGCACACCCGCGAGCGTGGGTTCGACGTCGACTGGACAACGCCCGCGCTGGCGCAGGCCGTCCAGGTGGTCGGCACGCTGGACAGCGACGAGATGCCGACCCCGGTGCGCCATATCCTCGACCAGCTGCTCGTCGAGTTCACCACGATCGGCTTCCTGTCCGACGACAACCCCGGTCGCCGCAAACAGCCCGTCGTGACCATCGCCGCACCGGTTTTCGACCACCGCGGCCACGTCGCCATGATGCTCGCCGTGCACCCACTGTCTCCGCTGAGCGCGCGACAGATCCAGGTCATCGGCAACAAGCTCACCGCGGAGACCACGGCGATCAGCGAAGCCCAGCAACATCCGCCGGTCGTGGACCTTGAGGAGCGTCGTACCGCGCGGTAGTTTCAGGCCGTTTCGTCGCGGCCCGGCACTCCGGCGTCGAACGCGTTGAGCGTGACGGCGACCATCGAGAAACAGCCCACCAGAAATACGATCTCGGCCGCCCCGTGCTCACCGAAACATCCGACGGCGACGCGATAAGTGGTCTCGGGCAGGGCGCCGCCGCGGCTGAGGGCGGCGGCCATGTCGTAGGCGACCCGCTCGTCGTGGGTCAGATCGGCGGGGCGTTCGCCGGCGGCGATGGTAGCGACCTTGTCCTCGGGCAGCCCGGCGCGATCGGCGAAGTACTCATGCCCGTAGATCGCATAACGCGCCTTGAACTTCGCGACGGTGACCAGGATGACGAGTTGATGGACCCGGCCCGGCAGCCGGCCATGCTCCCAGAGTGATCTGTTGAATGCCCAAGCCGGCGAGCCGAATTGGGGATAGTGCAGCCAGCCGTTGAACGGACCGATCAGCGCACCGTCGTTGCGATGGGCGACGAGTTCACCGAAGTCGCTGTCGATCGCGGCTCGCATGTCGGCGTACAGCAGCTGCTGTGCGCCGGTCAAACCGGTCGGCGGCAATGGGGCAAGGCGCACGGCTTTCTCCTCACGCGATCGCACTGACTGAGTCCAGTGAAGTGCCGGCACGCGTCCGCGTCCACGACCGGGTTGCGACCACTGCTAAGTTCCGCTTTCTACCGCAGGTCAAGCCCGCTTAAGCTCATTTCATGGAACTGCGGCAGTTGCGCTACTTCGTGGCGGTTGCCGAAGAGTTGCACTTCGGACGCGCTGCAAAACGTATCCACATCTCGGGACCGGCGCTGTCGCAACAGATCATCACGCTGGAGCGAGAGATTGGAGCCGAACTTTTCGTGCGCGACCGGCGCAGCGTCCGGTTGAGCGAGGCCGGACGCGCCCTACTGCCCGATGCGCGCAGGATGCTGGCCCTGGCCGATGACGCCAGGCGTCGGGTGCAACGGGCGGCCGCCGACAGCGTTCCGGTGCGGCTGGGCTACGTCAGCTGGCTGCCGGACGACCTCACCGCGGTACTGGGGGCAGCCATATCCCTGCGACTCGACGAGTGGGTGCTGCCATCGCACGTGCAGGCCGATCGAGTTGCAGAGGGTGCCTTGGATATCGCGCTGACCTGGGTGACCGCCCAGCAGGCAAGTGAGCGCGGACTCACGACATATCTGGTGCGCGCCGAACCACTGCCCGCGGTACTGCCCGGGGTGAGCTCGGCTGAACCCATTGCAGCGCAACAGCTTACAGTTCTCATCGACGCCGACGAGTCGGCCTGGTCGTCGTGGAACCGCTTCGCCGGGGAGTTCGCGGACGCAACCGGTGCGCGCATCGTGCGCATCGACGACGGCGGTGTCACCGGGGATGCGTACTACGCCCATGTGCGCCGGATTGCCGCGCCAATTCTCGCGTCGCCCAAGCGGCACACCGCGGTGCCGCCGCCAAGTCTGGGGCAGCGCCCGGTCACCGATCCGGTGCCGCTTTGGACATGGTCACTCGTGCGCCGGGAGAACGACGACCGGGCCGGGGTCATGCGGGTGGTCGAGGCACTGCTGACAGTGGCGCAGAGAAGCAGCTGGCGCACCCCTCCTGCGCAACGATGGTGGATTCCCGCCGACGATCCACACCGCGGCGTGCTCGACGGTTCTGAGCGGCGGCAGGAAGCCACGCCGAACACACCTAAGCGACTGGTCCTGGACGGCTGATCCGGGCCGCGCTTGAGTGAGAGGCAGCAGCGGAAGGACGAAAAGCCATGGCACATCGGTATGTTGTGGACGAACTGGCCGAGTTCGTCGTCGGCGCCACGCAGTCGGATCTCAGTACGCATCCGCGGGAATTGCTCAAACGCAACGTGCTGGACAGCATCGCCTGCGCGATCGGTTCGCTCGACGGTGAACTGATCCCGGCGATCCGGGAGCACGCCGGCCAGTTCAGCGGCGGCACCTCGGCGACGCTCGTCGGTGGCGGCCGCGCCTCGGTGGACCAGGCCGCCTTCTTCAACACCGTGCTGGTGCGCTACCCCGACCTGCTCGACACGTATCTGACCATGGGCGGCCTATGCCACCCGGCCGACAACTTCGGTGCGGTCCTGGCGGTAGCCGAGCACGTCGACGCCACCGGGGCCGACTTCCTGCTCGCCCTCGCGGTCGCTTACGAGGTCCAATGTCGTTTCAGCGCACAAGTTCCGGTGATGGCACGTGGCCTCAACCATGCGCTGCAGCTGGCGATGTCGGTCGCGGCCGGATCGGCGAAGTTGCTGGGGCTGGACGCGCAGCGCACCGCGCACGCCATCGCGGCCGCCACGGCCGACAATGTCTCCCTGGCCGTGGTGCACGCCGAACCGGTCTCGAACTGGAAGGGCATCTCCCCGGCCGTCACCGCCATGCGCGCGGTCTACACCACGATATTGGCCAGCCGTGGGATCACCGGGCCCAAGTCGTTGTTCGAAGGCCCGAACGGGCTCGTCCAACTCTTCGATCAGTCAATCGATTTCAACACCGCCGACCGCGGACTGACGGCGGTCGAACAGACCTATCTCAAGCAGTACTGCGCACTGATCCACGGACAGGCCATCATCGATGCGCTCTTGGCGATCCGGGCGGACAACAAGCTGCGCGGCGACGACGTCGCGCGGGTGACGATCGAGGTGTTTCAGACCGCCTACGACATCGCCGGTGGGGGAGCATACGGCGACAAGGATCATCCGCGGACCAAGGAGCAGGCGGACTACAACCTCAAGTACCTCAGTGCCGTAGCACTGCTCGACGGAGGAGTGGGTCCCGAACAGCTTGAGAACGAACGTGTTCTGCGCGGGGACGTGCAGGAGCTGCTGGCGCGAGTGGATGTCGTCGCGGCGGCCGACCTGACCGCGGACTATCCGCGCCGCACCGCGACGCGCGTACATGTCCATACCCGGGACGGACGGGAATTCAGCCGCGAGGAAAGCGATTACGAGGGATCACCGACCCGGCCGATGACGTGGCAGCGCGTGGTGGACAAGTTCGGATGGCTCGCCGAACCGTTCTGCGAACCCGCGCTACAGACCGACATCGTCACCGCCGTCGACCATATCGACGACATCGCCATCGCCGGGCTCACCGAACTGCTCGGCACGGTGAGTCCGGTAGCGCAACATTCGCGCAGCCGGCCGCGGTTCTGACATCTGTGCGCGCCCTCTTGCATCGTCTGCTGCCCGCGTTGAATGATCGGCCATGCGCAAAGATCGCGGCATCAACCGCTGGGAGTTGGTCACCTGCGCGCTCGCAGGCCATGTGACGTACGCGCCCGAGGAGCAGGGGCTTGCCGACCGGCTCAGTGGCATGACCGGACTCGGCGAAGTGTGGCGGTGCCTGCGCTGCGGGGAGTTCGTCGTCGGCGAGCCTCATGGCCGGGGCCACGCCGAGGACGCGCCGATGATCATGCGTGGCAAGGCTTTACGGCAGGCGATCATCATTCGTGCCCTCGCGGTTGAGCGCGTGTTCCGGGCGGTGGTGATCGCGCTCGCGGCGTACGCGGTGTGGACGTTCCGCGGCGCACGGGGATCCATCCAGGCCACCCTCGATCGCGACCTGCCGATTTTTCGGGCCGCCGGATTCAGGGTCGACCAAATGACGCTCGTGCACGAGCTGGAAAAGGCGTTGGCCGCCAAACCTTCCACGTTGGCGCTGCTGACCCTGATGCTGACCGCCTACGCCCTGGTCGAGATGCTCGAGGCCGTCGGCCTGTGGTTACTCAAGCGCTGGGGCGAATACTTCGCGGTGATCGCCACCTCGGTGTTCTTGCCGTTGGAGATCCATGACCTGGCCAAGGGCATCACGATGACGCGGGTGGTCACCTTCAGCATCAACATCCTGGCGGTGATCTACCTGGTGGTCTCCAAACGACTGTTCGGCGTGCGCGGCGGTCGCAGGGCCTACGACGAGGAACGACGCGGCGAGCAGCTCCTCGACGTCGAGCGGGCCGCTATGACGACGTGATGGTCACGCCCTGGGGGTGATGAAAATGCCCTCGGCTTCCACGGTGACACCGTCCGCGTCGGCGATGTGGCCGACGGAGAACGTCTTAACCCCTTCGATGCGGTCGACGTGTGCTTCGGCCCGCAGCAGACGACCGAGCGCGGTGCGGCGCCGGTAACGCAAAGTCAGAGTGCCGGTATAGGCGGGGCGGCCCAACTTGTGCGCCGTCGCCCCCAGCACGTGGTCGAGGATCAGGGCGGACACCCCGCCGTGCACGTGCTCCGGTGGGCCTTCGTAGGCCGCTCCGAGATTGAACTCCGACCACACCAGTCCGTCGGCCTCGTGATGCAGCACCAGCGGTGGGGCGACCGCGTTGCGCAGACCGACCACCGCATTTCCCCATGCGACGGTGTCGCCGTCCGGCGTGGTGTGGACGCCGAAGGTCCCCGGCCGCACCGATGCACTCAATTCGTCTGCGGCCCTGTCAATTTTGGCCTTTGCCGCCGCGACGGTCGCGGGGTCCGCTTCGGTCCGAATGCTGAGATCGACGAGCCGGCGCACCGATTCGGCCAGCGGGCCGTAAATCGATTCGAGCCGGCGGTAGTCAATGCAGAGCATCTCGTCAGACATATAGGAAACCTAACAGTCCGCTGGCGGCATGCCGCCGGCGGATGTGGCAGACTGGACCTGCCCAGCGTTGGGCTTAGGGGATTTCCCTTGTGGCAGCGGCATTTTCGCCGGCGTGAAGCTAACCGTTATCGTCGGGGAACACGATGGGCGTGGGCTCCCGCGTTTCTGCGCCGCAGACCGGATTAGTGCTGGTCACGGGCGTGGTGAGCGGGAATAGATGCCGTGGAATGTGCGCTACCACACAAGCCGGATTATCACCGCGTTTACCCGCTTGCTGCACACTTGTAAAACAGCTGGGGTGAAATTGACGAGTCGGCTGACTAGGCCGGCGAAGGAGGGGTCGAGACTGTGCCTACACTGCAGACCTTGATCAACCAGAGCTCCACCAACCTCGAGGTAGTTGCCCCGATCAAAGCCCGCGCCTGCGACGCACTGAATCTTGTGCTGAGGAACAGGTCGCGCGGGCAGGCAGATGGCTCCCGCGTCATGCGCAGGGGCGCGGAGCGCTGCTGACCCCCTGACCGGGCCGATACAATCGCCGACGGTGCCAGAGCCAATGGCCGGCGATTGGAGTTTCGAGTTGTCCCCCAACCCAGCGCGGTGACGGTCGGCGTCATCTGTGCAATCCCGCAAGAGTGGGCTTATCTGCGCAGTGCGTTGTCCGGGGCGCGGCGCGAACAGGTCGCACAGGTCACCTTCGACACCGGCGAACTCGGTGCACAGCGGGTGGTGTTGGCCGCAGCCGGCATGGGCAAGGTCAACACCGGTCTGGTGGCGACGTTGCTGGCTGATCGATTTCGTTGCCACACAATCGTTTTCACGGGTGTAGCGGGCGGACTGGATATACGGCTGCACATCGGTGACATCGTTATCGCCGACCGGGTGGTGCAGCACGACTTCGGGGTCATCGAAAACGGGCGACTGGAGCCCTACCAACCGGGGCACGTCCCGTTCATCAACGCGACCGAGCGTTTCGGCTACCCGGTAGAACCCGAACTCTTCGATCGCGTTACCCGTCGTCTCGAGGGATTCACCCTTCCGGTGCTGCCACCGGCGGCGGGCGGCACCGGTACGCCGCCGCAGATCAGCTACGGCACTGTCTTGACCGGCGACCAGTACCTGCATTGTGAGTCCACCCGCGACCGGCTGCACGAGGATTTCGGTGGCCTGGCCATCGACATGGAGGGCGGCGCGCTGGCCCAGGTCTGCGAGGCATTCGGGATCCCCTGGCTGGTGATTCGCGCGTTGTCCGACCTGGCCGGCGCCGACTCCGGCGCCGACTTCAACCAGTTCGTGCAGCAGGTCGCGATCAGCTCGGCTCGGGTCCTGCTGCATCTGTTGCCGGCGCTGGACTGAGCCGGTCGTCCTGCGCGGCGCGCTCGCGTTCGCGCCGCCGCGCCCGCGAGGCCCGCAGGTTGGCGACGTTGCCGCACGTCTTGGCATTGCACCAGACGCCGCTGTTGTTCTTCGAGCGGTCATAGAAGGTCGACGCGCACGGTTGGTGATGGCATTTCTTGAGGCGCCGCCAGGTGCCGTCGCGTTGGCCCAGCAAGATCTCGCCCCACAATGCCGAGGCCAGCCAGCGCCAGCCGCTGCCCGCGGGTTCCAATCGGACATCGCCGGTCTCGGACACCGCGAAGGACGCCGAGGTCGCCGTCATGCCCGCCCCGGCCGCTGCTTCGCCGCGCACCAGCTGCGCGATCACCTCGCGCAATGCGCGAAGCTTCGGCAGGTCCGCGTCCGTGATGGCAGGCGGGTCGGCGGGCACGCCGCGGACCTGTGACCAGGTCCGTACCGCGCCGCCCACCCAGTCCCGCGCGAGCGTGGCGTCGTCGAGTAGATCCGGGCTGTCGCGCTTCACGTCGATGGTGTTGAGGAAGTCCTGGACCAGGCCGAGGCCGCCGGGTGCGGTCGCGAGTTCGTACCGGTGTGACGCAGACCATGAAGACATAACCAAATGCTACTTGACTATGTCGATAGCGGCAATTACTTTGACAGGGACAAAGCTATTTCACCTCAGTCAAGGAGTACGGATCATGGTCAACATCGAAGGCTCGACGGTCGTGGTAACCGGCGGACAGCGCGGACTCGGCAAGGCCATCGTGGACGAGTTCCTGCGTCGCGGTGCGGCCAAGGTCTACGCCACTGCACGCACACCCAAGCCCAGCACCGACCCTCGTGTCGTAAGTGTCGCGCTCGACGTTACCAAGTCGGATTCGGTTGCGGCGCTGGCGATTACCGCCGCCGACGCCGACATCGTGGTCAACAACGCCGGGATCCTCGGTGCGGCGAAGCTGCTGACCAGTGACGTCGACGAAGTCCGCGAAGTGTTCGAGACCAACTACTTCGGTGCGCTGCGGGTGGCCCAGGCGTTCGCCCCGATCCTGGCCGAAAATGGCGGCGGAGCGCTGGCGGATATCAGCTCCGTGTTGGCCTGGGTGGGCGGCTTCGGTGGCTATGGCGACTCCAAGGCCGCGATCTGGTCGCTGACCAACTCGCTGCGGGTCGAGCTCGAGAAGCAGGGCACCCTGGTCACCTCGGTGCACCTGGCCTACACCGACACCGACATGACCACGGGGTTCGACGTGCCGAAGAACGACCCGCAGGACGTCGCCAGGCAAATCGTCGACGGCATCCGGGACGGCGAGGCCGAGGTGCTGGCCGACGAGCAAACCCGTCAGGCCAAGACGGCTCTCTCGGGACCGGCCGAGTTACTGCGCATCGGCTGATCATCAGCCGGTTTGGGGGTCGGCACGATGCCGGCCCCCATTGCCGTACGCAACGTGTTTGGATTGGCGTATGGCTGATACCGATCCCGAAGGCATTGTCAGCGCCACCCGCGTCATCTCGGCCAGCGCCGAGCGCATCTTCGAACTGATCGCCGAGCCAACCAGTCAGCCCAGCTGGGACGGCAACAACAACCTCGCCTCGGCGCCGCCCGGGCAGCGCGTCCGTGCGGTCGGTGACGTGTTCAAGATGACGCTGACCAACGGTGCCGTGCGGGAGAACCACGTTGTGGAGTTCATCGAAGGCACCAAGATCGCTTGGCGCCCAGCCGAACCCGGAAAGCAACCGCCCGGTCATCTGTGGCGCTGGGAGCTCAGCGAGATCAACTCCACGCTGACCAACGTCACCCACACCTACGACTTCACCGCGCTGGCCGACCCGAAGCGGCTGGAGAAGGCGCATTCGACGACGTCGGAGATGCTGCGCGATTCGATGGACAAGCTCGCGATGCTCGCGCAGCGCCTCGGGTAGCGTCCGGCTTGCCGGACTGAACCTCAGCCGTTTTTGGCGCGCACCCACTGGAGCGTGCCGACGTTTTTGACGCGCACGCTCACGAAGCCGTTGTCTTCGAGAATGTCGCCGATTTCGTCTTCGCCGAAGATGTGCGCGCCGATGTTGGGCAGCAGCCGCCACGCCCGTGCGGCACGCCCCGCGGTCGGGACCATGATGGCCAGCCGTCCGCCGGGTCGCAGCACTCGCGCCATCTCGGCCAGCGCGGCCGCCGGATCTGGAACCAATTGCAGTACCGCCATCGAGACCACCGCGTCGACGGTGTCGTCGCGCAGCGGAAGCCGTTGTGCGTCAGCCCTTATGAAGCCGACGTGCGGGCCTGCCTCGTTGCGCACGGCCCGGGCCAGCATCGCCTCGGAAATGTCGACGCCCAAGGCCAGTCCGTCCTTGCCGGCCGCGCGCGCCAGCGACGCGGTGACGGTGCCCGGCCCGGAGCCCACATCCAGCGCGGTTCCGCCCGGCGGGATGTCCAGCCAGTCGGCCGGGTGCTGCAGCGCGGCGATCAGCCGTCGGGAGAAAGCCTGCGCGTTGTCGTAAAGCATCGAGCCGATGGGCGATGCCCACGCCGCCTGGATCGGGCCGGTGTTCTTCGGGATGTCTTCGTCGCCGAGCAGATCGAGGTACCCCTTGCTGGCATCCGGAATCGCCGGCGGATCGGCAAGCAAATCCAGCGCACGGCGCAACGCGGGCGGAAGCGAGACGTGCACGTCGGTCATGCGTACTCCTTCGATCAAATGTCAAGCTGTACGCCGAAATCCGGGAGCCGCGACGCTGACAGCTTCCCCAACGCAGCCTACGCGCGGGCGCCCGGAGCCTCGACTCGCCGAGTGGTGGCGTTCGTCAGCGCTTGACGACCGCGTGCTCGCTTACCAAGGCGTACAACCGCCACTGGCCCGGCACGCCTTTGAGCGCGGTCTCGCCGCGGTCGGTGAACCTGTGCCGTGAGCCGGTGACGATGTCGCGCAGCGTCGACGACACCAAGACCTCGCTCGGGCCTTGCCTGGGCGGCGACCCGGGCGCAAATGTGCACCGCCATGCCGGCGATGTCGTCCTTGACGGCGCCGCCGCGCACCTCCACCTCACCCGCGTGGATGCCCGCGCGCACCTCGATGCCCAGCACCCGAACCGCGTCGACGATGGCGTCCGCGCACGCGATCGCCGCGCTCGGGCTGCTGAACGTGGCGACGAATCCGTCTCCGGCCGTGTTGACTTCGCGCCCGGAGAAGCGCTGCAGTTCCCGGCGCACGATGGCGTCGTGGTTGTCCAGCAGGTCGCGCCATCGATCGTCACCGAGCAGGGCGGCCCGCTCGGTCGAACTGACGATGTCGGTGAACACGATCGTGGTCAGCAGGCGTTCGGCGTCCGAGCCGCCGCGCAGGCCGGTGATGAACTCCTCGATCTCGTCGAGCATCGGAGCCGTGTTGCCGGTCCAGTACAGGGCATCTTCACCCGGTAACTCCACCAGGCGCGACCCGGCGATGTGCTCGGCCATGTAGTGCGCGTGGCCGATCGGGCTGAACTCCGGATTGTCGCGGTGCAGGATCAACGTCGGCGTGGCGATGCGAGGCAGGATGTCGCGCACGTCGGAGCGCCGGATGGTCTCGATGACCACGCGCGCCATGCTCGGGGATGCGGCGCGGTTTCCGGACTGGTCCCACCACGCGCGGAATGCGTCGTCGCCGGCGACCGAGGGCGCGATGATGCCCAGCATGTCGAAGCCCTGCTCGACGGCGTCCGGTTCGACCCCGACCGTCGTGTACGGCGTTGCCTCGACCTCGTCGGTGCCGATCGGGTAGTCAGGACCACGCATCGTCCTTGCCGCGCCGTTGAAGATCACCAGGTTGCAAACCCGATCGGGGAATTCGGCGGCGAGCACCAGTCCGGCCAACGAGGTGAAGCCCGGGGCGAAAACCGTCGCCCGCTCGCACCCCGCCGCGTCCATCACCGCGATCGCGTCCTGTGCCCAGGACCTGGGCCCGATCATGTCCAACGAGGGAACCCGCGACGACATGCCGATCCCACGCTGGTCGAACCGGATCACCCGGCTGAAGGATGCCAGCCGTCGATGAAAGCGGTACATCGACGGCTCACTGTCGACGCAGTCAATCGGAATGAGGGGGCCCGGCAGCACCAGCAAGTCGATCGGGCCATCGCCGAAGACCTGATAGGCGATGTCGAGTTCGCCGCAACTGGCGTACCGGGTCCGCGGAACCGGCGCCACGCCACCAGGTTAATGCAGGGCTACGACAAATCCGGGGCCGAGCCGCCGATGATGGGCACCAGGTACCGTCCGGCGTACTCCCGAACGGCGGTGTGGTCCGAGATGTCGAGCCGATCGGTGGGGAAGACGATGATCCCCAGCGCCACCCGCAGCAGCACGTCGGCGATGTTGGCCAGGTCGGCATCGGGAATGTCCGCGCCGCATCGGCGCAACGTGCGGGCGATCCCGGCGGCGAACTGGCTGATCGGGAAGACATGCGACCGCGAGAACAACCCGAACAGCTCGGGTTCGCTTTCCACGATGCGTGAGTACAGCGGGGAGTCCTGGACCAGCCGTACGCCCAGCGTGAACGCCTCGACAACTGCTTCGGCCGGAGTGCAGCCCGCGGTGGCCCGGTCCAAGGTCGCGAAGAACATCTCGCCCTCGCGGCGGACCACCTGTTCGACCAGGTCGTCCTTGGTGGGAAAACGCCGATAGAGGGTGCTGCGGCTGACTCCGGCCCGGGTGGCGACGTCCTCCATGTTCGCGCGGCGCACGCCGTAGGTCTCGAAGACCGCGCGCGCGGTGTCCAGGATGGTGTCGTCCGTGTCGCTGATGTCGACGAGGGTGCCGTCAAGGCTGTGTTTCCGCATGGACGACGACCTCCTCGGCAATGTTGGTGCCAGAATGCTACGTTGAAACAAAGATACAGTTTTGTGTCACTGATTCACGGGAGGTTGGGCATGACCGCCCAGAAGGACCAGTTGGCCGGCCCGACGGCCGGCGCCCGTTTCGACATCGGTGTTCGCGAAGCCGTCCCGGTGCTGGTCGAGGGACCGGTCGACGACGAGATCGCCGAGACCGCGCCGCGGCTGGGGCCCGATTCCCTGATCTGGAAGTTCTATGGCGATCACCGCACCCAATTCTTCGGGTTCCAGCGCGTCGCGGGTGTGGAGAACTGCATCGAGCAGCTTGCCCAGGGAGTGCTCGATCACTCGGTGATCTTCAGCGACACCTTGGGCCGCGCCAAGCGAACCGCGCCGCCGTTGATGAAGACCGTCTACTCCGACGATCCTTACGAGTGGGGTCGCAAGGTCCGCGACTTCCACAAATCGATCAAGGGCACCATCAGCGACGGCTCGCGCTACCACGCGCTCAACCCCGAGTTGTTCTATTGGGCGCACGCGACTTTCGTCGACCAGGTCATCTACAACACCGACACGTTCATCCGGCGGCTGTCGGAGGCGGAGAAGCAACGGATCTTCGACGAGGGCAAGGTCTGGTACAGCCTCTACGGCGTCAGCGGGCGCGGCCAGCCGCAGACCTATGCCGACTTCGTCAGCTATTGGGACGACATGCTCGAGCGGTTCGTGCCGCACAAGACCGTCCTGTACGGCACCGGCTACATCCGCAAAGGGATTCCGGGACCGCGTTGGATGCCCAAGGGCATCTGGAAGGTCTTGTCCGCGCCGCTGAACGCCTACACCCGTCTCGTCCTGGTCGGAACCATGCCGCCACAAATGCGCGAGGTGTGCCAGCTCGAATGGGATGCCAAGAAGGAGAAGCGGTTTCAGCGCTTTGCGGCGGTCGTGCGTGCGCTCAATCCGGTGCTCAACCGGTTTCCGCTCTGGTTCCTGTACACGCCGTGGGCGGTGACGGCGTGGCGGCGGGCGGGCGTCGATCCGCGCCGGCTGCACAACCGCGCCGGCTAGGTGATTCGCAGCAGCCGTTCGGCATTGCCGTGTGCGATCTTCTCGCGGTCGGCGCGCGCCAGCGTCGTCTGTTCGAATCCCTGGACGGCGTCGTAAGAGGATTCGTAGGGGTAGTCGATGGAGAACATCAACGCGTCGGCCCCGACCTCCAGCACGGCTCCGAGCATCACCGCCGGTGAAAACACGCCACTGTTGGTGAAGACGACGTTGGTGCCGAGGTACTCCGAGGGCGCGCGCCGCAGCGTGCTGGTCTCCGAGAGCGATGTCGAGGCGAAGCGGGAGTCGATGCGGCTGCGCTGGAACGGCAGAAACTCGCCCAGGTGCCCCAGGATCATCGTCGCCGCGGGATGGCGGTCGAATACGCCGCTGAACAGAATCCGCAGCGCATGCCCGCTGACCTCGGCGGCCCAGCTCCAGGTTGCACCGTACAGCTCGGGTCGCCCCTCGATGACCTGCCAGTGATCAGCCGGCGGTGCGCCGGGGTGCAAATACAGTGGCACGCCAAGAGATTCGACCGCCGCCCACAGCTCGTCGTATTCGGGCGCATCCAGGTAGCGACCGCCGGGTCCGGTGATGCAGTCGTTGACCAGCGCGCCGCAGAATCCGTCCTGGGTGACGGCGTGTTCCAGTTCAGTCACCGCCGCGGCGGGATCCTGCAAGGGCAACGCCGCGAATCCGCGGAAGCGGTCCGGATTTTCACCGATGGCCTTCGCCAGGTAATCGTTGGCGAAGCGCGCGTTGTCACGGGCATGTTCGGCGTCGATGTCGACCTGCAGACCGGGAGACGTCAGCGAGAGCACCTGGATGTCGATGCCGGCATCGTCCATCTCGGCCAGCCGGTGTTCGGCGAAGTCGGGGAGCCGCAGTTCGCAGCGCCGGGCCCATTCCGTCGTCATGCGCTTCTGCAGCTGCTGATGCTCCGTGGTGGGCTGACGCTCGGCCAGCTCGGGGATGAAAAATGCTTCCTCCAAGGCGATGTAGCGCATCGGCGTTCCTCACTGTCGGATTACTCTGTCTCCGTTCGACTCTGCACTCCGGCCAGCTATTTGTGAAATGAATATCCTGCATAGCGAGTATGTCTACGGCGCATACTGGGCGAGTTGGTCTGAAGGGTGGTGACTCCGGCGGAAACTCGTGGTTACCTCGAGGCATATCGAGGCATCCCGCTACGTCAGCCCGAGCGTGAGGAGCACAACCGATGGAAATGACGGGTAATACCGTTCTGGTCACAGGCGGCGGCAGCGGAATCGGCCGCGGTTTGGCGGAGTCGTTCCATCGGCTCGGCAACCAGGTAGTGATCGCGGGCCGCCGTCGCCAGCTGCTGCAGACCGTCGTCGAGGCCAATCCCGGCATCGGCTACCTGTCACTGGATCAATCCGACGCGGCCGACGTGAGGCGCTTTGCCGTCGAGCTGACGGACCGCTATCCCGACTTCAACGTCTTGGTCAACAACGCCGGCACGCAGCGCGTCGAGGACCTAACCGCCAGCAACGTCGGCCTGGCGGAGCAGAGCATCGCGATCAACCTGCTCGGCCCGATCCGGCTCACCTCTGCATTGCTCCCGGCGCTCCTCAGAAAGCCGCGCGCCACGATCCTCAACGTGACGTCCGGGCTGGCCTTCATGCCCAGCGCGCTCACACCGACCTATTGCGCCTCCAAGGCCGCGTTGCACTCCTACACGCAGTCGCTGCGTTTCCAGCTTCGTGACACCGCGATCCAGGTCATCGAGATCATTCCGCCGCATGTGCAGACCGCGCTGCAGGGCGACGAGCGCGGATTCGACCCGAGAGCGATGCCGCTGGACGACTATGTCGCGGAGACGATGTCGCTGCTACGGACGGAACCCCTGGCCGACGAGATCGTCGTGGAGCGTGTCAAGAATTTCCGCTACGCCGAACGCGACGGCACCTACCGCGACATCTATCCGGCCTTCAACGAGGCGATGACGGCCTGGCTGCGCAGTGCGAGCACCACCCAGGGTGCCCGCTGAAAACCTTACGGCCACACGGAATTCGCCGCGCCATGGGCTAACGTTCAGTGTTTGTATGCCCGGTGAGGTCCGAGCCTGCGTGGCGGGCGGAACCGGCATAAGACAGGATCGAGGGCATGGCCGATATCGACTTCTCGTTGTTGGACGTCCCGAGATCGGCACCGATCGACGACCCCGAGGCTTACCTGCGCGCGGCGATCGCGTGGCACTTCGGTGCGGACACCGGCTCCGCGTTTTGGCTGCGGACCGCCGAGACACTGGACTTCGACCCGTTGACGGACGTCAAGACCTTCACCGATTTGCGATTGTTCCCCAACCTGCTCAGCGAATTGCGCAATGTTCCGGTCGAGGATCTGATCCCGCGGGGATACGGCGCCCCGCCGCCGGTGCCGCAGGTTTTCGAATCCGGCGGGACCACCGGGGCTCCGAAACGTACTGCGCAGCTTCCCGATTGGGTCGCACAAGTCATCGAATGGCAAACCGAGGACTTCGCCACCGGCGGCTTCCAGCGGGGCCGGGGCTTCCTGTGCCTGATGCCGAGCGGTCCGCACGGCGTGGGCTTTTTCTCGCGGCTGGTCGCCGAGCGGCTCGGCTCGGCGTTTCACGCGATCGACATCGATCCCCGCTGGGTGAAGAAGATCGCCGCGCGCAATGCCGCCGGAGAAGTCGCGGCCTACGTCGACCACGTCCTCGAGCAGGCGGTTCACGTGCTGCAGACGCAGCACGTCGCGAACCTGCACGCCACTCCGCCGTTACTGGAGGCGATTGCCCGCAACGACGACCTGGTGGACTTGGTGAACGCCAAGATCCGCTATCTGTTGCTCAGCGGCGCGCACGTGGACGCGGACACGCTGGACCTGTTGCGCGACATCTTCCCCGAGACGACGATCACGATGGCGTTCGGCAGCACGATGATTCTGTCGCAGGCCGTCACCCGGACCGACGGCGACGCATTCGTCTTCGATCCGCGGACACCGTACGTCGTGTTCTGGGTGATCGATCCCGACACCGGAGAGCAGGTGCCCTACGGCGAACTGGGACAGGTGGTGATGAACCACATCAGCAAGGGCATGTTCCTGCCGAACAACCTGGAACGTGACATGGCGATCCGGATGCCCGGGCCCGCGGGCCAACTCAGCGATTCGGTCAGCGCGGTACGGCCGGTCGCCACTTTCGAGGGCGAGGCCGTCATCGAGGGCGTGTACTGAGGTGTCCGGTGAAACCCCAAGTGTGACAGCCGATTTAGTGCTACTCGACGCGCTCGGGCCTAGCGGCGAGTACCGGACCCGCAACCGTGAGATAGTGGCCACCACCGCAGGGGTGCCGGTCGCCGAACTGAGTTTGGTGCCAGCACTCTACGTGTCGCGCGCCATCGGCGCGCAGCGCAAGGTCGCGCCGCTGCCGGTCGCGGAGCGGGAAAAGGCATTGGCCGCCGCGGCCGACATCTTCCGGACCGCGCAGATCGGCGGCCTGGGCTTCGACGCCTATGTCGAACTGGCCAGCCGGATTTCGGGCGTACCGATCATGGTCACCCGGACCGGGGCCCGCAACGTCGCGGACGCCGTCGCGCACGCCTTCGATGCGGTGCGCCCGGCCCAGCCGATCGGCGCGGCCCGCGACTGGCGCGAAGAACGCACCCGTGCCGGCAGTGCGGTCTGGACACGGCGTGGCGAGATATTCGCGGTGCACGCCGCGGGAAACGGCCCGGGCGTGCACGGCCTGTGGCCCCAAGCGCTCGCCCTGGGCTACCGGGTCGCGGTGCGCCCGTCGCGGCGCGAACCGTTCACCGGGCATCGACTGGTTAGTGCCTTGCGCCAGGCTGGATTTCGGCCCGAGGATGCCGTCTTCCTGCCCACCGATCACGGCGGAGCCGACGAGATCATCCGCTGCGCCGACCTCGCGATGGTGTACGGCGGCCAGGACGTCGTCGACAAGTACGCCGTCGATCCGACGGTGATGGTGAACGGACCGGGCCGGGCGAAGATCCTGATCACCGCCGATCGCGATTGGCGTGACTACCTCGACCTGATCGTCGACTCGATCGCGAATCTCGGTGGTATGGCGTGTGTCAACACCACCGCCGTGCTCTACGAGGGCGACCCCGCCCCGCTGGCCGCCGCGATTGCTGACCGGTTAGCGGCGATCGAGCCACTGCCCACCGAGGACGAGCGGGCGATCCTGCCCACCCAGCCCGTAGACAAGGCGCAGGCGTTGGCCGGCTATCTGGCCACCAAGGCCGCCGGCACCACCGCGCTGCTCGGCGCCGACCAGGTCGTCGCCGCGTTGGGTGACGGCTATGCCGCGCTGCGCCCGGCCGTACATCTGCTGGCCGAGCCCGATGTCGACAAGCTCAACGTCGAACTGGCGTTCCCCTGCGTGTGGGTGTCGCCGTGGTCGCGCGCCGACGGCCTGACGCCACTGCGACAATCGTTGGTAATCAACGTAATTACCGGTGACGATGACCTGATCGACGACGTGCTGGCTGACCCCACCATCGGCAATGTCTACCGCGGTAACCACCCGACCTTCTACAGCGCGCCCGAGATCCCGCACGACGGATTCCTGGCCGACGTGTTGATGCGCAACAAGGGTTTCATCCGGGACTAGCGCTCGGCGATGTAAGGCAGCAGCGCCATCTCGCGGGCATTACGGATCGCGGTGGCCACCTGACGCTGCTGGCGCACCGTCAGGCCGGTAACGCGACGGGACCGGATTCGGCCCCGTTCGGAGAGGAACATCTTCAGCGTCGAAACATCTTTGTAGTCAACGTATTTGATACCGAGGCCGCTGAGCAGGTTCTTCTTCTTCTCGACCGGCTGGGTACGGCTTGGCCGGATCTTCTTGGCGGTCATCTACCAACTGGCCTTTCGTACGCCGGGAAGTTGCCCCTCGTGTGCCAGCTCGCGCACCCGCACCCGGGACAGGCCGAACTTGCGCAGGTGCCCGCGGGGACGACCGTCGACCGAGTCGCGATTGCGTACCCGCACCGCGCTGGCGTCGCGAGGCTGGCGGGCCAGTGCCCGTTGCGCGGCCAGCCGCTGTTCGGGAGTGCTTGCCGCAGAGCGGATGATCTGCTTGAGCATGGCGCGGCGCTCCGCGTAGCGGGCCACGATCGCGCGGCGCTGGTCATTCTTGGCGATCTTGGATTTCTTGGCCATTCAGCGTTCCTCCCGGAACTCGACGTGGCGGCGGATGACCGGGTCGTACTTGCGTAGCGTGAGCCGGTCGGGATCGTTGCGCCGGTTCTTGCGGGTGATGTAGGTGTAGCCGGTGCCGGCCGTGGAGCGCAGCTTGACGATGGGGCGAATCTCATTGCGCGCCATCAGATTCGCTGACCTTCGCGGCGCAGTCGCGCGACGACGGCCTCGATGCCGTCGCGGTCGACGACCTTGATGCCCTTAGCGCTGACTCGTAGCGTGATACGCCGGCCCTCCGAGGGCAGGTAATAGGTCCTGGTCTGGATGTTGGGCGACCACCGCCGCGAGGTACGGCGATGCGAGTGTGACACCGCGTTGCCGAAACTCACTGTGCGGCCGGTGACCTGACAATGCTTGGACATCACGCCTCCTCTCTGACGGTCGCCTTATTGAAAATCATTTTCGACAACGTCTGCTCGGCACTGTACCGTGGCGCAGGCGTTATTGAAAATCATTTGCAATAAGGAGTTGGGATGCGGACCCCGGTAGTGCTGGTTGCGGGTCAGGGCGACACCGACGCGGTGGCGGGGGCGTTCCTGCGCCGGCCTGCGACGGTGGTCGTCGAGCACCGGTTCGACGGCCACGTGGTGCGGCGCACGACGGCCATGTTGTGCAAGGGCGAGTTGACCACCGCCGAGGAAGCATTGGAGCTGGCGCACGGCTGCGTGTCCTGTACCGTCCGCAACGACCTGCTGATACTGCTGCGCAAGCTGGCCCGTCACGCCGGAGTCGAGCGCATCGTCGTGCATCTGTCGCAGTGGCTGGAACCCGAACCCATCTGCGTCGCGATCAACCACGTCCGGGTGCGTGTCGGCCCCGGCTACGCCGACGGCCCGGCAGCCCTGGACGTGGCGATCGCCGGGGTGGTGACGTGTATCGACGCCCACAGCTGGCTTTCCCGCGCGCTGGGCGAGGCCGTGCTGCGCGACGGTCGCACGATGGCCCAGGTCGTCGTCGGCCAGGCGGAGTTTGCCGACCTTTTGGTGCTGACGCGTCCGGAGCCCGTGACGCTGGCCGTGCTGCGCAGGTTGGCTCCGCGGGCGCGGATCACGGTGGGGCTCGAGCGCGTCGACATGGCGCTGGCGAACCTGGAGGACGACTCGCGACGGGGGCGCAGCGATCATCCGCATGGTTGGCTGCTGGCCGGCCGGCCGCCGCTGGGCGCCGAGGGAATGGTGCGAATCGTCGAGTTCAACGCCCGCCGCCCGTTTCACCCCGAGCGCTTGCACGCCGCCGTGGATCTGCTGTTGACCGGGGTGGTGCGCACCCGCGGCCGGCTCTGGCTGGCCAGCCGCCCCGACCAGGTCATGTGGATGGAGTCCGCCGGCGGCGGATTGCGGGTCGCCGGTGCGGGGAAATGGCTGGCGGCCATGACCGCGCAGGAGGCTGCCAAAGTCGACGCCGAACGGCGACTGTTCGCCGAGTTGCAGTGGGAATACCGCTTCGGTGATCGGCACACGGCGATGACCGTGCTGGTCTGCGGCGCAGAGCCGCCCGATCTTCTCGATGCCTTGCACGGGGCGCTGCTCACCGACGCGGAGATGGCGCAACCGCGCGAGTGGGGCGGCTACCCGGACCCGTTCGGCGACTGGCATGCGGACCCCTGCGACGAGTCCTCCCCGGGCTCCGAAGAAGTCGTGAGCGACGCCGACCGCCGGGAGTCGTGAACTCACACCTTCAGCCGGTACCGGGGTTCGCCCGGTGCGGGCGGTCTGGTAGCTGTAGGTTACGAGTCGCAAAGCGTTGGGAAAGCAGCGCTGCACCAGGACTCGGCACGCCATCTCGGTGAATGCGGTGTGAAGGTGAACTTGTTAAGCCAGGCCATTAAGACGGCGACGGACCGATTGGCCAACCCGGCGCGGGTGGGGGACCCCGACAAGCTGCGCGCCGCGGTTTCGGGCAAGACGGTGCTCGTCACCGGCGCTTCCTATGGGATCGGGGAGGCGACTGCCCGCAAGCTGGCCGCGGCCGGGGCGACGGTGCTGGTCGTCGCCCGCTCGGCGGAACGGCTCGACGACCTCGCCGCGGCGATCAACGCCGGCGGCGGGCATGCCTTCGCCTACCCGACGGACCTGAGCGACGAGGACGCCGTCCACGGACTGACCAAGCAGATCACCGAGAATCACGGCCCGCTCGACATCGTCGTCAGCAATGCGGGTAAATCGCTGCGCCGTTCGCTGCATCAGCAGTACGACCGCCCGCACGATTTCCAGCGCACCATCGACATCAACTACCTGGGGCCGATCTGGCTGCTGCTGGGTCTGCTGCCGGCCATGCGGGAAAACGGTGGCGGCCTCGTGGTGAATGTGTCGAGTGTCGGCGTGCGCGTGGTGCCGGGGCCGCAATGGGGCGCGTATCAGGCGTCCAAGGGCGCCTTCGATCGCTGGCTGCGCAGCGTGGCGCCGGAACTGCACGCCGACGGGGTGGACGTCACATCGGTGTACTTCGCCCTGGTTCGAACCCGGATGATCGCCCCGACGCCGATCCTGGGCCGTCTTCCCGGTCTGTCGCCCGGGCAGGCCGCCGACGCCATCGCCAAGGCGATCATCGAGCGCCCGCGCACCAACGAGCCGCCCTGGGTGTTTCCGGCCGAGCTGGTCTCGGTGCTGCTGGCAGGTCCCGCCGATTGGGCGGCCCGCGTGTGGCATCGTTCGCTGGCCAGCCGGTTTTTCGCCGACTCGCTCGGGCGAAAGGACCAGGGATGACCGACGGTGTGGTCGCCACGACGGCCCGGGCCCTGGTGTCGTCGCGGCTGCTCAGTGTGCCCACCCCGATCGCGGCGCTGCGGTTGATCCGCGAGCTGTATCGCGGCGGCACCAACCTGTCCACGCTGGTGGCCGTCGCGGCGGCGCGCTGGCCGGAGCGCACGGCGATCATCGACGACGACGGGGCGCTGAGCTACCGAGAACTGCAGTCCAAGACCGAGGCACTCGCGCACGAGCTCGTCCGCGACGGTGCCGGGCCGGGCGAGGCCGTGGGGATCATGTGCCGCAACGGCCGTGACTTCGCGGCGTCCGTGTTCGCCGCGTCCCTGGTCGGAGCCGACGTGGTGCTGGTGAACACGGAGTTTCGCAGCACGGCTCTCGCGGGTGCGCTGAGTTCGCATCAGGTCAGAAACATGTTCTGCGACAACGAGTTCACCGAACGAGTCGCCGAGGCCGCACCGTCGGTGGGTGTGATCGACCCGGCGACAGTGCCGACTCGGCCGGGCGCGCGGCGTCCACGCGTCGTCGAGTCCGGGCGGTTGATTCTGCTGACCTCGGGTACCACCGGTGTGCCCAAAGGTGTTCCGCGGATGCCGCGGATGAGTTCGGGCATCGGCGTCGGCATGACGATTCTCGAGCGCACCGGGCTGCGCGTCGGGTCGCGAATCGCGGTGGCGGTGCCGATGTTTCATGGCCTTGGCCTGGGCATGCTGATGCTCGCGGTCAGCCTGGGCGGCACGGTCCTGACGCGTCGGCGCTTCGATGCCGAGGCGACGTTGGCCCAGGCATCCCTGCAGCGCGCCGACGCGCTCAGCGTGGTCCCGATCATGCTGGCGCGCATCCTGGACTTGCCCAACCGGGTCCGGATGCGAAACCCGTTGTCGCTGCGGGTCGTGATATCCAGCGGCGATCGCCTCGACCCGAGCCTCGCGCGGCGGTTCATGGACACCTACGGCGAGATTCTCTACAACGGCTACGGTTCCACCGAGGTGGGGATCGGCGCCCTGGCAACACCTTTCGAACTGCGCCACGCCCCGGACACGGTGGGACGGCCCGTCGCGGGCTGCCCGGTTCGCATCTTCGACAAAAACGGCCGAGCGGTCGGGCCGCGGGTGACCGGCCGCATCTTCGTGGGCGGCGAACTGACGACCAAGGGCTACATCGGCGGCGCCGACAAGACCGTCATCGATCAGATGACCAGCACCGGCGATATGGGCTATCTGGACAACGCGGGCCGACTGTACATCGTCGGCCGCGAGGACGACATGATCGTGTCGGGCGGTGAGAACGTGTATCCGCGTGCGCTGGAAAACGCGCTCGCCGCGCACCCCGACGTCGCCGAGAATGCGGTCGTCGGGGTGCCCGACGAACAATTCGGCCGCCGGCTTGCGGCGTTCATCGTCGCCCGCGCCCAGCGTCAGATCGACGTGACGGCGTTACGGGAATACTTGAAGGACAAAGTTTCTCGTTTCGAACAGCCCAGAGACATCCACGTCGTCGACAGCATTCCGCGTAATCCCGCCGGCAAGGTCATCCGAAAGGAACTGGCGACCTAGGCCTGCGGTTCGTCTTCGTCCTGGCCGTCGGGCTGGATGACACCGATGGCCTTGTTCAGCCAGTTGGGCGCCAGCCACGAAATCGCGGTGGCACCGGCCGTGGCTCCCATCACGCCCGACCAGGCGACCGGTCCCAGCGGTGTGCACCCGAAGAATTGGCTGACCACCGGGGTTTGCACGATGCCGACCAGCACCCCGGCGCTGCCCAGTGCGGTCGCCACGACGAGCGGGCTGTGCTGGCGCGTCAGCAGTGTCTGGGCCAGCTGCGTGGTCACCAGTGCGGTCAAACCCATTGTCGCCGTCCGGCGTTCACTTCCAGGGGTCCACCGCCCGATCGTCCAGGCGGCTGTCGCGCCGGCAGCCGTCACGACACCGCGGGTGACGATCTGGCGCATCAGTGGCGCGTCGAGCGACGGCGTGGGCCCGGTCAGCACCGCGAGTCGGTGTGCGGCGCGCGCCTTTTCGGCCTGCTCTTCGGATTCGTACTCGGTCTCGTCGGGCTCGACGTACTGCGATGTGACGGCAACCGCGAGTGCGGGGAACATGTCGGTGAGCAGGTTCACCAACAACAGCTGACGGGTTCCCACCGGCGCGCGGCCCTGGCCGAACGCCGTACCGATGATGGTGAAAAGTACCTCGCCGACGTTGCCGCCGACCAGGATCGTGACAGCGTCGCGAACGCCGGCCCACATGCTGCGGCCCTCCACCAGCGCGTCGAGCAGCACCGACAGATCGCGATCGGTCAGGACGATGTCCGCGGCGCTACGAGCGGCCGACGAACCGCGGCCGCTCACGCCGATGCCCACGTCGGCCATCCGGATGGCGGCGGCATCGTTGGCACCGTCGCCGACCATTGCCGTCACCCGCCCGCAGCGCTGCAGCGCGGCCACGATCTGCACCTTCTGCTCGGGGCTGACGCGGGCGAACACCTGGACGTTGGAAACGACCTTGGCGGCGGCGTCCTCGTCCAGACCGGCCAGCTCGGCACCGGTGATGACCCGCGCGTCCGCCGGCAGTCCCAGCTGCCGGGCGATCGCCCGTGCGGTGATCGGGTGGTCTCCGGTGATCAGCACCACGTCGCGGCCGGCCGCCTCCAGCGCCTCGATCAACGGGCGCGACGATGCGCGCGCGGTGTCGGCCAGACCGACGTAGCCCAACAACTCCAGGTCCTGCGCGGTGGCATCGACGGCTTCGACGTCGGTGTCTTTGTCGTGGGTGGTCCCGTTGGGCCAGGGGCGTCGCGCCACCGCCAACACCCGCAATCCCCGCTCGGCGAGGCTGTGCACCACCGACTCGGCGTGTGCACGGTCGGCCTCCGGGTCGGCGAAACGGCAGCGGGGCAGCACCACTTCGGGCGCGCCCTTGAGCATCAGCACCGGTTTGTCGGCGTCCGCGCTCAGGGTGCCGATCGCGGCGGCATAGCCACGACTTGACTCGAACGGCACCTCGGCCAGCAGCTGCCAGCCCGAATTGTTCTTGGTGAGAAGGAAGCTCGCCGCGGTGACGATCGCCTCGTCGGTGGCGTGCGCGTGGCCCTGACCGTCTTGGGGCTGGGGGGACGCCCAGGCCGCCGCCCGCAGGACCGCGGCCGAGCGCGGATCCTCGGCTTCGGGGAAGGGATCGCCCGGTCGAGCATCGTGCGGCATCGCGCACAGCACACGCAGCCGGTTCTCGGTGAGCGTGCCGGTCTTGTCGAAACACACGGTGTCCACCCGGCCCAGCGCCTCGATTGTGCGCGGCGAGCGGACCAGCACCCCATGCGACGTCAGCCGCTGGGCGGCCGCGAGCTGGGACAACGTGGCCACCAGCGGCAGACCCTCCGGCACGGCGGCCACCGCGATCGCGACGCCGTCGGCGACGGCCTGGCGCAGCGAGGCGCGGCGCAGCAACGCCAGCGCGGTCACCGCGGCACCGCCGGTCAGGGTCAACGGCAGCACCTTGGACGTGAGCTCGCGCAGCCGGGCCTGGACCCCGGCCGCCGTCTCGACGTCGGCAACCGCCGAAATCGCCCGGTGCGCAGCGGTATTGACGCCGGTGGCCACGACGATCGCGCGAGCGCGGCCCGCGACTATCGTGCTGCCCTCGAACAGCATGCTCGCGCGCTCGGGGTCGTTGACGGCAACGGGTTCCACCTGCTTGTCCACCGGCAGCGACTCCCCGGTGAGCAGCGACTCGTCGACCTCGAGGTCCTCGGCCACCAGCAGGCGCGCATCG
This sequence comes from Mycobacterium sp. NGS40, assembly GCF_059812735.1. Lineage (NCBI taxonomy): Bacteria > Bacillati > Actinomycetota > Actinomycetes > Mycobacteriales > Mycobacteriaceae > Mycobacterium > Mycobacterium sp. NGS40. The sequence continues at coordinate 143,560 of NZ_JCALDG010000003.1, forward strand.
GCCGGAACCACCTCCGGGGCGGCCAGGTCGATGACGTCGCCGGGCCGCAGCGACTTGGCGGACACCGTGACCGTGCGGGTGGCGTTCTGGGCCGCCTCCAGGCGACGGCGGGTGGTGGCCACCGCGGGGACCGCGACCCGGCGCACCAGCTGGTCCTGCTCGGCGAACAGCTCGGCGGCCGCCGCCTCGGCCCGCAAGCGTTGTGCCCCACCGGTTATCGCGTTGGCCGTCATGACGCCGCCGACCAGCAGGGCGTCGATGTTGCTGCCGACGATGGCCGATGCGGCGGCTCCCACCGCCAGAATCGGGGTCAGCGGATCGGAGAGCTCGACGCGCGTCGCCGCGGCCAACCGCGCCAGGTTGTGCAGCGGGGCGCGCAGGCCGGCGAAGGGTGGGCTGTAGGACAGGTCGTCGAGGCGGCGACGCCACGATGGGGTCAGCGTTTCGACGGCCAACGGTCGCGACCCGCCGGCCAGCCGCGAGTACACGATCTCCGGGTCCAGCGCGTGCCAGGCGGTGAGCGGTTGCGGGGTCGGGTCGGGTAGACGCAAAACCCGGCTGGCCGAGAAGGTTCCGGCCACCAGCGCGGTGACCGCGGCGGCGTTGACCGGGTTGAGCCAGCGGCGGAAGCTGGCCGGGTTTTTGGGCCGCTCCTGCTCGCTGCCGGTGACCAGCAGCAGCCCGGCCAGCGTGGTGCCGCCCTGGGCAAGGTGAATCGCCGACTCGCTGGCCCCGCGGGCCACCGGAATCGCGGACAGGATCCGCACCGCGTCGGCCAGGTCGGTGCCGGTGATGATGTCCGCGGTCCACGGTGTGGCGGCGCGTGGATCATCAAGTGCCACACCAACATCGGCGATCGCCAAGGCGGCCAGCGTGTCGGTCGACGCGAAGTCGCGGTGCACCGCGGTGATCAGCAGCACCGGGCCGCGATCGGCTCGCAGGTCACGTACCACGGTCAGCAGCGGGGTGCCGGGCGGATGCGTCGCAGCCACGCTCGCGGTCAGATCCTCGGTGCCGGCCACGTGCCGCAAGACCACTCGGGCCCCGGTCCGGTTCGCCGTCTGCAGCAACGGGATCGCGTACGGGTCGACTTCCCAACCGACTTCGACCCTGCCGACGCATTCGCCGTCGACCATCAGGTCGGCGCTCTCGAGGCCCTGCGCCGGGGTGGCCGACGGCCCTTGCACCGGAACCCATCTCAGATGTGCACCGGTGGCGGGCAACTCGTCGGGATCGGGTTCGGGCGCCTCTTCACCGTGTAGCAGCGCGTCGGCGACTTCGTAGACCCGGTCGTCGTCCCAGCCGGGTGCCTCTCCGATCGACTTCAATACGGCGCGGTGGTCACCGCGCAGCGCCGCACCGTCGATGACGACCACCTTCACCCGGTCCAACCGGCGCAACGCACCGGGGTCGAGGACCAGCTGTCCGTCGTTGGCGAGCCCGCGACCCAGCGTCGAGGCGAACGCTTGGCGACCCATGTGCGCGGCGCGGGGTACCCCGGCCTCGATCGCGGCGGCCGCGTCTTCGGTGCCACCGCCGGCCACCAGCGCACTGGCCGCGGCGATCAACGAGCCGTTGGCCGCCGATTCGACATAGGCCTCCACCGGCCCGGCCATCGAGCCCTTCTCGGTGTCCATCGCGGCGTCGATGGCCCCGCCGACCACCACGTGCGAGGCTTCGCCCGCCGCCGCGGCGGCCCAGCTGTGCCGGGGCAGGTGCGACTTGGGTCCGGCCGAGGAGATGACCGGAACCACCGGAGCCTGCGGTCGCTCGGGAGAGGCCAGCTGCGGCTCCCGCTCCCGCCACACCCGACGGTGTGCCGCCGCCTCGGTGATCTGCAGGGTCCGCTGGGTCATATCGAGCAGCGGGGTGCCGAACGACTGGGTGAGGCCGTGCGCCGCCGCGGTGGTGGCGGCGAGCACGATGTCGGTGCCCACCCGCCCCAGCCGCGACTCCAGCACCGACACCATGCGCGGTTGATGGTTGATCAGGGCGGCCGCCGCCCGGGTGGTTTGCGGCGCCGCGGGCAGCCGGGTCACCCAGCCGGTGACGGCGGCCGTCATCGCGACCATGTCCATGGCCGCCGAGGTGAGCGGCACCAGAATCGCCAGCGGGTTACCCGGGTCCGCGAACGGCGCGGAAATCGGTACGTCGGACTTCGTGGAAGCCAGGTCGGCGGCAATGGCCGCCACCGTCGAGCGCACCTCGTCGAGGACGGCGTCGTAGTCCTCGGCGTCGTCGGAGAGTTCGAAAACCAGTCGGCCCAGCGATCCCTCGACATGGGCTTCGGCCACGCCCGGAATCCGGCGAACCGGTTCCTCGACGACCGCGGAGTACTCATACCAGCGCGAGAAGGGCAGCAGCGGATCCAGGTCCAGATGTACTCGCCGACCGCTCTGCCAGCGCACCGGCGGCGTGATGGGGGCGGGAGATCCGTTCGGCGAGGGGTTGATCCCGAGCGCCCGGGTGGTGGAGTCGGCCATCGACTGCACCACGGGCCCGGCAAGTTCGACGACCGGGCTCGCCAAGAGCTGCACCGCCCCCGCGGCGCCGGCGGCAGTGGACACGCCGGCTTTCACCAGCTGGGCTGCTCCGTCGGTGAGACCAGCGACCACGCTGGTTACACCCGGAATCTTCATTCGGTCATCCTTCAAATGCGTTCGTCGCGCTAATAATCCTGGGGTGCTGGGGACCTGTCCACATCTGCGGGCGACGGCAGGCCGTGCGATGACACCAACGGGTCTGGTGGGTGGGGATTCGCTGGGTTAACAGCGGGTGTAATCGCGTCCCCTGGGAAGTTTACCGGCTGGATGGCAAATCAAACGTCGCGAACAATGCCGGGTCGAGAAAAACGGTGATGGCGGCGATTCGGCCGGACGCCGCCGTGATGACGTGAATCGAATGGGCCCGCATAACGCCGTCGTCGGCGCGGCGGTACTCGGCCACGGCGGGTTGGGCATTCGCGGCAGTCCGGACCATCACAATGTCGCCGGGCGTCGTAAAGGCGCGTGCGGCAAGGAATTCCATCACGGTGTCGCGGCCGGTGAACCACACTGGCATCGGCGGCATTTCGAGTTTCACGTCGGCTTGCAGCAGCTCGGTCAGCGCGGCCATGTCGGCGTTTTCGAATGCCGCACAGTAACGGTCGAGCAATTCGCGGCGTTGGACATCGTCGGGCTCGGCCGCGTCGTCCTCGGACGGGGAGACCTCGGCGAGGCGGGCCCGCGCCCGCTGCAGCGCGCTGTTGACCGAGGCCGGGGTGGTTTCCAGGAGTTCGGCAACCTCGGCGGCGCTGAACTGCACCACGTCGCGCAGTATCAGGACGGCCCGCTGTCGCGCGGGGAGTTCCTGCAGCGCCGTCATCACGGCCAGCCGCACACTGTGCCGCGCCGTCACGGTGTCTTCCGGGGTCGCGAACGCACGAGTGTCCGGGATCGGCTCCAGCCACTGATGGGCGCCGGCCCCGGCGTCGAGATCGGCGTCCGGGTCGACCGAGCTGTCGCCCAGGCCGGCCGGCAGGACGCGCCGGGCGCGATTCTCCAGCGCGCGCAGGCATGCGGTGGTGGCGATCCGGTACAGCCAGGTGCGCAGCGCGGCGCGCTCCTCGAACGCCTGATAACCACGCCAGCCGCGCAGGTAGGTCTCCTGGACGAGGTCTTCGGCGTCGTGCACCGAGCCGAGCATCCGGTAGCAGTGCGCGATCAACTCGCTGCGATACGGGGCCGCGTGCTCGATGAAATCTTCCTGAGCCGGCACGGTCGCACTCCTATATCTCGCCGGGTGGGCCGAAACCCTACTCCTTCTGTAGAGACGTCGAGCCGGCGAAATTCATCGGTGTCGCGGCGATGAATTCGGTCGATGCGCCGTATCTGGACTAGTGGATGTCTAGCCACGCCGGCGTGATCTCCACGAACGTGCGGCCAGCCGCACACTCAAGCCCCAACGTGCGGCCAGCCGCACACTCGAGCGCCGGCAGCGACAGTTAGGAAGCGAGAACGGACATGAATAACCAAACCCACGCCGGCGACCTTGCCGGCAGCACCGCGATCGTCACCGGGGCGAGCCGGGGATTCGGTCGCGCCATCGCGACCGCGCTGACCGGGGCCGGTGTCGAGGTGGTCGGCGTCGCACGCACGGCCGCGCTGCTCGACGAGGTCCGTGGGCAACTCGGCGACTCCTTCGTCCCGGTGGTCGCCGACGCCGCCGATCCGGCCACGGCGAGTGCGCTCATCGACAAGTACACGCCCCGCACGCTGGTGTTGTGCGCCGGGTCTGCCCCGCGGATGAGCCCGTTGCAGGAACACAGCTGGGAAACCTTCAGCGCCAACTGGAATGTGGATGTCGCACAAGCGTTTCACTGGACCCGTTACGCGCTGCAGCGCCCGCTGGCGCCGGGCAGCTCGGTCATCCTGATGTCCAGCGGCGCCGCGGTCAACGGGTCGCCACTGTCGGGCGGATACGCGGGCGCGAAATCGACCGTCAAATTCATCGGCAGCTATGCCGCTGGGGAGTCGGACCGGGCCGGGCTGGGGATCACTTTCGTTTCGGTGCTGCCGCGCCTGACGGCGGCCACCGAGCTGGGCGCCGCGGCCGCGGCGGCTTACGCCGAGCGGCAAGGCGTCGATCTCGACACCTTCGTCGCATCGACCGGACCCGCGCTGACCGCCGAGCTGGTCGGCACGTCGGTATCGGCGATCGCCGGTGCCGGGCCCGGACAGCACGGCGCCTATCTGCTCACCGCGTCGGGATTGTCGTCCCTGTCCTGACACCAAATCGAAAGGCGGACAACGCAATGCACACACCACCAATCGTGTCGGCCCAGGAGTGGGAGGCCGAGCATCAACGACTGCTGGTCAAGGAGAAGGAGGTGCTGCGGGCCCACGATGCACTGGCGGCGATGCGACGGCGCATGCCCTGGCTGGCCGTGCAGGCGCGGTATCAATTTGACGGGCCCGACGGCATGGTGAACTTGCCGGCGCTCTTCGCAGGCCGGCGTCAGCTCGTCGTCTATCGCGCCTTCTTCGGACCCGACGTGCACGGTTGGCCCGACCATGCCTGCCGCGGCTGCTCGATGATCGCCGACCATATCGGGAACCTTGCTCATCTCAACGCCCGCGACACCACCCTGGTGTTCGTGTCGCGGGCACCCCAGCCCGACATCGAGCGCCTCAAGGAGCGGATGGGCTGGCAGATGCCGTGGTACACGATCACCGACAGCTTTGACGTCGACTTCGGTGTCCACGAATGGCACGGCACAAACGCGTTCGTCCATGAACGCGACCGGGTCTTCCGCACCTACTTCATCAACAACCGGGGCGACGAGGTGCTGGGCAATACGTGGAGCTTCCTGGACATGACGGCGCTCGGGCGCCAGGAGGCGTGGGAGGATTCGCCGCCGGGCTACCCGCAGTCGGCACCCTACGAGTGGTGGGACTGGCACGACGCCTACGGGCAGCACCAACCGTCGCGATGGTTCGGCGAACCCGATCCCAACGATCCCACCGATCAGCGGCCGCCGCGCGGCGACTAAACGGGTCCCCGAATTGCCCGGAATTAGTGCGAATAACACGAATGCGCGGTAGCCGTCCAACGGCTACTCGCGCATTATTTTCCGACGCGTGAATTCGTTCTACAAAATTCGGTGGTGCGCCCTGTCGACCTGGTACCCGGCCGGGAACGATTTCTCGATGACCTGCAGCTGGTGGTCCACCCGGGACTCCAGTTCGAGAACGACACAGCTATCGCCGAGGGATTTTGATTCGAGAACGATGTACCGCTGGCCACAATCGGTGATCGGGTCGCCCGAGTGCAATTTCTCGACCGCAACCGACTCCGGAGTTGCATCTGCCTCCATCCATGACACGTTAGGTCAATTCCGCGAATCAGGGAATAGACCGCTACGTGACGTCGGCGTGGCGCTGCTTGAAATAGACGCTGACCCGAGAGATCAGGCCGTCGTTGTCTTGCTCGAACAGGATGCACTCGGGCCACGTCGTCGCGACGTCATCGATCTCGAATGTCTCGGACAACTCGGCGTAGGACACCCGGGAGTCGACGTGGGAGACCCGCGCAACGTGTAACCGATGGCCCGCGAGATTGGTGCATACCTTGCGCAAGTAGGCGACGTAGTGCGCCTTGCCTTCAATGACATCGCAGAACGGGCCCTCCCGGGTCAGTCCTTCGTCGGCGATCGTGTCGGCCAGTCCCTGCCAGTCGTGAGCGGCCAGGCATTCCAGGTAGCGCTCGACCACTTGACCGTGCGTGCTCATGTCGCCTCCGCTCGCTGCTTGGGTCCACGGTAAGCGCGCCGCGGTGGCAGGGCTAGGTTCTTCGGTATGAGTTTGTGGACCGCGCACTCCGAACACGCGCTGTCAGAAGATGTGCCCGCCCCGCCGGATGCGGTGCGCGACTTCTACGTGGATTTGGACAGCGTCAAACTCGTGCACCCGCTGATCGTGTCGGTGGAGTCACTCGAGCGCAGCGAAACGCCGGATGGCTACCGGCAGACCTACCGGGTGGTCGATCGAATTCCGTTGGGGCCCTTCACCAAGGAGATTACTTACCAGGCGTGCCTGCACGTCCGCCATAGCGGCTACGTGCTCACCGAGGCCGATCAATCCCCGGGGGTGCGCCTGCGCGGAATGGTGAGCTTCGAGCCGATCCAGGAGCCGATAGTCGGCACCCGGCTCACCGAGCGGATCCGGATATCGGCGCCCCGGTTACTGGCCCCGATCACCCGGCGCGAGGGCGTCAAGGCGCACCGCAAGATGCTGGCCGGCATCCGGGAGCATTTCGAATCCGCCCGAGCGACGGAGGGTTAGACGCCGGCGAAGTCGATCACGCCGCGAATGTTGCGGCCCTCGCGCAGATCCGTCATCGCCTCGTTGATCTCGTCGAGTTGATAGTGCCGGGTGACCAACTCGTCGAGCTTCACCGCGCCGGCCTGGTACATCGACAACAGCAGCGGCACACTGGTGCGCGGATTCATGCCGCCGTACAGCGCTCCTTTGAGTTGCTTGGCCGAGAGCACCATCTCCTGCAGGACCAGCGGAACCATCGCCTCGGTGTACGGGGTGATGCCGGTGACCACGCAGGTCCCACCCTTGCGAAGCAACCTCATGGCCATGGGGATCAGCTCCACGTGCAGAACGCCGGGGGTCAAGACGACGCGGTCGGCCATCACACCTGCGGTGATGTCGCTCACCAGGGGTGTCGCCTCCTCGGCGGAGGCGGCGGCATGCGTGGCACCGAAGATCTTCGCCGAATCCCGCTTGTATTCAACGGGATCCACTGCGACGACATATTTCGCGCCGGCGGCGCGCGCTCCCTGCAGGGCGTTCATCCCGACGCCACCGGTGCCGATGACCACCACGGTGTCACCGGGTTGGGTGCCGGCCGTCACCGTCGCGGAGCCCCAGCCGGTGCTGACGCCGCACGATACGAGCGAGGCGGCATGGAAGGGGACCGCGTCGTCGATCTTGATGACGGATCTCTCCGTCAGGACCGCGTACTCGGCGAACGTGCCGAGTTGACCGTAGGCCATCAGGTTTTCGTCGCCGAGATGCCGGCGGCAGGTTCCGTCGGTCGGCATCTCTCGGGAGAACAGACTTGCGCCGGCATCGCAGATGTAGCTCTGCCCGTTCACACAGAACCGGCAATCCCCGCACGCGGGAATGAACGACATCGCCACCCGATCGCCCGGCCGCACCGTTGTCACGCCCGGTCCGACTTCTTCGATGACACCGGCGCCCTCGTGACCGCCGATCATCGGGAACCAGTCCGGCTCCGGAATTCCCGTCGCGGCCCGCACCTCGGCGGTCGGCAACACGTCGCCGGTGTACAGATGGTCGTCGGAGTGGCAGATTCCGGCGACGGCCATCCGCACCAGGACTTCACCGGCGCGGGGCGGGTCAAGCTCGATCTCGCTGATCTCCCAGTCCTGGCCGACTCCGCGAATCACAGCGGCACGACACTTCATTGTGTTCTCCTTGATCTTTCGTTGCGGCTTACTGCGCCAGGCTGGCGCGCAGTTCCCGCTTGAGCACCTTGCCGTAGCTGTTTTTCGGTAGCTCGTCGACGAATTCGTAACGCTTGGGCCGCTTGAAGCGGGCGATGCGCCGCAATAGATGTGCGTCCAAGGCCGCCGGGTCGACCGCACCGACGATGAACGCGACCACCACCTCGCCCCACTCGGCGTCGGGTGTGCCGACCACGCACGCCTCAGCGACGCCGGGGTGCTCGAGCAGCATCTCCTCCACCTCGCGGGGGTAGATGTTGCTTCCGCCGCTGATGACAACATCTTTCGACCGATCGCGCAGCGTCAGAAAACCGCGCGCGTCGAATGAACCCATGTCGCCGGTGTAGAGCCAGCCGTCTTTGAGCGTGGCGTCGGTCGCGTCGGGATTGCGCCAGTATCCGGACATGACAGCGTCGCCGCGGCAGACGATTTCGCCGATTTCGCCGAGTGGGGCCGGGTCGCCGTCCGCGCGCAGCACCGCGACCTCCATCCCCGACCGCGCATAGCCGACCGAACCCAGAATCGCGTCATCGTCGCAATCGTGATCGGGACCGCGTAACCCGGTGATCGTCATCGGGGATTCGCCCTGTCCGTAGATCTGCGCGAAGATCGGGCCGAATGCCGTGATCGCCCTGCGCAGGCTTTCGACGTACATGGGCCCGCCGCCGTAGATGATCATCTTGAGATTGGCCGGGCGGCCGCGGCCCGTATCGACCAGTCGTTGCACCATCGTCGGAGCCAGAAACGCACTGACGGCCGGGTGGTGTTCGCAGAGATCGAGGAACTCCGCGGGGTCGTAGGAACCCGATTCGGGCACCACCTGGCGGGCAGCGCGCAGCACGTACGGCAGGACATAGAGGCCGGAGCCGTGCGACATCGGCGCAGCGTGCACGAGGCTGCAGTCCTCGTCGACAGCGTCGATGTCGGCGAGGTGTGCGACGGACATCGCCGTGAGGTTGCGGTGCGACAGCATCGCCCCCTTGGATCGCCCGGTGGTGCCGCTGGTATAGAACAGCCACGCCAATGCGGCCGGGTCGGTGTGCGGCGGCGGCGCCGACGGACTGGCTCTGAACCGTCGTGAATAGTCCTCGGAATCAATGATTTCCGTGCGCGTGGTGGTGATTGGCGCGAGGTCGGCGCCGATCTTGGTGGAGGCGAACACCTGCGCGACGCCCGCATCCTGGAAAATTTGCGCCATCTCGAGCGGATGCAGCTTGAAGTTGACCGGGACGACGACGCATTCGGCGGCCCAGATCGCGAACATCAATTCGATGATCTCGGGGCAGTTGTGGGTCGCGATCGCGATTCGCGCATCCGCGCCGTGCTGCTGCCGGATCGACGCCGCCAGCCGTAACACCCGGTCGCGCAGCTCAATCCAGGTGTGGATCCGGCGGCTTCCGTAGTACACGGCGCCGCGATCGGGGAACCGGCTCGCAGCCTGATCGAGCAGCGCGAACAGGTTCATTAATCGGTCCACCGTGATTCCAGCGCGAAGTCCGACAGATACTTCGTCGAACTCCACCCGCCGTCCACGACGATCGTCTGGCCGTTGATGAAACTTCCGCCCGGCGAGCACAGGAAGGCCACGGTGCTGGCGATGTCGTCGATGCGGCCCAACCGCTGATGCGGGGTCATCTCGGTGTTGATTTTGCGGAATCGCTCGTCCCGCAACCGCTTCTCGACCATCGGTGTCACCGTCACCCCGGGCGCTACGGCGTTGCAGCGGATGCCCGACGCGCCGTACTGGCAGGCGATGTGGGTGGTCAGCGCGGTCAGCCCGCCCTTGGCGGCGGAGTAGGCGCCGCCGCGCAGGCCACCGACGACGGCGAATGTCGATGTCACGTTGATGATCGCCGAGCCCGGTGCCATGTGCGGCAGCACCTCGCGTGCGAGTCGAAACGGTGCCCGCAACATCAAACCCAAGAAGTAGTCCAGGGTTTCGTCGTCGGTCTCGTGCAGCGGTTTGGGGCTGCCCACTCCGGCGTTGTTGATCAGGAAGTCGATGTGACCCCAGCGCCGCACCGCGAGATCCACGATGCGTCGCGGTGCGTCATCGTCGGTCAAGTCGACCGCGAGCGTGGCTACCCGACCCGGATCGTTGATCGTCCTTTCGAGCGCGGCGAGCCGATCCGGGTCGCGGCCTGTGCCCAGGATCGCCATGCCCATCTCGGCGAGTTTCGTCGCGCAGCCCGACCCGATACCGCTGCTGGCTCCCGTGACGATTGCGACCTGCATCTCACTCATCCTCGGTTCCCGCCGCGGTCAAAGACGCTCGGATCTGATGCTTGAGGACCTTGCCCGCGTCGTTTTTCGGCAGGGCATCGGTGATCACGACCTGCTCCGGTGCCTTGAACTTGGCGACACCCTTGCTCACCAGCAGCGCAAGCAGGCTCGCGACGTCCGGGGCGGCGGTGTCGGCGGGAACGATCACCGCGCACGCCCGCTCGCCGGTGCGCTCGTCGGGCAGCCCGACGACCGCGATCTCGGCGATGCCGGGGTGGTCGGCGAGCAGGTCCTCGACCTCCTTGGCCGAGATGTTCTCGCCGCTGCGGATGATGACATCCTTGGCTCGGCCGGTCACGACCAGGTACCGGTCGTCTACCCAGCGCCCGAGGTCCCCGGTGCGGAAAAAGCCTGCGGCATCGAAGGAGTCGTCGCGCCCGTGGCGGTAACCGGTCAGCATCTGCGGTCCGCGCACGCAGATTTCCCCGTCACCGGCAGGTGCGGACTGGTGCGCGACGAGCTTGATCCGCGCGATCCCGGCTCTGCCATCGGTGTCCGCCGCGTAGTCGGCTTCGTCGGCCCCCGGAGCGCCGACCGTCGTGACGGGCACTTCCGTGCACCCGTACACCCGGGTCACCACGGCACGACTGAAATACGTCGCGGCACGGCGGATCAGCGCCGGCGACACCGACGCGCCACCGCAGATGAACACCTTCAAGTCGGGCAGCCGGGTCCCGGCTTGCTCGGCGGCAGACAACAGTTGCTGCAGAAATGGCGTGGCCCCGGCCATGTGGGTACATCGCTCGGCGTCCATCAGGGCGACGGCCTCCGACGATTCCCACCGGTCCATCAGCACCGCGGTCGTCCCCAGCAGGAGCGGGCATTCGAAGGCATAGATAGAGCCACCGATATGAGCGATCGGCGACGGGACCAGGAACGTGTCGCCCGGCGCGATCATCCAGTGGTCACGGATCTGACAGATCAGGGCGTGGATCGAATTATGAGTGTGCAGGACGCCTTTCGGGCGGGTCGTGGTGCCGGAGGTGTAGAGGATCATGCGCACCGAATCGGGATCCAGTTCGGGAAGCACCACATCCCGTGCCGGCTGCTCCGCCAGCAGGTCCGCGTAGGGAGTGTGCGAACGGCCGGCGCCGCGGACCACAACCACGGCCGGCGCCGGACTCATCGCGGCCGTCACCCGGTCGAGCATCGCCGCGTAGTCATGCCCGCCATATTGACCCGGGACGAAAATCATTGCGGCATCCGCGTCTTCGAGGATGAAAAGCAGATCGTGGTCGCGCAACGACGGCAGGATCGGGTTCACCACCATCCCGGCCAGCGTCGCGGCCAGATAGATGACAGCGGCCTCATGCCAATTCGGCAGCATGAACGACACGACGCTGCCCGTCGGCATCCGCGACAGCAGAGCGGTTGCCAACGCGCCGGCCTGCGTGTAAAGCGCGACACAATCCATCCGGACGTCCTTGTCCACCAAAACTATTCGCTGCGGCGATATTTCGGCGGCGGTGCGCAGCGAATCGGCCAGCGTGGTGCGCACCCAGAGCCCGCGGCGGTATGCCTCGGTGGTGTCCTGCGGGGCCCGCGCGGTCACCTCAACCGGCCTGACCAGCGACGCGACGCATGGTCATCGCGTACCGAAACCTCGACGACAGGTGAGTGTTGATCGTCACCTGAGCCACCTCGCCGTCTGAGGTCGTGTAGGTGCGGCGCATCTGTAGTGCAGCCGTCCCCGCTTCGACGCCCAGGCCGTCGGCCAGTTCCGGCGATAGCAAGACGGCGGCGATCTCCTGATGCAACGCGGCGACACTGACGCCGAACAGATCCTCGATCAGCGGGAAAATAGGGCCGGCATGGCGCTGCAGCAGCCTGCCGACCGCGGCGAAACCGCGGTTGATGTAGTACTCGGTTCGGCACATCGGCACCGGTGCGCCGTCGGCTTGCCGATAGCCGCGTACCGATAGCCACTGGGTGCCGGTCTCGAGTCCGGTCGCAGCGGCCAGCTCCTCGTCGATCGTCACCATCGCGTTGGATTCGATGGTCAGTTGCGCGCCGGCCGCGAACGCGAGGAGATCGTCGATCGACATCGCGTCCTGGGCATAGGAACTCGATGCCGGCCGGGGCACTACCCGAGTGCCGGCCCGCGGCCGGGATGCGACCAGATTGTCCTCGCGCAGTCGGCGCAGTGCTTCGCGGACGGTGTAGCGGCTGACCGCGAAGCGCTCGCACAGTTGGTGTTCGGTCGGCAGCTGCGAGCCCACCGGGTAGACGCCGTCGACGATCTCCTTGCGCAGCGTGCGTGCAATCTGTAAGTAGCGGTGGTCACCCGCGATGATCTGGGGCATCAGCCGCCGTCCTTGCGCAGTGCCAGCACGCTGCCGTCGCCGTCGGCCGAGAGGTAGATCGTCCCGTCGGCCGCGGCGGTGATCCCGGCGAACGGGCCCTGCGGTCCGGAAAACGGCGGCATGCCTAGCAACGGCTTGGGCGTGACGCCGGGCGGCGGACCGACCGGCAGCCCGGATGCGATCGTGCGCCGTGCGCTACTGGTCAGATCGAACGCGATCAACTCCTTAGCGCCGGCATCGACGACGTAGAGAACTCCGCCATGTATCAGAATGCCTTGCGGGCGTTGTAGATCCGTGACAACGGTATCGATTTTCGACCCGCTCACCCTGACCACTCGGCCCGCACCTGCCTCGGCGACCAGACAAGTCCCGTCGGCATCGATCGTGACGCCGACCGGCTCACGCAGGTCGGTGGCCAGCGCCTCGATACCGCCGGACCGCAGCGACAGCAACCGGCCGGTACCGAGCTCCGCAAACACCACACCGTCGGGGCTCATCGCGACACCGTAGAGCTGATCGAAACCGTCTGCCAGCAACTCGGATTCGTTCGTCTCGGGCCGGTAGACGCTGACCTGACCGCCGGAGGTCGTGACGACGAACTCGCCGGGCCCGCTGGCGACAACGCCGCGCAGGAATCCGGGATAGCCGGGGCTGAACAGCATGCCCGCGGTCTGCAATGACCCGTCGGGCAGCGCGACGTAAAAGTATGTGCCGTCGGCGATGTAGAGCTGTCCGTCGTATCCGACCGCGAGGTCCAGCGGCCAGTTGAGTCCGCCGGCCAACACGGATCTCGTGGTGCCATGCGGCGATATCTCGGTGATCTCGCCGGTGAAGTTGGAGACGAACAGCTGCTCGCCGACGAAGGTGCAGTTGTCCAGGCCGGGATTCAACTGGGCGAGCAGTTGCCGTTCCCCGTTGCGGGGATCGATGCGCAGCACCTGACCGCTGGCGACCTGGGTGGAAACGATATGGCCCTGCGCGTCGAATTTGACCGAATCGGGCACGCCGAGATCGCTCGCGACACATTGTGGTTCGCCGCCGTCGGGGTCGATGCGCCAGATTTCATTGGCGCCCATCACCGGGAAATACAGCAGGCCGTCCGGGCCGACCTCCATCGCGTTGGGGGAGGGCACGTTCTCCAACAGCACCCGGGGCGGTCCGCCCGCCAGGTCGAACTCCAGCAGCCGTCCGCCCGCACGGCATTCACCGATGAACAACCGGCCCCGGTGAAAGGTGATGCCATTGGCCGACGGCACGTCGTCACGCAGCACCCGCGTGCGGCCACTGGTGTCGCGCACGCTGACCCGGCCGTCCATCACCTCGGTCGCATACAGGTTGCCGTTGGCGTCGAATGCGACGTCGTCGGGCGCCACGATGTCGCCGCCCTTGGGGCTGGCGGTCACAAGCTCCCCGGTGCGGTGATCCAGCGCGCTGATCTGACTGCCGGTGACTTGGGCGATGTAGATGCGACCGTCCGGGCCGGTCCGCAACCCGTTGGCGCCGAACAACCGACTGGGCGCGGTGACTCGTTCGAGCTCCCAACCTTCGGCGACGTCCACCGGGTGCGTCGCCGGGTACCGCGAGGTGCGCGTTGAGATCGCCATTGACTCGCCGAGATCCTTCCGTCAGCCGTTGGGGCTGGACGTTATCAACTCGTCTTAGTCCAGACAATAGCCGCGTAAGCGTCCCGGCTCGACCTTGACAGCCAAGTCTGCCGATCGGAATAGTGTTCTCCAACGGGCAGAATCCGATGTTTTGTCCGGACAAATCGAGTGTGAGATCCGGCTGCGGACGATGACGACAGGACACGTCCAAGGCGGGCGAAAGCAGGTCATGGACGATCTTCTGGGGCGCCTCTTGGGATTGGAAGGCCGCGTCGTGGTGGTTTCCGGTGCCGGCGGCGGCGGCATCGGCACGACCGTCACGACCATGGCCGCCCGGGCCGGCGCCACCGTGATCGCGGTCAGCCGGTCGAAGGAAAACCTTGACGAGCACGTCTCGCCGCTGGCGGCCCAGGGGCTGCCCGTGGTGCCCGTCGCGGCCGACGCGGCCAGCGACGAGGGCATCGCCACGGTGATCGATCACGCGCGCCGCGCCGAGGGCAGCCTGTATGGGCTGGTCAACGTCGCCGGCGGCGCGCAGCCGTCGACGTGGATGCCGTCGACGCGGGTGACGCGCAGCGATTGGCGCAAGATCTTCGCCGACAATCTCGAAACGGCGTTCTTCATGAGCCAGGCCGTGGCGCGCGAACTAGTCGCGCAGCGACGGCCGGGGTCGATCGTGTCGATCTCCTCGATCAGCGGCATGAACACCGCTCCGTTTCACATCGCCTACGGGACGGCCAAGGCCGCGATCGTCGCGATGACCCGGACCATGGCCGTCGAGTTGGCGGACTCGGGAATCCGGGTGAACGCGGTGGCACCCGGCGTCACCGAGACCGCCGCGTCGCGCACTTATGTCGATGAGGACCCCGAGCGGGACCGGCAGGCAATCGCGATGGGCCGGCGTGGCCGGCCCGAAGAGCAGGCCGCCGCCGTCCTGTTCCTGCTGTCCGAGATGTCGAGCTATATCACCGGTCAGACGCTGCTGGTCGACGGCGGCCTGGACCTCAAGTGGACCCATCTCGGCGCCGACAACACGTCGCTGTTCCTCAAGGACGAATCCTTCCGCGCCGAGATTAGGAGGATGTGATGACCGACCTGGCCAAAGACACTGTGGCCGAAGAACTTTCGACACCGATGACCATCGGCGTCGAGGCATACATCTCCGAGGACTATGCCCGCGCCGAGCGTGATAAGTTGTGGCGCCGGGTCTGGCAGCAGGCCGGCCGCGTCGAAGAGTTGCCCGAGGTGGGCAGTTACCTCACCTACGACATCCTTGACGACTCGATCATCGTGGTGCGCACCGGGAGCGACGAGTTCCACGCCCACCATAACGTCTGCATGCACCGTGGCCGCCGGCTGATCGACACCCCAGAGGGCGCCAAGAACGCCTGCGCTCGCACCCGAAAGTCGTTCGTCTGCGGCTTCCACGGCTGGACCTATGGCCTCGACGGCGCGTGCACGCATATCCGCGAACAGCAGGACTGGCAGGAAGCGCTCACGCCCGACAACACCCACCTGCGGCCGGTCCGGGTCGACACCTGGGGCGGCTGGTTGTGGATCAACATGGATCCCGACTGCGAGCCGCTGGCTGACTACCTGTTTCCGGCCGCGAAGATCCTCGACCCGTTCGGCCTGGAAAACATGCGCTACAAATGGCGCAAGTGGGTGGAATTCGACTGCAACTGGAAGGTCGCGCTGGAGGCGTTCAACGAGACCTACCACGTCTACACCACGCATCCCGAGTTCAACCAGTTCGGCGAGTTCAAGGGCTGGGCGAAAGCACAAGGCAAGCACAGCAACATCGGCTATGACGCCCCGGACGACCTCGCGGCGACCAAGTCCAAAATCCGCCTCGGCACCGGCGCCGATCCCCGGGTGTCAACGGCGCAGATGCAGATCTACACGATGGAGGAAACCAACACCTCCACCACCGAGACGCTGGTGAACGCCGCCAAACGGCTGGTCGACGAACTGCCCGAGGGCACCCCGGCCGACAAGGTCCTCGAACATTGGCTGGCTTCGGCGCGCCGCGACGACGAGGCCCGAGGCGTGATCTGGCCGACGATTCCGTCCGACATCCTCGGACAGGCCGGCACCGCGTGGCAGATCTTCCCGAACTTCCAGATCGGGCAGGGCCTGACGGTCGCGCTGTGCTACGGCGCACGGCCGCACCCCAGCTACCACCCGGACAAGTGCATCTTTGAGGTGTCGGTCTTCGAGCTCTACCCGAAAGGTCAAGAGCCGCAGACGCAGTGGGAGTACACACCGGTCGGCGACCCGAGATGGCGGTCGGTGCTTCCGCAGGACTTCGCCAATATGGCCGCCGTCCAGCAGGGCATGAAATCGCTGGGCTTCCCGGGCACCAAGCCCAACCCATACCGGGAACGCAGCACGGTCAATCTGCACTATCAATTGTCGAGGTACATGGGTGCCGGTGAGCCCCAGGAGCTTTCAGGTAAGGAGCGCCCACGGGCATGACCCCCGGCACGGAAGAGCACCAAGACGGTTGCGGGCCCACCGAGGTGCCGCAGGACGTCGACATCGACGCGACGCGGGCCAAGTACGCCCAGGAGCGCGAGAAGCGCCTGCGCACCGACGGCGGCGCGCAGTATCTCGAACTCGACGACGACCTGGCGGACCTCTACGAGGTAGACCCGTACACCCCGGTGGCCGACCGCCCCCCGATCGATGCGGACATCGAGGTCGTGGTGCTCGGCGGCGGCTTTGCCGGGTTATTATCCGGCGCTTACCTGAAAAAGGCAGGCGTGCAAGATGTTCGGGTCATCGATATGGCCGGGGACTTCGGCGGTGTGTGGTACTGGAACCGCTTCCCCGGCATTCAGTGCGACAATGACGCCTACTGCTACGTCCCGATGCTTGAGGAACTCGACTTCCTGCCGAGCAAGAAGTTCGCCGACGGCGCCGAGATCTTTGGGCATTGCCAGGCCATGGGCAAACACTTCGACCTCTACGACGGCGCGATCTTCTCCACCCAGGTCGAGACCATGCGCTGGAACGAGGAGACCAAGCGCTGGCGGCTGACCACCAACCGCGGTGACGACATCCGCGCGCGGTTCGTGGTGATGGCGCAGGGCTCGTACAACAAGCCGAAGTTGCCCGGCATCCCCGGCATCAAGGAGTACCTGGCCGCAGGCGGCCACGCATTCCATTCGGCACGCTGGGACTACGACTACACCGGGGGCGATGCCAACGGTGGTCTGCACAAGCTCGCCGACAAGCGTGTGGCACTCATCGGCACCGGTGCCACCGGCGTTCAGCTGGTGCCGCATCTCGGCCGGGATGCCAAGCAACTGTTCGTGTTCCAGCGCACCCCGTCGTCGGTGGACATGCGCGCCAACACGCCCACCGATCCGGCCTGGGCGGCGACCCTGCAGCCCGGTTGGCAGGAGGAGCGTAAGCGCAATTTCCACAACTGGTCACCGTTTGTCGGGGTGGTCTTCGGCGAACCGGATTTAGTGTGTGACTTCTGGACCGAATTGGGCCGCAACATGACCGCGCGGATTGCCGCCAGCCCGGATCCCGCCTCGCTCGGGATCGAGGAGATCATGCGCATCCGGGAGGAAGAGGACTACAAGATCATGGAGCGGCTGCGGAACCGCGTGGCCGCGCTGGTTGACGATCCCGACACCGCCGAGGCGCTCAAGCCGTACTACCGCTTCATGTGCAAGCGGCCGTGTTCGAGCGAGACGTACCTGCCGGCGTTCAACCTGCCCAATGTCACGTTGGTGGACGTGTCGGAATCCAAGGGCGTGGAGCGTCTGACGGAGAAGGGCATTGTCGCGAACGGTGTTGAGTACGAGGTCGATTGCGTCGTGTTCGCCAGTGGGTTCGAGATCTCCACGGAGATTAGTCGCCGCTTCGCGGTCGACATCATCGAGGGCCGCGACGGGCTGTCGCTGTTCGATTACTGGCGCGACAGGTACCAGACGCTGCACGGCATGACCACTCGCGGATTCCCCAACCAGTTCTTCACCGGTTTCATCCAGGGCGGCGTTTCGGCCAACACCACCGCGATGTTCGAGCAACAGGCCGAGCACATTGCTTACATCATCGCCGAGGCGCAGAAACGCGGCGCTACCACCGTCGAACCTAGTCAAGAGGGCCAAGACGGTTGGGTCAATACGGTCGGTGAACTCGCGATCGACAACTCCGCTTTCGAGATGGCCTGCACGCCTGGTTATTACAACAACGAGGGTCAGGGTGGCGCCAAGGACAATGGTGCGTTCCTCGGTGATTTCTACTCGCCGGGTTTCTATGCCTTCGGCGAGCTGATCGCCGAGTGGCGCAACGAGGGTGATCTAGCAGGTCTCGAGCTTTCATGAGCGAGTTGCGATTCGACGACCGCGTGGCCGTGGTGACCGGAGCAGGCCGCGGGTTGGGCCGCGCCTACGCGCAACTGCTGGCCGCGCGCGGAGCGAAGGTGGTGGTCAACGACGCCGGTGGCAGCCTCGACGGCGCGGGGGTCGATGCCGGTCCGGCCGAACGGGTGGTAGAAGAGATCACCGCGGTCGGGGGAACGGCAGTCGCGTGCAGCGCGTCGGTTGCGACCCGAGAAGGCGGCGAGGTGATCATCGCGACCGCGCTCGAAAACTATGGCCGCATCGATGTTTTGGTGCACAACGCCGGCAACGTCCGGCGCGATTCGCTGAAGGAGATGAGCTACGAGGACTTCGACGCCGTCCTCGACGTGCATCTGCGCGGCGCGTTCCACGTGGTGCGGCCGGCGTTTCCGCTCATGTGCGCGGCGGGCTACGGCCGCATCGTGCTGACGTCGTCGATCGGGGGCCTGTACGGAAACCACAAGGTGGCCAACTATGCCGCCGCCAAGGCTGGGGTCATCGGATTGTCCAACGTCGCCGCGCTGGAGGGCGCCGCCGAGGGCGTGCGGTGCAACGTGATCGTGCCGGCCGCGGTGACACGCATGGCCGAGGGTATCGACACCTCGGCCTATCCACCGATGGGTGCGGAACTTGTTGCACCCGTGGTGGGTTGGCTTGCGCACGAGTCGTGCTCGGTGACCGGTGAACTGTTCATCGCGCTGGCGGGGCGGGTGGCCCGCGCGGTCATCGCGGAAAGCCCGGGCGTATGCCGGCCAGCATGGACGATCGAGGACGTCGGGAGCCATCTGGACGCGATCCGTTACGTCGAAGCGCCGCTGATCTTTCCGGTCGCTCCGGACGGCCACAACGAGCACATTCGCTACAGCTTCGACCTGGCTCAGAGGTCAAACGACCAAGGAGCGCTCCATGGCTAACCCGACGGGCCCACCGCCGCGTCGAGCGTGTGGCTTAGGTACACAATGCGGCTGGTTTTCGGGCATACGGCCCACACTCGGCGAGATAAGACACCAGGGAGCGCTTCGTGGCTAGCCCGACGGGCCCGATGACCGGGGTGCGCGTGGTCGATCTCACCGCAATGGTGATGGGACCCTACTGCACGCAGATATTGGCGGACATGGGTGCCGATGTCATCAAAGTCGAACCACCCCAAGGGGATAACACCCGCTACATCTCGGTGGGGCCGGCGCCCGGCATGAGCGGGGTATTCGTCAATGTCAACCGCGGCAAGCGCAGCGTCGTGCTGGACCTGCAGACCGAGGCGGGAGCTGATGCGCTGCGCACTCTCGTCGAGACCGCTGACGTATTCATCCACTCGATGCGCGCCAAGGCAATCGCGAAGCTCGGCTTCGGCTACGACGATGTCGCGGCGATCAATCCCGCGATTATCTACACCAATTGCTATGGGTATGGGCGACGCGGACCCGATCGCGACCGTCCCGCCTACGACGACACGATTCAGGCCGAATGCGGTCTGCCCGCGGTGCAGGAGCAATTGACCGGTGAGGCCGATTACGTCGGCACCATCATGGCCGACAAGATCGCCGGGCTGACGGCGCTGTACGCGACGACGATGGCGTTGTTCCACCGCGAGCGCACCGGACAGGGCCAAGAGGTCGAGGTCGCCATGTTCGAAACCATGGCCGCTTTCATGCTCGTCGAACACGCCAACGGTGCCATGTTCGACCCACCGCTGGGGCCGGCGGTGTATCCGCGCACCGTGGCGCCCAACCGCCGCCCGTATCGCACCAGCGATGGCTATATCGCCGCATTGATCTACAACGACAAACACTGGAACGCGTTCATGCAGGCCGTGCAGCCGCCGTGGGCCAGCGAGCTGTATTCGACGCTGGAACAACGTGCTCGCGAGATCGACACCATCTACGGGCTGGTCGCCGAGACGATGAAAGAGCGTTCCACCGCGGAGTGGCTGACGTTGTTGCGCCGACTCGAGATACCGGCCGCGCCACTGAACACCCCGGGCGCGCTCTTCGACGATCCGCATCTGGCCGCCGTCGGCATGTTCGAGACGGTGGACACCCCGCATGGGCCGGTGCGTTTCCCGGGCGTGCCCACCTGGTTCTCCCAGACGCCGGGTCGCGTCGCGGGGCCCGCGCCGGAGCTCGGCGCCCACACCGAAGAAGTGCTCGCCGAAATCGGCCTGGCCGTCGACGCGAACCAGGGATAGTGCTTAGTCAACGAAATGTGTTGCCAACAGAGGAGTTTCCAACGATGACCGTCCCCGTTTACCAGCGGATCCTCGACCTGTTCGAGGTCGAGGGCGTCAACACCCTGTTCGGCATCCCGGACCCGAACTTCGTCCACATGTTCGCCGAGGCGGACGCGCGCGGGTGGTCGGTGGTAGCCCCGCATCACGAACTGAGCGCGGGATTCATGGCCGAGGCGGCGTCGCGGATGACGGGTAACCCCGGACTGTGCATCGGCACCCTCGGCCCGGGCATGGCCAACATCGCCGGAGCGATCCAGTGTGCGCTCGTGGAGAATTCGCCGGTGATCTTCCTCGGCGGCCAGCGGGCCCGCGTCACCGAGCGCCGGGTGCGCCGCGGCCGCATCCAATTCGTGCAACAGGAGCCGCTTTTCGCCGCCTCCGTGAAGTACAGCAGCGCGATCGAATACGCCGACCAGACCGACGAGATCATTCACGAGGCCATCCGCAAGGCGATGTCCGGCACCCCGGGTCCGACCTACGTCGAGTTCCCCTCGCACGTCATCCTCGAGGAGCTCGACGTCGCCGAAGCGCCACCGCCCAGTACCTACCGGCTGGTCAACCAGGGCGCCGGCACCCGCGAGGTTATCGAGGCCGTCAAGCTGATCCGCGAGGCCAGGAGCCCGGTCCTGTTGGTCGGCCACGCCGTGCACACCACCCGTACTCAACAACAGGTCAGGGAGCTGGCCGAGCTGATGGCCTGCCCGGTGATCCAGACCTCCGGGGGCACCTCGTTCATTCCGGGACTGCAGGAGCGGACGTTCCCCTACTTGTTCTCCCCCGCGGCCAACGACGCCGTCGAGGAATCCGACCTGTGCGTCGCGCTGGGTACCGAACTCGGTGAGCCGATGCACTACGGCCGCACCCAGCACTGGGCGGGCAACGATGCGAGCCGCAAATGGGTTCTGGTCGAGCAGGATCCGACCGCCATCGGCGTCAACCGCCCGGTCGACGTGGCGCTGGTCGGCGATCTGCGCGGTGTCGTGCCGCAACTGGTCTCCGCACTCAAGGACGCTGCGCGCAAACCCGCACCCACGCTGGCGGCCCTGATCGAAAAAGATGCGAAAGAGCTTGCGGACGTGGCGGAATCGGCACCGTCTGGACGTTCGCCGATCCACCCGGCGCGCTACGTCGTCGAGGCCACCAAGGCGTTCAACGAACTCGAGGATGGCATCATGGTGCGCGACGGCGGCGCGACCGTGATCTTTCAGTGGACCTACTCGCAGTCCAAGCCGCGCGACGTCATCTGGAACCAGAACTTCGGCCACCTCGGCACCGGATTGCCCTACGCGATCGGAGCGTCCGTCGCCGAGGGCGGTAAGCGACCGGTGATGCTGCTGACCAGCGACTCCGCGTTCCTCTTCCATATAGCCGAGTTGGAAACCGCTGCGCGGCAGAACCTTCCACTGGTATGCGTGGTGGGCGTAGACCACCAGTGGGGCTTGGAAGTGGGCGTGTACAAGCGCACCTTCGCCCAGCCGTCGCCGCAGCCCGGCGTGCACTGGAGCAAGGATGTCCGGATGGACAAGGTCGCCGAGGGCTTCGGCTGCCACGGTGAGTACGTGGAGAAGGAATCCGAGATCGGCCCTGCGATCGCTCGCGCCTACGCCAGTGGCAAAGTCGGTGTTGTGCACGTGTGCATCGACCCCAAGGCCAACTCCGAGGAGATGCCCAAGTACGACCGATTCCGGACCTGGTATGCCGAAGGCACTCAGTAAGCGCACTTCGCCGAGAAAGGGATGATGTCATGCGCGAATACCTGAACTTCTACATCGACGGCAAGTGGGTTGAGCCGTTGGCGCCCAATCCGTTTGACGTGGAAAACCCGGCAACCGAGCAGGTGTCCGGCCAGATCTCGCTGGGTACGGCGGCCGACGTCGACGTGGCGGTCCTGGCCGCGCGGCACGCCTTCGCGAGCTGGTCGCAAAGCAGCCGCGAACAGCGGCTGGACCTGTTGCGGGCCATCCTCGCCGAATACCAGAAGCGCTCGAGCGACCTCGCCGAGGCGGTCACCGAGGAAATCGGCGCGCCGGCGACGCTGGCCGCGGGGCCACAGGTCTTCCTCGGGATCGGACACCTGAACACGGCCATCGAGGCGTTAAAGCACTTCGCGTTCGAGGAACAAAAAGGGGCCAGCCTGATCACCAAGGAGCCGATCGGCGTCTGCGGACTGATCACGCCCTGGAACTGGCCGATAAACCAGGTCGCCGTCAAGGTGTACCCGGCGCTGGCGACCGGCTGCACCGTCGTCTTGAAACCGTCTGAGGTAGCACCGTATTCGCCGTACATCTTCGCCGAGATCCTTGATGCCGCGGGCGTGCCGCCCGGGGTGTTCAACCTGATCAACGGCGACGGTGCGGGCGTGGGCGTCGCCCTGGCCAGCCATCCCGACATCGACATGGTGTCGTTCACCGGATCCACCCGCGCCGGTATCGAGGTGGCCAAGCTCGCCGCCCCGACCGTCAAACGAGTGACCCAGGAGCTGGGTGGCAAGAGCCCCAACATCGTGCTCGACGACAGCGGCTTCGCCGACGGTGTCCGCGCCGGTGTGGCCAACATGATGCCGAACTCCGGGCAGAGCTGTAACGCACCGACGCGCATGCTGGTGCCCAACTCGCGTATGGCCGAAGCGATCTCCATCGCGCGGGAGGCCGCTGAGCAGGTCACGGTGGGCCATCCAGATGCAGGGACGACGATCGGGCCGGTGGCGTCGAAGACTCAGTTCGACAAGGTACAACGGCTGATCCAGCGGGGCGTCGACGAGGGCGCGACCGTGGTGGTGGGAGGCCCGGGCCGGCCGGACGGGCTGGACCAGGGTTACTACGTCAAGCCGACGGTTTTCGCGCACGTCACCAACGACATGACGATCGCACGCGAAGAGATCTTCGGGCCGGTGCTGTGCATTCTCGGTTACGACGACCTGGACCAGGCCGTCGAGATCGCCAACGACACCGAATACGGGCTGGCGGGATTCGTCTCAGGAGCCGACCTCGACAAGGCACGTGACGTCGCCCGCAAGATTCGCGCCGGTTGGGTGACAATCAACCACGCCTTCGACATGAACGCGCCCTTCGGCGGCTACAAGCGCAGCGGCAACGGCCGTGAGTGGAGCGAGTTCGGCTTCCACGAGTACCTGGAAGTCAAGAGCACCCTGGGCTATTCCCCCTAGAAGGCCCCTGACAAGGCCTAACACTCTAGGCCGAAAACCGCGCACACCACCGCCGAAATCCGGCGCGTGTCTGCGCCGTATCCGACGCGGTCGCCCCTAAGCTTGCTGAAATCAAGAGGAGGGGCACGACGTATCGGCAGCAACTACCGCGCCGGGCACCGCAGTGGTCAGGGCGCGTTAAAAGCGGGCACTGAGCCGGACGGAACTGACTCCGCACCGGCAAGTTCTGCTGGGCAGAAGCGGTGGGTAGACCCCGTACGTCGTGTCGGCCGGCTGGCGATATGGGATAAACCCGAGCAGCGCAGCGGCATTCCCGCACTCGACGGACTGCGCGCGGTAGCGGTCGCCCTGGTGCTCGCGGACCACGGTGGCATCCCCGGCGTGAGCGGCGGGTTTCTGGGCGTCGACGTCTTCTTCGTGCTCAGCGGATTCCTGATCACCTCGTTATTGCTCGACGAGCTCGGGCGTACCGGCCGCATCGACCTCACCGGGTTCTGGATTCGCCGGGCCCGCCGGCTGCTTCCGGCGCTGGTGTTGATGGTGCTGGCCGTCGGCGCGGCCCGCGAACTGCTTCCCGCTCAAGCTCTTACCGGGTTACGCGACGACGCGATCGCGGCGTTCTTATGGGTGGCGAACTGGCGTTTCGTCGCGCAGAAAACCGACTACTTCACCCAGGGTGCGCCGCCGTCGCCGCTGCAGCACGCCTGGTCGCTCGGCGTCGAGGAGCAGTACTACTTCGTCTGGCCGGTCCTGCTGATCGTGGTCACCCTGCTGCTGGCCGCGCGGGCCAAGCGCTACTTCATGCGGGCCACGGTCGGCGATGTGCGCTTCGCCATCTTCCTGATCGCCACGCTGGGTGCGCTGGCTTCCGCGGCGGCAGCGATCGTGTTCGTCTCCGGCGCCACGCGTGATCGCATCTACTTCGGCACCGACACGCGCGCGCAGGCGTTGCTGGTCGGTTCCGCGGCGGCGGCTCTGCTGGTGCGGGATTGGCCGTCGTTGAACCGCGGCTGGTGCATGATCCGCAGTCGCTGGGGGCGGCGGGTCGCCCGGTTGCTGCCGATGATCGGAGTGGCGGGCCTGGCGGCGGCGGCGCACTTCGCGACGGGCACTGTCGGTGATTTCCGGCACGGCTTGCTGATCGGTGTCGCGATCGCGGCGGTCTTCGTGGTCGCCCCGGTGGCGTTGGAGCAGCGCGGCCTGGTCGCCCGCATTCTCGCCGCGCCACCACTGGTCTGGCTGGGCACCATCTCCTACGGCATCTATCTTTGGCATTGGCCAATCTTTCTGGCGCTCAACGGCGAGCGCACCGGATGGTCGGGGCTGCCGTTGTTCGCCGCCCGGTGCGGGCTCACGCTGGCGGTGGCCGCCGCGTCGTATTGGCTGATCGAACAACCCGTCCGGCGCTGGCGACCGGCCCGGGTGGCGCTGCTGCCACTGGCCGCTGCCACCGTGGCCAGCGCCGCGGCGATCACGCTGCTGCTGATTCCGGTCGGCACCGGAACCGGTCTGCGCGAGACCGGCCTGCCCCCGGGCGTTTCGGCGGTCGCCGCGGTGTCGAACGCCCCGCCGGGTGGCAGCCGTCCGGTCGGGCCGCGAAACCCCAACCGGCCGTTCACCGTTTCGGTCTTCGGTGATTCGATCGGGTGGACCTGGATGCACTTCCTGCCCCCGACACCCGGATTCGCGTTCCTCGACCACACGGTCATCGGGTGCAGCCTGGTTCGCGGCACGCCATACCGGTACATCGGCCAGACCCTGGATCAGCGAGCCGAATGCGATACGTGGCCGAGTAGATGGGCAGCGCAGATCAGTCAGGACCAGCCGGACATCGCGCTCCTGATCGTCGGTCGCTGGGAGACCGTGGACCGGGTCAACGAGGGGCAGTGGACCCACATCGGTGACCCGACATTCGACGCGTATCTCAACGCCGAGCTGGAGCGAGCACTCAATATCGTGAGCGCCAGCGGGGTTCGGGTAGTGGTTGCCACGGTGCCGTACAGCCGGGGCGGCGAGAAGCCGGACGGCCGCTTGTATCCCGAGGACCAGCCGGACCGAGTCAATCAGTGGAATGCCATGCTGCGCAAAACCGTTGCGCAGCACAGCGGCGTTGAGATCCTTGACCTGAACAAAAAGCTTTGCCCCGACGGCGTTTACACCGCCAAGGTCGACGGCATCAAGGTGCGCAGTGACGGTGTGCACTTGACCCCGGAAGGGGTCAAGTGGCTGACGCCGTGGCTCGAAGAGTCGTTGCGGTAGGCGCTTAATCGTTGGTTCGGCAGCTGACTTCCATGCTGTCGCTTTCCCGGACCAGGAAATTGAAGCTGGTGTAGCCGTTAACGGGGTCGCGCACGCGGTCGAGATACGGCGCCATGTCGGGCGCGCTGGCGTTGTCGGCGATCACCAAAGCGCCTGTGGTGAGCCGGGGTTCGAGCAATTTGAGCACCGGAAGATAGAGATCCTTCCAGCCGTCCAGCAAGACGAATTCGATCGGCCCGTCTTGGTCCACCAGCGTGGTCAACGCATCGCCTTCGAGAATGGTGATCACGTCGTCCAAGCCGGTCTCGGCGAACGTCTTCTTCGCGGCGGCAATCTTGCTGGCGCTGAGCTCCGTGGTCACCACGCGCCCCACGCCGTTGTCGCGGACGGCCGCCGCGAGATGAATGGCCGAGATACCGAACGACATTCCGAACTCGACCACCGTTATCGGACGGGTCGCGCGAACCAGTGCGTACAGCAGCCGGCCGGCGTCCGGCGTCACCGGGATGTAGAACTCGCTCATCGCCTCGGTGCGTTCGGCGGTGGTCATCGGGCGCTCGAGCTGACCTTGCCGCTCACGCAGCAGTGACATCTGGTTCTTCGTCTCTGTGTACATCCGGTCGAGCACGCTCTCGACGCGAGGGTCTTGCAAGGTTGTCGCCATGCCCTCGAGGGTATGCCTCGGCGACTTTTGCCCGGGCGGTGACCGCATGCTCCGGCGTGTGACCCAGAACACGGATCGTCGCAGTTGCGACAAAAGGGGTTTGACGAGCAGCGGGTGGCAGTGCCAGCATGGTTGGGCAAGCACCTCGGTAGGTGAGGCGTCTGCACGGACACAGGCCACTGACCCCGAACGTCGAGAGACGCCCCGGGTCAGGACAGCTCTTCCCGGACACAAGGGTTGAGCCCAAGTGGCTTCTGGACGAGGAGCGATCGCAAGCGCGGCGAAGCGCAGCGGGTCGCGACCATCGGTCGATCCAGATACGCCGTGCAGTGCCGAAGCTCCGACGAGAGGGGTGCGGCCGGCGGGCTCATGGCCCGGCATTCGTACCTCTCCCGCGTGTGAAACGTGGACACCCGCGCGTGTCATGGCCGTGAGGAGGTGAGGGCGAGATGAGTCCCGGCGATAGTTGCTATCCGAAATCCATCTTGAACCGATCCGGTTCCGGCATTTCTTTCTGCTGACGCAGCTCAAATTGGCTGTTCCGCAACCGTATTGACGGCGGCGAATGCGGGATGTATTTGGCGTGCCGGCGATCCGATCGGGCTTCCGACAGGGGAAGACCATGACTTTTGTTGTTGCGGACCGTATTCGCGGTCTTGGAAGGTTGCGCGGACGGTCGATGCTGCGTGCGGGTCGGCTGCTGACAAACAGGTTGTGCGCCATGCACATCCCGACGCCCGAAGAGCGGGCGAACCTGTATGTGTCGCTGACACCGATCGCCGTGCTCTCGTCCGCGCCCGGCGGACAGTCACCGGGCGGTGGGAAAGACCACCGGTGATGTGTTCCGCCAGCGGTCCCCAGCGGCGGGCGGGGGGTTGGTAGCCCGCCGCTGGGGCGCGTCGAACACCCGACTTTTGTAGCCCGACTTCGAGATAGCGAGAACGACATGACGTTGACTTCCACCCGTCCGCAGGCCGCGCTGGATTCCGCGCACACCGGCGACATCGTCGGAGCGTTCGGCCGCATCAAGCGCGATGACGCCGGTGCGTTGGGCGGCCGGTGGCGGCGGTTACGCACCCTGCTGGTGATCACCGGACCCGGATTGATCGTCATGGTGGGCGACAACGACGCCGGCGGCGTCGCGACGTACGCGCAAGCGGGCCAGGACTACGGGATGAACCTGTTGTGGACGTTGGCTTTGCTGATTCCGGTGCTGTACGTGAACCAGGAGATGGTGCTGCGCCTGGGTGCGGTAGCGCGAGTCGGTCACGCACGCCTGATCTTTGAGCGTTTCGGAAAGTTTTGGGGCGCATTCAGCGTCGGCGATCTGCTGGTCCTGAACGCCCTGACGATCGTCACCGAATTCATCGGTGTCGCCCTGGCGTTGGGATTCCTGGGCTGTCCGAAGATCGTCGCGATCCCCGCCGCCGCGGTACTACTGTTCGCCGTGGTCGCCGGCGGCTCGTTCCGGCGCTGGGAAGGGCTGATGTTCCTGCTGATCGCCGTGAACGTTGTGATGCTCCCGATGGTGCTGATGGTGCATCCGAGTCCGAAAGTGGCTGTCGGCGGTCTTGTTCCACAGTTCCCGGGCGGACTGAACGCAGGCGTCCTGCTGTTGATCATCGCGATCGTGGGGACCACGGTGGCGCCATGGCAGCTGTTCTTCCAACAGTCCAACGTGGTTGACAAGCGCATCACGGCACGCTGGATTCCCTATGCACGAGCGGATTTGATCATCGGTATCGTCGTGGTCATTGTCGGTGCGACGGCGTTGATGGCAGTCACCGCCTTTGGTCTGACCGCAACCGGCAGCTTCACCGATGCCGGTGCGGTCGCAAAAGGGCTGCGCCACCCCGTCGGCGTGCTGTTCGCGATCATTCTTCTCGATGGCTCGTTGATCGGTGCCAATGCGATCGGGCTGGCCACCACCTATGCCATCGGCGACGCGATGGGCAAGCGGCATTCGCTGCACTGGAAAATCAGCGAGGCGCCATTATTTTACGGAGGGTATGCCCTGCTGCTCGGGGCGTCGGCCGCGGTGGCGTTCAGTCCGGATCACATCCTCGGGCTGGTTACCCAGGGTGTGCAGGCGCTGGCCGGCATCCTGTTACCGTCGGCGACCGTGTTCCTGGTCTTGCTCTGCAATGATCGGGCGATCCTGGGACCGTGGGTAAACACGTTGCGGCAGAACGTCGTTGCCTGGGCCATCGTGTGGGCACTGGTGCTGCTGTCGCTGGCGCTGACGGCGGCCACGTTCTTCCCGGATCTGTCCACGGCAGCTCTCGAGGCAGGGCTGGCGGCCGGTGCGGCGGTCGGCGTGGTGTGCGGCGCGGTGGCGATCATCGGCGACCAGTGGTACAGCGACACTCGCGCGGCCAAACTGGCCTCGCCAGTAGGTCGTGCCGAAAGCCGGGCCCTGCGTCGGCAGGAACAGCAGTCTTGGCTTACGCCAGAGCTGAGCTCTCTTGCCCGCCCCGCTCTTTCGCCGATTCGCCGGACCGGGCTGTTGATCCTGCGCGGTTACCTGGTGCTGGCCGTCATATTCGTGATCGTCAAGATCGTGGAGGTTGGCGTCGGCTGACAACTACGGCGAACCATTGGGCAGCAGAACGATTTTGCCGTGTGTGTGCCGGCGCTCGAGTTCCTCGAAGGCGTCAGCCACCCGATCCATCGGGAACGTCGCCGCGATGTCGAAATCGACGGCGCCGCCGGCGACGAGATCGGCGACCTCGGTGAGCACTTCCGCAGTCGACGCGTCGGTGCTGCCTTCGGTCTTGGCGCCGACTTCGCCGGCCTTCTGGAAGGAGATGATCGTGTCGATGCGTTGCGGTGACACCCCGAGATCCACGGCGAGCTGGACGTAATCCGGGCCGAATAGGTCGATGAACGCGTCGATCCCGTTAGGCGCCGCCTCGCGCAGCCGCTCGGCCAACACTTGAAAATCACCGCCGTAGCCGATCGGAACGACGCCGTGCGCCCGCAGCCATTCGGCGTTGCCCTCGCCGGCGATGCCGAGCACGCGCGCCTGGTGCCGGACCAACAGCTGGACGACGAGACTGCCGACACCGCCGGCCGCCGCCGACACGGCGACGGTCTCGCCCGGCTGCGGTGCGACCGCGCGCACAGCAGCGTAGGCGGTCGCACCGACGACATAGAGCGAACCCGCTGCCTCCCAACTCAATTGCGCAGGCTTGCGGATCAACTGATCCACCCCGACGGCGGTGTGGGTGGCATGGCTCGATCGCCGGAAGCTGAACCCCAGCACCTCGTCGCCCACGGTGAACTCGGTGACCCCCGGACCGGTTGCCGTTACGACACCGGCGAGGTCGCTGCCTTGCCCGGACGGAAACGTGGCGGGGAACATCTCGTGCATCGCGCCCGATCGGATCGCGGCCTCGCCGGGATTGATGCCGGCGGCGCGAACCTCGACAACGACTTCACCCTGTCCGGGTGCCGGCATGTCGATATCTTCCACGTACAGCACGTCACGGCCCCCGTACCGGTCGAACCGTACCGCCCGCGCCACCGTAGCCGTCATCTCGATCTCCTCACCCAGTTGAATCGAAACCTGCGCCCGGCCCCTGGCCAGGATAGGCCCCTGCCGACTGGGCGTATGTTCATATGCGCCCACCCTGTTCTCGACCGAAAGGATGCCCATGCGACGCGCGCGTAGGACTGTCACCGGTTGGGTAGCCATCACCATGGTGGTCGGCATCGCGATCACCGGCTGCGGCAAGACGTCGGCCCCGCCATCCGGGAGCGGCACTACGTCGGCACCCAGCACCCCGGCGGGACCGCCCCCGGATTACAGTGCGTTGCTGATCCAGCCCGGTGACATCGGCGGAGATTTCACCGCGCCGCAACCCCCGGTGCTGAATTCCAACAACACGACCGGCGTTGCCCAGCTGTTCGTCAACGCGGACAACAGCCGGCGTATCGGGGACACCATCCTGGTCGTCGCCGATCCCTCGATCGCGGCCGCCGCCCTGGAGAACACCAAGACGAATTACGCGAAGAAGGTCACCGGCCCGTGGCAGCCCGTCGACGTCGGCACTAACGGCGCGATGATCTCGGGCGCGTCGCCGGATAACTCGCAGGCGATCGCGGTGTTGTTGTTCACCGAGGGCAGGGCGCTGGTCAACCTGGAATTCGACAGCGCTCCCAACGACCCAGTCGACCCGGCGGTTGCCACCGACGTCGGCCGCAAGCAAGCCGCGGCGGTCAAGAACGGTTTGCACGGTTAGCTTTTCGGGCTACACCAGCCCGAGCAGGCGCAGATCCGCGACGTATTTTTCGATCAGCCCCTCCGACAAGTGCGGAATGTCTTTGTCCGCACCGATTTTCGCTGCCCGCACCGCACCGCGGAACACATCCGTTGGCGCCGGCGCCCCACGCAGCGGTGCCTCGGGCTTGCGGTAGACGTCGAGCAACGCAAGCACCGAGTGCTGACGCTGTTTGTCCGGCAGCGCCCGCAGCGCCGTTTCGAAACGCCCGAACCATTCGTCATGGTCGTCGATGCGACGGATGTCGTTGCCACCGGCGATCAGCCAGTCCACGAAGACGTCCAGCGAGATGCCGTCGTCGTGCGGGTTCATCACGTCGAAGGACCGGTACTCTCCGGCCGCTGCCGTCTGCTCGCCCAGCGTGGTCACCGACTCGGCCACGAAGTCGGCCGGCAGACCGTCGTAGTGCGCCACCGCCCGGTTTCCTTGCGGGTCGGTCTGATAGAACGACGACGGCGCGATACCGGTCACCAGCAAGCTGAAGATCAACCGGGTGAACGCATCCGGGACATTGAGCTGGCCCGCGTACTGGCTGTGCGCGAGGATCATGTCGGACCGGAATACCGTGGCCGGCAACCCGCACAGGTCGTGCGCCTCCCGCAACAGCACCTCGCCGCCCCACTTGCTGTTCGCGTACCCGTTCGCATAACTGTCGTCGACGGGACGTACCGGGCTGACGGCGCGGATGTCGCCGTCCTCGGCGAACACGCTGGGATCCACCGACATGGCCACCGCAACGGTCGACATGTATGTGACCGGCTTGATGCGTGTCGTGATTGCCAGCCGGATCAATTCGGCGGTGCCCACGACATTCGGGCCGAACAGCTGGTCGTACGGCAGGACGTGGTTGACCAGTGCCGCGGGGTGCACGATCATTTCGACGTCTTGGGCGAGGCGCAGCCAAGTCGCTTGGTCCAAACCAAGATTCGGTTCGGAGATGTCGCCGACGATGACTTCGAGATGATCGGCGGCCAGCGTTCGGTACCGCTTCAGTAGTCCCGGATCACCACTGTCGAAAACAGCCTCCAGGCGTTTGGCGGCGGCTTCGGTGTCGGTGCCGCGGATGACGGTGATGAGCTTTCCGCCTCTATCGGCAAGCCGCTCAAGCCATTCCAAGGTGAGGAAGCGACCCAGATAGCCGTTGGCGCCGGTGAGCAGCACCGTATGCGGCGTGCCGGTGGCGTGCGGCAGCTTTGGGGCCGCGTTCAGGGTGGCGGCGTCGATGAACTTGTCGAGAGTGAGTTCGGACGCGCGAACTTCGCTGGCGCCGCGGCCATGCACGGTCGAGAAGGTGGGTCGCTTGGCGCCGGATTCACGTTCGGATTCCACATATTCCGCGAGTTGACGCAAGTCGGACGCCGGGCTGATGATCTGCCCCACCGGCACTTGCACATCGAAGATGTCCTGCAGCAGGTTAGAGAAGGTCAGGGCGGACAGCGAGTCACCGCCCAGCTCCAGGAACTGGGTATGCGGTTGCGGCGGACCGCCGGGCAGGCCCAGTAACGCCTGGGCGGCGCGCGTCAGCGTGTCGATGACCGGGCGGTCCGCCGCGCCTTCGCGCAGCGCGCGCAGCTCGGCGGTGCGGGTGGCGGCGAGCTCGGAGTAGAGGTCTTCCAGTCGTGCGCCGTAGTGTTCTTTCAGCTTGGGGCGCAGCAACTTTCCCACCCCCGACAGCAGTCCGTTGTCCTCGCTGAACGGCTCGGAGTCGACCAGGAAGTCGGCGGGCACTTCATAGGATTGCAGCTCGGCGAGTTTGGCGGTGCGGCGCAGGGATTCGTTCAGCGCTGCCTTGAGGCCGTCCGGATCGCCGGCGAATCGTTGCTCGGCTTCCCGGGTCGGGACCACGACCGCCACCAGGTAAGGCCGTTCGCTGTTGCCGTACACGAAGATC
The DNA here is from genome assembly GCF_059812735.1 of Mycobacterium sp. NGS40. Lineage (NCBI taxonomy): Bacteria > Bacillati > Actinomycetota > Actinomycetes > Mycobacteriales > Mycobacteriaceae > Mycobacterium > Mycobacterium sp. NGS40. The sequence goes on from NZ_JCALDG010000003.1 coordinate 176,618, forward strand.
TGCCGCACCAGCGCGGCGCTGCTGAAGACGGCTTCCAGGCGTGCCACCGCGACGAATTCGCCTTGCGCCAACTTCAATACGTTGTTGCGGCGGTCGACGTAGACCAGACGATCCGGTCCGACTTCGGCCATCACGTCACCGGTGCGGTAGTAGCCGTCGGGGTCGAACGCATTCGCCGTCACATCGGGGCGTTTGAAATACCCGCCGAACGCGGTCTGCGACTTCACCAGCAGCTCGCCGCGCGGGTACGGCTTGTCGGTGTGGAAATAACCCAGCTCGGGCACGTCGATCAGTTTGTAGTCGAGGATCGGCGGCCGGCTCACCACACCGTCCTTGAATACCATCCCCACCTCGGTCAAGCCGTAGCCGTCGAGCACGTGGGTGTCCAAACACGATTCGATGAAGGTCTTCATCTCGGCGGCCAGCGGTGCGGTGGTGGAGAAGGCGGTGATCACGCGACCGCCCAGAAGTTGTTCGCGCAGTTCGGCTTTCGCCGCCGCGTCAGCAGCCTCGGGTTCGGCACCCTGACCGATCAGGCGCTCCACCGCGCTCTGGTAACGCTGGAAGAGCATCTCGACCACCCGCGGCACCATGCCCATCTCCGTCGGGCGCACCAGGTTCCAGTCGTCGAACAATGTGGAGAGGTCACTCTCCGGCACGAAATAGCTGGTGCCACCGGCTTGGAACGACGACGACAGCGGTATCCGTCCGCCCACGTGGTTCAGCGGCATGAAGTTGACGTTGAACACCGGTACATCAGCGAATTCGGGGTAGAGCTCGTTGGTCCACAGCTTCAAGATCATGCGCTCGGTGTACATCGCCCCTTTGGGCAGGCCGGTGCTGCCCGAGGTGTACATGATCATGGCCAGCCGCTCGTCGGTTTCGCCGGTGTAGGACGGCTCCGGTGGCAATGCACGGCCACGCTCGACCAATTCGTCGAAGGTCTCGACGGTGACCGCCATGCCGGCCTCGGCCAATTTCGCCTGCGCGCGCAGGAAGTTCTCCCGCTGATCGTCGATGTCCGCCTGATAGTCGAAGACCACCAGACGCCGCAACGATGTGCTGCCCAGCGCGGCCTCGACGGCGAGGTCCAGATACTCCGCCCCGGCGGCCAGCACCTGGGGTTCGATTTCGGTGACGATCGGCTGAAGCCGCGTCGCCGTTGCGTTGTGCTGCAGCGGCACCGCCACCAGGCCCAGGTAGCCGGTCACCAGGTCGAGCGTCAAGTACTCGGGGCTCGCGAAACCGAGAGTCGCGACCACGTCCCCCGGCGCCACCGGGGTGGCCTCGTCGCGCCGCCACGCCGTGGCGACGGCGCGCACGTTGGCCCACAGATCGCGGTAGCTGATCGTGTCGAATCGGGGGAGCAGCCGAGTGGTGGTGCGGCCGGTCGTAGGATCGGTGCTCAGCTCGCGAGCGCGCCATCCCAATGCGGGACGGTCGCCGTAGCCTTCGACGAACGTCTCCAGGATCTGCGGAAGCCGAAGACCGGGCCGGCGGGCCGCGGCCTGCAGCGCGAGATCCGGCCTGGCGTATTGATATTGCTCGTCGGTCGCCACCACACGCCTGATGCGCTCGGCCACTCGTTCTCGTGGGGTGGTCGTCACACTCGCGCTGGTGCCGTTGTCGCGCTTCGCATCAATAGTCATGACCAGCCCCAGGCTCTCGTTCGGACGACTCTCTAGCGCAAACCGTCGGCCCGCTACGAGTCTTCCACCCGGTCACTGTGACCGTGGCCACACCCAGCTCGAGGCCCTCCACCGGGGCCCGAAATGGTTACGCGACGACCTGAATGGGATCGCCGACGTTGACGTTGTTGAAGTACCACGCGGCGTTGTCCGGGCTCAGGTTGATGCATCCGTGGCTGACGTTGGCGTGGCCCTGCGAGTCGACGGACCAGGGTGCCGAGTGCACGTACACACCGCTCCAGGTGACGCGGACCGCGTACTGGGCGGTGATCTTGTATCCCTCGGGCGAACTCAGCGGGATACCGATCGTCCGCGAGTCCATCACGACGCTGCGTTGTTTCTCGAGGGCGGTGAAGTTACCGATCGGCGTCGGGCGGCTGGGCTTACCCATCGAGGCGGGCATCGTGCGCAGAATTTCCCCGTCCCTGCTCACGGTGAAGGTGTGCGCGGAGAGGCTGGCCACCCCCAGGAATGCGTCACCGGTGTCGAAGCCCGTTGTCAGCTCCTGCACGCCCACCGAAACGTGGCTGTGGGCAGGCCAATACTGGTTCGGAACCCATTGCACGACGTTGTTTTCGGGCCACTCGAAGTGTCCGGTGATGTTGCTAGGGGAGGCCACGTGGATGGAGCGTTCCACGGCGGACCGGTCGGTCACCGGCGCGGTGAATTTCACGACGACCGGGTGTGCAATTCCCACCACCGCGCCGTCGGCCGGCAAAATCGAGGCAATTGCGGGGGTTGGTGCCGGTACCGGGACCGAGGCGACCGCGTGGGAACCGGATCCCAACACGCCAAAGCCCGTGATCGCGACCATAACAAATAGATAACGAACCCCACGACGCATGGCGTCAACCCTCCGAGATGGTGCGATCAACACGACGATATTCTACTGGCAGTCTGATCATTACGGTTTTTAGCAAACAATGACACTCCGCCCGGTCTCCACGGTAACGATCGGATCAACGGATGAGTTCGATCGGCGGCGACCGGCTGACCTCAGCGGAATCGGCGCCGCCGAACCGAGGAGGTGCGAGTGCTCTTTCGTCAGCTGGAGTACTTCGTCGCGGTCGCCCAGGAGCGCCACTTCGCTCGGGCCGCCGAGAAGTGTTACGTGTCGCAGCCCGCGCTGTCCGCCGCGATTGCCAAGCTGGAACGTGAATTGAACGTCACGCTGATCAATCGCGGACACAGCTTCGAAGGCCTCACCCCCGAAGGGGAGCGACTGGTCGTGTGGGCCAAACGGATTCTGGCCGAGCACGACGCATTCAAGGCCGAGGTAGATGCGGTGCGATCGGGAATTACCGGAACGCTTCGGCTGGGCGCTGTGCCCACCGCATCGACAACGGCGTCACTGGTGCTGTCTGCCTTCTGCTCGGCTCATCCATTGGTCAAGGTGCACATCAATTCCCGGCTGGCCGCCACTGAACTGTACCGGCGCTTGCGGGAATTCGAGCTCGACGCCGCGATCGTGCACGCATCACACGATGATGCCCACGAGGTGGACCTGGTGCCGCTATATACCGAGCGCTACGTGCTGCTGTCGCCGGCGGATATGTTGCCGTCCGGCGCATCGACGTTGCGGTGGCCGGATGCCGCGCAGTTGCCGCTGGCCTTGCTCACCGCGGACATGCGGGACCGGCAAATCATCGACGAGGCGTTCGCCGGGCACGGCATCACCGTCACTCCGCAAGTCGAAACCGACTCGGTGGCTTCGCTACTCGCACAGGTCGCCTCCGGCAACTGGGCATGCATCGTTCCGCACACCTGGCTGTGGACATCGCCGCTGGGCGGCGAGATTCGTGCGGTCGAAATGGTCGATCCGGCAGTCAAGGCCGAGATCACGTTGGCCACCAATGCCTCCGGGCCCGGGTCGCCGGTCGCCAGGGCGCTCGTCGCCTGCGCGCATGAGCTTTCGCTGGACGAGTTCTTCAACGCCCAACTGATTGGGGTCACCCGTCGGCGCTGACCTTCCGGTTGGCCGCGCTGGTCGGGTTGAGACTCGCCAGGTGTCCGCTCTCCACCCCGGCCGCCGGGTCGAGTTCGCAGTCGATCAGCGACGGCCCGTTCGACGCGAGCGCCTCCGTGAGCGCCGACTGCAGCTCGGCCGGAGTGGTGACATGATATCCCTTGCCGCCGAACGCTTCTGCCAGTAGCTCATGACGTGCACCGGCGTTGAGCACGGTGGGGGCGGGGCTGTCGCCGGTAGGCTCTTCATCGCCGCGGTACACGCCGCCGTTGTTGAGGATGACGACTGTTACCGGCAGCCGGTAGCGGCAGATCGTCTCGATCTCCATGCCGCTGAACCCGAATGCGCTGTCGCCCTCGATCGCGACGACGGGCCGGCCCGTCTCGACGGCGGCGGCGATCGCGTAGCCCATGCCGATGCCCATCACGCCCCAGGTCCCGGTGTCCAGGCGGTGCCGCGGCAGCTCCATCTCGATCACGTTGCGGGCCAGGTCCAGCGCATTGGCCCCCTCATTGACCACATAGACATCCGGATTCGCTTGCAGCACTGAACGAATCGCGCCGAGTGCGTTGTAAAACCGCATCGGGTGCGGATTCTCGGCGAGCCGCTCGCTCATCTTGGCATCGTTTCGGGCTCGGCGATCGGCCAGCTCGTCGGTCCATTCCGTCGGCACCGTGATCGGCCGGGTGGCCAGACCGTCGCGCAATGCAAACATCACCGAACCGATGTCGCCGGCCAGCGGTGCCACGATCGGCTGGTTGCTGTCGAACTCCGACGCCGCGATGTCGATCTGCACGAACTTGGCGTCGGCGGCCCACTGCGGCGATTCGCCATGGCCGAGCAGCCAATTCAGCCGCGCGCCGACCAGCAACACCGCATCGGCGCGGGCGATGGCCAGCGAGCGTGCGGCCGCCGCGGACTGGCGATGCGAATCCGGCAATAGGCCCTTGGCCATCGACATGGGCAGGAACGGAATTCCGGTGGATTCGACGAAGTCCCGGATCACGCCGTCGGCCTGCGCGTACGCGGCGCCCTTACCGAGCACTATCAGCGGCCGGCGCGCCCGCGCCAGCACGTCCAGCGCACGATCGACCGCCTCCGGGGCGGGCAGCTGGCGCGGTGCGGGATCGATGACCCGCCAGACGCTTTCGGCCCCCTCGGCAGCGTCCATGGCCTGCCCCAGCACCGCGCCCGGGATGTCGAGGTAGACACCGCCCGGCCGGCCCGAGACCGCGGTGCGGATCGCGCGTGCGATCGCGAGCCCGATGTCCTCGACCCGCTCGACGCGGTAGGCCGCCTTCACGAAAGGCCGCGCGGCGTTGAGCTGATCCAGGTCCTGATAGTCGCCGCGCTGCAAGTCGACCAGCGCTCGATTGCTCGAACCCGAGATCTGGATCATCGGGAAGCAGTTCGTGGTCGCGTTGGCCAAAGCGGGCAGACCGTTGAGAAACCCGGGCCCGGAGGTCGTCAGGCACACGCCCGGGCGGCCGGTGAGAAACCCGGCCGCCGCGGCGGCGTTGCCGGCGGAAGTCTCCTGCCGGAAACCGATGTACCGCATGCCACAGGCCTGCGCGACCCGGGCAAGGTCGGTGATCGGGATGCCGACGATTCCATAGATCGTGTTGATGTCATTGGCCTTAAGGGCATCGACGACGAGGTGGAAGCCGTCGGTCAGGGCGGCGTCCGCCGCCTCGTCCGGCGCAGCGGCCGATGATGCCGAAAGTGTGGTCATTGCCCGACTCCTCGCGTGTCCATGCCTGTCATCCATCACTGTGGTCCGGGTCCCCGCCGCTGTCCAAGACCAAGCCGCTATGCAGCGATTCACGGTGATTATCGACCGCTGCTCAGCCAATCGATAGCCGCGGATTATCGATCGTGAGCTGAACAGTATTGGACGAACAGGGAGGTTTCTCTGCATCGTGCAATCAGGTGCTGATACACATGCGAGAAAGCGGAAGGACTATGGCGATGTCTGACTTGATCACCCCGGCGGCGGGGTTGACCGACGAATCCCCGAGCATCGCCGATCTGGTGGCGGCGGCCGCAATCCGGGAGCCGGAGGCGACGGCGCTCGTCGTCACTCCCGATCGCAGGCCGGTCAGCTACGGCGAGCTGGTGCGACTGGTCGACGACTTGGCCGGACAGCTCAAGGACGGCGGCCTGCGGCCGGGGGACCGGATCGCGCTGCGCTCAGGCAGCAACGCCGAATTCGTCGTGGGTTTGTTGGCGGCGTCCCGCGCTGGGCTGATCGCGGTGCCGCTGGACCCGGCGTTGCCCGTCGGTGACCAGCGTGCCCGCAGTGAGGTCGCCGGCGCGGGTGTGGTGCTTGTCGACGGCGAGGGTCCCGGTGACAAGGAGGAGCCGGGATTGGTGTGGTGGACGTTCGCGGTGACCGTCGGCGCTGACGGCGCCGCGTCGTCGGTCGACCTGGACGCGCCCGCGGCACCGAACCCGGACGCGGCGGTGCCCGAGGGCCTCCGCGACGACGACGCGATGATCATGTTCACCGGCGGCACCACCGGGATGCCGAAGATGGTCCCGTGGACACACACGAACATCGCCAGCTCGGTGCGGGCCATCATCGCCGCCTATCAGCTGGGCCCGGCGGATGCGACGGTCGCGGTGATGCCGCTCTACCACGGCCACGGTCTGATCGCCGCGCTGCTGTCGACGCTGGCATCCGGTGGGACCGTGCTGTTGCCCGCGCGAGGGAAGTTCTCGGCGCACACCTTCTGGGACGACATCAACGCCGTCGGGGCCACCTGGTACACCGCGGTTCCGACCATTCACCAGATCCTGTTGGAGCGCGCCAAGACGCAGCGACCGGAACGCGGAGGGGTCGCGCTGCACTTCATCCGCAGCTGCAGCGCTCCGCTCACCACGGAAACGGCTCAGGCCCTGCAAGACACCTTCGGCGCCAGCGTGGTATGCGCGTTCGGGATGACCGAAGGCACCCATCAGGTCGCCACCACTGACATCGAGCAAGACCAAAACCCCGCCGAGACAACAGGTCTCGTCGGAAAGTCAACCAGCCCGGAGATCCGGATCGCCGGGCCCGGCGGTGAATCGCTGCCGCCCGAGGCCGTCGGCGAGGTCTGGCTTCGTGGCCCGACCGTGGTGCGCGGCTACCTCGGCGACCCGGCGATCACCGCCGCCAACTTCACCGACGGCTGGCTGCGCACCGGCGACCTCGGGTCGCTGTCCCCCGCGGGTGACCTGAGCATTCGCGGGCGGATCAAGGAACTGATCAACCGGGGCGGCGAGAAGATTTCGCCGGAACGCGTCGAGGGCGTGCTGGCCAGCCACCCCGGCATCCTGGAGGTGGCCGTGCTCGGGCTGCCGGACACGATGTACGGCGAGACGGTGGCCGCGGTGATCGTCGCGCGGGGCACGACTGCGCCCAGCCCCGAGGAGCTGACGGAATTCTGCCGTGACCGGCTGGCGCCCTACGAGGTGCCGGCCACCTTCCTGCACACCGGCGAACTGCCGCATACCGCCAAGGGTTCGCTGGATCGGCGGGCCGTGGCCCGGCAGTTTGGCGGAGTCTGAGAAAGGCTGTGCGCCAACCTCACTGGCCCGACGTCACGTTCCCCCACGCGGCGCGCGCACCCGAATCACCGACCCGGTAGGTCTGCACCAGGGTGGCCACCGCCGCGATGACCACCAGCGCCCCGACCGCGGCGTGCAGGGTGAGTTTCATGTCCACACCGTGCGCCTCACGCACGTGCAGCACGGCCAGCGCCGTGACCGTCGCCGCCAGTGCCGCGACGATGTAGATCAGGGTGGAGCCGAGTTGCTCGTGGTTGGTGAGCACCGGCGTCTGAGCACCGACGCGAGCCGACAGCCAGACGCCCGCGGTGGTCGTCAACGGGGTCAGGACGAGCGTGCCCACCGCCAGCAACAGAACCAGCCAGATCAGCCGGCGCCGCGCGGCGGGCCACACCACGCACAGGATCGCCAGAACCGCCGCCAGCGGAGCCAGGACAACGACGAAATGATTGAGCAGGATATGGGCAGGAAGCCCATTGAACGTTGACATACGCGAATCCGGGGCTCCCAATCTGGCTGTTTATCAAGTGCTTTCAAACAGTAGCCTTCGCTCGGGTCGCAGCGGACTCCGGCATCGGTTCGTAGCGGGCAAACGTGCGGGTGAACGACGCTGCGCCGTGCGCCAGCGAACGCAGATCGATCGCGTATCGGGTCAGTTCGACCGCGGGGACCTCGGCGCGCACCAGCGTGCGGTCCTGGCCCGCGGTGTCGGTTCCCAGCACGCGACCGCGCCGGCCGGACAAGTCTCCCATCACCGCGCCGACGAAATCGTCGGGCACCAGCACCGCGATCTCGTCGATCGGCTCGAGCAGTGCGATTTTCGTCGCGGCGGCGGCCTCCCGCAGCGCCAGGGAACCCGCCATCTGGAACGCGAAGTCCGACGAGTCCACGCTGTGGGCCTTGCCGTCGAGCAGGGTGACTCGGATGTCGACCACCGGATATCCCGCGTGCACGCCCTTTTCCATCTGCGCGCGGACTCCCTTCTCCACGCTCGGGATGAATTGTCGCGGGACCGCCCCGCCGACCACCTTGTCGACGAACTCGAATCCGGAGCCTTCCGGCAGCGGCTCCACCTCGATGTCACACACCGCGTATTGGCCGTGACCGCCGGACTGCTTGACGTGGCGACCGTGGCCTTTTGCCTTGCCGCCGAACGTCTCCCGCAGCGGGACGCGCAGTTCCACCGCGTCCACGGTGACGCCGTAGCGGCTGGCCAGTGCCTCGAGCACGACGCCGGCGTGGGCCTCACCCATGCACCACAGCACGATCTGGTGTGTTTCCTGATTCTGCTCGATCCGCAGGGTCGGGTCCTCGGCGGCCAACCGGCCCAGCCCGACCGACAGCTTGTCCTCGTCGGTCTTGGCATGGGCCGCAATGGCGATCGGCAGCAGCGGTTCGGGCATCGCCCACGGTTTGAGCACCAGGGGCGCGGCCTTGTCGGACAGGGTGTCGCCGGTCTCGGCACGGCTGAGCTTGCCGATCGCGCAGATGTCGCCGGCCACCACCTCGGGTGCGGGTCGCTGCTGCTTGCCCAGCGGGAAGGACAGCACCCCGATGCGTTCGTCTTCGTCGTGGTCGGGGTGGGTGCGGCCGCGGGAGCCGTTGCCGTTGGTCTGCCCGAAGAAGGCCGAAAAATGGCCCGACACATGCACCGTCGTGTCGGGCCGGATGGTCCCGGAAAACACCCGGACCAGACTCACCCTGCCGACGTAGGGGTCAGACGTCGTCTTCACCACCTCTGCCAACAACGGCGCTGCCGCGTCGCACGCCAGCTCGGCGTGCGGAGCGCCATGCGGCGTAAACACCTCCGGCATCCGATGTTCCATCGGGGACGGGAACCCACGGGTAGCGACCTCGAGCAGTTCCAGGGTGCCGACGCCGGTGCCGCTGCAGACCGGGATCACCGGGAAGAACGACCCGCGGGCGACCGCGCGCTCCAGGTCGTCGATCAGCACGGCCTCGTCGATCGCCGCACCGCCGAGGTAGCGCTCCATCAGGGACTCGTCCTCGGATTCCTCGATGATGCCCTCGATCAGCGTGCCGCGCGCGTCCTCGATCCGGTCGGCGTCGCCGGGATCGGGCGCCTCGATGGTCCGGGTGCGACCGGAGTATCGGTAGCGCTGCTGCGACAGCAGGCCGATCAAGCCTTCGCAGGCCGGCGAGCCGATCGGCAGGTAGAGCGGTAAAACCTTGTCGCCGAACGCGTTTTGGGCGGCCTGCAGCGCTTCCAGGTAGTTGGCGCGGGCATGGTCGAGCTTGGTGATCACCACGGCGCGGGGCATGCCGACCTGGCTGCACTCCTGCCACAGCGACTTGGTCGGTTCGTCAATGCCGTCGCAGCCCTCGTTGGCCGCGATCACGAACAATGCGCAATCCGCGGCACGCAATCCGGCGCGCAGCTCGCCGACGAAGTCGGCGTAGCCGGGCGTGTCGACCAGGTTGATCTTGATGCCGCCGTGCGCCAGCGAGGCCACCGCGACGCCCACCGACCGCTGTTGGCGGATCTCGGCGTCGTCGTAGTCGCAGACGGTGCTGCCGTCGGTCACCGATCCCGCCCTGGTCAGCACGCCGCCCGCGACGAGCAGGGCCTCGACCAGCGTCGTCTTGCCGCCGCCCGAGGGGCCCACCAGAACGACGTTGCGGACATCGCCGGGACAGTTGGCGGTGGGAGCTGCTCCCGTGCCCACCGAAGCGTTCGCCTTGTCCGCCATGACCTTCCTCCAGTCCGCTCGGTCCGGCACGGTGTGTCCTAGCTCACACAACGTATTCAGGCAACCTTTCTCCCAACTGCCGCCCAATACAAGGCCACGGGCCGGCCACAATTGCCCGCTGCGACGCGCCGGGTCAGGCGTGCCAGCTCGACCAGCGGTGCACCGTGATCTCGATGACTGGGCCGTTGAGCGAAACCGATTGGTACTGAGGGTATTTGGCGCGCAACAGCCGGTAGCCGGTGTGCAGTGCCGCGCCGTCGGTATGGATGCGAGCCTCGCCGTCGGCCCGGACCCACCACAACTGCGTCCACTCGTCGGCGTAATGGTCAACGAGCAGGCTGACCTGCGCGTTGCTCGCGATGTTGGCCAGCCGGCGCAGCCGCTGCGTGCTCTTGGGTTTCGCGTCGATCGCGGTGTAGACCATGTCGCTGACGCCTTCATGGACCGCGAAGACAACCGGCACCAGGTGCGGTTTTCCGTCGGCCGAACTGGTCGCCAGCCGCGCCACCGGGGACCGCGTGAACCGAGCTTTGGGGTCGGATTCGCCCACTGAACCAGCTTAGAGCCAGCTAACGGGCGTAAAAGCCGATCAGCGTTCCGTGCGCCCTGAACTAGCTACCTGCATTACGGTGAGGTACACAAAATGTGCGGTCCAGACGTGGAGGCTGGGCCGCTTCTGGTTCGCACCCCAATCAGGGAGGTACGGGATGAGCAAAGGGCACCCCCGCTCGGTCTGGTGGTCATGGCTGGTCAGTGTGCTGGCTGTGGTGGGACTGGGTCTGGGCCTGAACACGGTGCCGGCAGCTGCATCGCCGTCAACCCTGGCGTCCGACCGCGTCCCCGACGCACCGATGTTCCCGCTGGACATCGCCGGCCAGGTCGGACCCGCGGTCGTCAACATCAGCACCCGGTTCGGCTACAACAACGCGATCGGGGCCGGAACCGGAATCGTCATCGATCCCGGTGGTGTAGTGCTCACCAACAACCACGTGATCTCGGCTGCCACTGACATCTCCGCGTTCGATGTCGGCAATGGCCAGACCTACGGTGTCGACGTGATCGGCTACTCCCGCACCGCCGATATCGCGGTGCTGCAGCTGCGGGGGGCCGGCGGCCTGCCTGCCGCCGCAATCGGTGGCGGCGTCGGGGTCGGCGAGCCGGTGACCGCGCTCGGCAACACCCACGGACAGGGCGGAGCGCCGAGCGTGGTGCCCGGACGCGTCGTCGCGCTCAACCAGACCGTCTCGGCCACCGACACCCTGACCGGCGCCGACGAGACGCTGGGTGGACTGATCCAGGCCGACACCGCGATCAAGCCCGGCGACTCGGGTGGGCCGCTGGTCAACAACGCCGGGCAGGTGGTCGGCGTGGACACCGCCGCCACCGACAGCTACAAGATGTCCGGCGGACAAGGCTTCGCGATCCCGATCGGTCACGCGATGGGCGTCGCCAACCAGATCCGCTCCGGCGCCGGGTCCAACACCGTGCACATCGGGCCCACGGCCTTCATCGGCATGGGCGTTGCGGAAAACGGCGGCAACGGTGCCCGGGTCCAACGCCTGGTCGACGGCGGTCCCGCCGCGGGGAGTGGCATTGCGCCCGGTGACATCATCACCGCGGTGGACAATGTGCCGATCAACGGTCCCACCGCGATGACCGACGTCCTGGTCCCGCATCACCCCGGGGACGTGATCACGCTGCACTGGAACTCCGGCGGCGCTCCCCGCAGCGGGCCTGTGACGCTGGGCGACGGGCCTCCGGCCTGATCGGGAAGCGCCCAAATGCCTGACCGGAGGCCAATTCGGTTGCTGGGAGGGCAGATTAGCGAGGTGGTTCCGATCTGCTCGCCTCGGGTACACGTGGCATCGTGGAATTGATGAACGACGCAAACGACGCCTCGAAGAAGGATTCGGAGCACGATCCCGCGGGAGGCAGCCACGTCGAGGGGGGTGTCGTCGAACACCCCAACGCCGAGGACTTCGAGATCGCGGCCTCGCTGCCGGCCGATCCGACCTGGTTCAAGCACGCGGTCTTCTACGAGGTGCTGGTTCGGGCGTTCCTGGACGGCAACGCGGACGGGTCCGGCGATCTGCGCGGGCTGCTGCAGCGCCTGGACTATTTGCAGTGGCTGGGGATCGACTGCATCTGGCTGCCGCCGTTCTACGACTCGCCGCTGCGCGACGGTGGTTATGACATTCGTGACTTCTACAAGGTGCTGCCCGAGTTCGGCGACGTCGATGACTTCGTGGCGTTGCTCAACGCGGCACACGAGCGGGGGATCCGGGTCATCACCGATTTGGTGATGAACCACACTTCGGATTCGCACCCGTGGTTTCAGGAGTCCCGCCACGACCCGGACGGCCCGTATGGCGACTTCTACGTGTGGAGCGATACCAGCGAGAAATACACCGACGCGCGCATCATCTTCATCGATACCGAGGAGTCGAACTGGACGTTCGACCCGGTCCGCAAGCAGTTCTACTGGCACCGGTTCTTCTCGCATCAGCCGGACCTGAACTACGACAACCCGGCCGTGCAAGAGGCGATGATCGACGTGCTGCGGTTCTGGCTGGATCTGGGTATCGACGGGTTCCGGCTGGATGCGGTGCCGTACCTCTTCGAGCGTGAGGGCACCAACTGCGAGAATCTGCCGGAGACCCACGCCTTCCTGCGGCGAGTCCGCAAGGTCATCGACGACGAGTTCCCGGGCCGGGTGTTGCTGGCCGAGGCCAATCAGTGGCCCGCCGACGTCGTGGAGTACTTCGGTGACCCCAGCACCGGGGGCGACGAATGCCACATGGCGTTCCACTTCCCGCTGATGCCGCGCATCTTCATGGCGGTGCGGCGCGAGTCGCGGTTCCCGATCTCGGAGATCCTGGCCCAGACGCCCGAGATCCCGGACATGGCGCAGTGGGGGATCTTCCTGCGTAACCACGACGAGCTGACGCTGGAGATGGTCAGCGACGAAGAGCGCGACTACATGTACTCCGAGTACGCCAAGGACCCGCGGATGAAGGCCAACGTGGGAATCCGCCGCCGGCTGGCGCCGCTGCTGGACAACGACCGCAACCAGATCGAGCTGTTCACCGGGCTGCTGCTGTCGCTGCCCGGCTCACCGGTGCTGTACTACGGCGACGAGATCGGCATGGGCGACGTCATCTGGCTCGGTGACCGCGACGGCGTGCGCACCCCGATGCAGTGGACCCCGGACCGCAACGCCGGCTTCTCCAAGGCCAATCCCGGCCGGCTTTATTTGCCGCCGAGTCAGGACTCGGTCTACGGCTATCAGGCCGTCAACGTCGAGGCGCAGCGCGACACCTCGACGTCACTGCTCAACTTCACCCGCATGATGCTGTCGGTGCGGCGCCGCCACGACGCGTTCGCGATCGGATCGTTCGAGGAACTCGGCGGCTCAAATCCGTCGGTGCTGGCGTTTCTGCGTCAAGCACCCGACGACGGAGACATCGTGCTATGCGTCAACAACCTCTCGCGGTTTCCGCAGCCGATCGAGTTGAACCTGCAACATTGGAGCGGCCACACGCCGATCGAACTCACCGGCCAAGTGGAGTTTCCGCGGATCGGACATCTGCCCTATTTGCTGACACTGCCGGGACATGGGTTCTACTGGTTCCAGCTGTGCGCATCGGAGGAGAACTCATGAGTCAGTCAGCCAAGCTGCCCTGGACCGAATGGCTGCCGCAGCAACGTTGGTACGCCGGGCGCAATCGTCAGCTGATCCGCGCCGAGGCCGGGCTGGTCGTTGCGTTGCGCGACAATCTCGAGCTGGTGCTGGTCGACGCCACCTACGCCAGCGGCCCCGCGGAGCGCTATCAGGTGCTGGTCGGGTGGGACGCCGAGCCGGTCACCGAGTACAACACGGTGGCCACCATCGGCTCGGCCGGCGACCGGACCGGTTACGACGCGCTGTATGGAACCGACGGTCCGCGGTTCCTGCTGTCGCTGATCGACCAGTCCGCGGCGCGCGACGCGGATGGCACCGAAGTGGTGTTTCGCAAAGAGCCCGATGCCACGCTTCCGCTGGAGGCGTGGCCGCGGGTCGCCGACGCCGAGCAGTCGAACACCAGCGTGATCTTCGATCGGGACGCGATCTTCAAGGTCTTTCGTCGGGTCAGCAGCGGCATCAACCCCGACATCGAGCTGAACCGGGTGCTGGGCCGCGCCGGCAACCCGAACGTGGCCCGGCTGTTAGGCACCTACGAGATTGCCGGGGACGACGGCGCCGAGGACACGGCATGGCCGCTGGGCATGGTCACCGAGTTCGAGGCCAACGCCGCCGAGGGCTGGGCCATGGCCACGGCCAGCGTCCGCGACCTGTTCGCCGAGGGTGACCTGTATGCCCACGAGGTCGGCGGCGACTTCGCCGGTGAGTCCTACCGGCTCGGGGAGGCCGTCGCGTCCGTGCACGCCACCCTCGCCGAAACCCTGGGCACCGCGCAGACCACCTTCCCGGTGGACAACGTGCTGGCCCGGTTGGCGTCGACGGCGGCGCTGGTGCCCGAGCTGGAAGAGTACGCGGCGACGGTCGAGGAGCGCTTCGGCAAGCTGGCCGGCGAGACGATCACCGTCCAGCGCGTGCACGGTGACCTGCACCTGGGGCAGGTGCTGCGCACCCCGGAGAGCTGGGTGCTGATCGACTTCGAGGGTGAGCCCGGCCAGCCACTGGACGAGCGACGGGCCCCGGATTCGCCGCTGCGCGACGTGGCCGGTGTACTGCGGTCGTACGAGTACGCCGCCTACGGGCCGCTGGTGGACCACGAGGGCGACAAGCAGCTGGCGGCGCGCGCCCGCGAATGGGTCGAGCGCAACCGCGCCGCCTTCTGCGACGGCTATGCGGCCGCGTCGGGAACCGACCCGCGTGATTCGGCGCGGCTGCTGGCCGCATATGAACTCGACAAGGCCGTGTACGAGGCCGGCTATGAGGCGCGGCACCGGCCGGGATGGCTGCCCATCCCGCTGCGGTCCATCGCCCGGCTGACAGCGGCCGATTGATTTTCGGCGTCGCATGTGTCGGGCAGGCCCGATACATGCGTTTCCTATGCGTTTCCAATGCGATCCGTGCGCGCGTCGACGAGCTCTGCTTGCATGGTTTCCGTGGCGAATGAAATCTTCAACAGCGAGACACGGCTGTCCTGGGTCTTAGGGGCGCTGGCGGGTGTGCTGGGTGCGACCTCCTTTCTTCATTCCGCCGGATACTTGGTGACCTTCATGACGGGCAACGCCCAACGTGCTCCGCTCGGGTTCTTCCGCGGCGAGGTGTGGCCTTCGGTGGCCGCGATGCTGCTGATCCTGTGCTTCGTTGCCGGGGTGGTGATCGCATCGGCCTGCCGCCGGCATTTCTGGGTGGCGCACCCACACGGACCGACCGTGCTGACCACCTTCAGTCTGATCGCCGCCACCTTGGTCGACGTAATCGATGAGGGCTGGAGTGAAAGCGATGTGGACTTCCCGCCAATCGCGCTGATGGCGTTCGGCATCGGCGCTTTGAACACTTCTTTCGTCAAGAACGGCGAGGTGTCGGTGCCCTTGAGCTACGTGACCGGCACGCTGGTCAAGATGGGCCAGGGCATCGAGCGACACATCGCCGGTGGTCGGGCTGCCGACTGGCTGGGTTACTTTCTGCTGTTCGCCAGCATCGTCCTAGGCGCCACGCTGGGCGGCTTCATCGGTTCGGTCGTCAACGGCACCGCGATGCTGGTGGCCGCCACCGCCGTGTGCGCTTTGACCACCGTCTACACCTATTTCCATCAGGACCGCCAGGAAGAGCTGAGAAAAAAGGACGCCAAGGAATAAGTGGCCTCGGCAGCAGCACTGATTGGTGCGGCTGCTGCCGAGGCCGACTTTGCCATGCTCAGCCGGCGGGAGCGGCGGCCGGGGCAGGTGGTGCAGCAGCGGGCGAGTTGAGCACCTGCAGCATGTCGGGCTTCATCGCCATCAGCTGCTGGTTCCAGTAGGGCCACGAGTGAGTTCCGTTGGCAGGGAAGTTGAACACACCGTTGCGTCCACCCGCTGCCACGTAGTTGTTCTGGAACTGCTCGTTGGTGCGCAGCGTCAGGCCCTCGAGGAACTTCGCCGGCATGTTGTCGCCGCCGAGGTCGCTCGGTGTGCCGTTACCGCAGTACACCCAGACCCGGGTGTTGTTGGCGACCAGCCGCGGGATCTGCAGCATCGGGTCGTTGCGCTTCCACGCCGGGTCGGTCGACGGACCCCACATGCTGTTGGCGCTGTAGCCGCCCGAGTCGCTCATCGCCAAGCCGATCAGCGTCGGCCACCAGCCGTCGGAGGGGTTGAGGAAGCCGGAAAGCGAAGCGGCGTAGGGGAACTGCTGCGGGTAGTAGGCGGCCAGGATCATCGCGGAGCCACCCGACATCGACAATCCCACCGCGGCGTTGCCGAACGGCGACACCTGCTTGTTGGCCTGCAACCACAGCGGCATCTCCTGGGTCAGGAAGGTCTCCCACTTGTAGGTGTAGTTCTGGCCGTTGCTTGCCGACGGCTGGTACCAGTTGCTGTAGAAGCTGGACTGGCCGCCGACAGGCATGATCACCGAAATGCCGGACTGGTAGAACTCCTCGAACGCCGGGGTGTTGATGTCCCAGCCGTTGAAGTCATCCTGCGCCCGCAGCCCGTCGAGCAGGTAGACCGCGTGCGGTCCGCCGCCCTGGAACTGGACCTTGATGTTGCGCCCCATCGACGGTGATGGAATCTGCAGGGTCTCCACTGGAAGACCCGGCTTCGAGAACGCCCCCGCAGTCGCCGAGCCGCCGACCACAGCGACCAGACCGGACAACAGGGCAGCGCTTACAACCGCGATCGCCAGTCGGCGCGGCAGAAATGTCGCAGCGCCACGCAACTTCCCAACGAATGTCATAGCGATAACCCATCCCAACTCTCATCTGCCGCGTCGCGCGGTGGAATCTGTTCTCGGGGAGTGAAACACAGACGTGGGATTCGAATCGCCTGTCACGGCCGGGCCCGCAGATCGCGGTTGGCTAACGATTCAGAGTCGCCGAGTTATCATCTCGTTAGGGTCACGATCGATCCTCGAACCGTGCCACCCTCTTGCGACGCGACCGCGTATGCGCTACCGCCTAGGCGACCAAGCGGCGCAAAAGTGTTGAGGCCGTGGCAATTCCAAGCAGCGCCGCCACGACCAGCACGACGAAGTCCAACAAGTTCAGCGGGGTGCCGATCAACAGCCCGCGCAACGCGTCGACCTCGTAACTCAGCGGGTTGACGGTGCTCAGCACACGCAGCCACGACGGCATCACATCGACCGGGTACAGCGCGTTGGACGCGAAGAACAACGGCATCGTGATGGCCTGTCCGATACCCATCAGGCGATCGCGATTGCGGACCAGTCCGGCCAGCGTCATCGACAGGCAGGCGAAGAACGCCGCGCCGAGCATCACGGTGACCATGGCCGCCAGGATGCGCAGCGGGTTGACGGTCAGACCGACGCGCATCAGGTAAGCCAACGCCAGCACCCCGACGACTTGGGCGACCGAGCGCACACCGGCCGCGAACGCTTTGCCGGTGATCAACGACGCCGCCGGCGCCGGCGTCACCATCAGTTTGGACAGCACGCCGGCGTCGCGGTCCCAAATGATCTGGATGCCATAGAAGATCGAGATGAACAGCGCCGACTGCGCGATGATGCCCGGGGCCAGGAAGGCCTGGTAGGACACCGATCCGGTGTTGATGACGCGCAACTTGCTGAAGGTGGTCCCGAAGATCAGCAACCACAGCGCCGGTTGCACCATCCGGGTGACGAGCTCGGTGCGGTCGTGCCGCAGCTTCTGCAGTTCGACGATCGCGAACGCGCCGACGCGCCCGAAGGTCGCGCTGACCCGCTGCCATCCGCGCGGTGCGCGCACCAGCGTGGTGGCCGGGAGTTCGCAGGTGTGATCAACTGGCACGGCTGGCAACCTCTCTGCTGGAACGGATTTCGCGGAAGTCCGACTTGGATACTGCCGAGGACGCGGAGTCGCCGCGCAGGTCCGTGGACGCAAAGTGGCGGAAGACGTCCTCGAGCGTCGCGCCGGGCGACACCTTCGACTTCAGCTCAGTGGGTGTGCCCACGGCGCGCAGGACGCCGCGATGCATCAGCGCGACGCGATCGCACAAGGCGTCGGCTTCCTCCATGTAGTGCGTGGTCAGCAGCACGGTCATGCCGAACTGGGCCTGCATGCTCTGCACCTGGTTCCACACGCCGTCGCGCGCGATCGGGTCCAACCCCACGGTCGGCTCGTCGAGCACCAGCAGCGACGGGCGATTGACCAAGGCCTGTGCCACTTCCAGGCGGCGCACCATGCCGCCGGAATAGGTGCCGGCCAGCCGGTCGGCCACATCGAGTAGTTCCATCGCGTCCAGCGCCTGACCGACCCGGTCGGCCCGCTCGCCGCGCGGTACCCCGTAGAGCCGGGCGAACCATTCCACGTTCTGTCGGCCGGTCAATGCGGGTTCGATCGAAAGTTGTTGCGGGACATAACCGATATTGCTGCGGATGTCGACGGTATCGCGCCGGGAGTCCATCCCGAAGATGCGCAACTCGCCGTGCTGCACGGGGGTTAGCGTGGTGAGCATCCGCACCAGCGTCGTCTTACCCGCGCCGTTGGGTCCCAGCAGGCCCATCGTCTCGCCGGGCCGCACCTTGAGTGTCAGGTCGTCGACGGCGGTGAAGTGGCCGTAGTGGAAGGTCAGGTGCCGGCAGTCGATCGCCATCGGTAATTTCGTCATCATTTCTCCTGTAATCTGCGGGCCACCATGTCGAGAACCTCCAACCCCTTTGTCAGAGAATCGATTTGGTCTTCATTGAGCCCACCCAGCACTTCGGACAGCAGCGCGCGCCGGACGGCACGCGATGCGTCGACTATCTGCTGGGTGGGCTCGGCGAGTCGTAGTTGACAGACGCGGCGGTCGGTCTCGTCGACGGTCCGGATCAGCGAACCGTTGGACACCAGCTTGGAAACCATCGTCGAGGCGGTGTTGGGGACCAACCCGAGTTCGGTCGCCGCCGCGCGGACCGAGATACCCGGGCGGCGTCCGACCAGCCAGAGCAGCTCCGACTGAGCCTCGGTGAACCGGGCGGAGTCCAGCCCCCGCCCGGCGGATCTGCGCAGCTGGCGGCGGAATCGGCCGACAACGCCGAATACTTCGCCGACCAGGTCGGGGTGCGATCTCAGTGCTTGCATATATACCTCTGTTTACGAGCTATATATGTGTGCGGGCTGTGCAGGGCCTTTATCTGGGCTACTTCTCGAGGTGGTGCAGCATGACCTCGGTCACTGCTCCGTGGTCGATGCTGGTCGTCATGTAGCTGCAGAACGGCTGGCGGCGTCGATCCGTCGGCGAGCCCGGGTTGAGCAGGCGCAGGCCGGACGGGGCCGTCGTATCCCAGGGAATGTGGCTGTGCCCGAATACCAGTACGTCGGTGTCCGGATAGAGCCGCGACATCCGGGCCTCGCGGCCGGACGCCGCACCGGTTTCGTGCACGACCGTGAATCGCACGCCTGCCAGCGTCACGTCCGCTCGCTCGGGCAGCCGCGCCCGCAACCGCGGCCCGTCGTTGTTGCCCCAGCAGCCGACCAGGCGCGCGGCCCTGGATTCCAGCTCGTCGAGCAATTCGAGCGCGATCCAGTCACCGGCGTGGATGACGACATCGGCCTGCTCGACCTCCTGCCACACCCGGGCCGGCAGATCGCGGGCGCGTTTCGGCACATGGGTATCGGCAATCAGCAGCAGCCTCACGAGTTCTATGCTTACCCGCGAGCAGAGGAGAAAGCATGCGTACCTTCGAGTCAGTCGCCGACCTCGCCGCCGCCGCGGGAGAGACCATCGGGCAAAGCGAATGGGTCACCATCACTCAGGAAGACGTCAACCTCTTCGCCGACGCGACCGGTGATCACCAGTGGATCCACGTCGACCCGGAACGCGCGGCCGCCGGTCCCTTCGGCAAGACCATCGCCCACGGCTACCTGACGCTGTCGCTGCTACCGCGGATGCAACACGACATGTACACCGTCAAGGGCATCAAGCTCGCAATCAACTACGGCCTGAACAAGGTTCGCTTTCCCGCCCCGGTGCCGGTGGGGTCGAAGGTACGGGCGACCAGTTCGCTGGTCTCGGTCGAGGACGTCGGCGGCGGCGCCGTGCAGGCGATCGTGTCCACCACCGTCGAGATCGACGGGTCGCCGAAGCCGGCCTGTGTGGCCGAAAGCATCGTTCGCTACATTTCCTGACGTCTGCTCGGCCGGAAAGTATGCGTCAGAACTCGGCGATCGCGTGCTCCAGTCGTTCGGCTAGCCGGGCCTCGGCTTCGGCGCGCCGGGTCGGTATGTGAGCCGACGGGAAAGGCGTTGTCACAGGCTGGTATTCACGCAGCGTGCGGCGGGCCACGGTCATCTTGTGCAGCTCGGTAGCGCCGTCGGCGATGCCCAGCGACTCGGCGGCCACCAGCATCTTGACGAACGGCATCTCGTCGGAGACCCCGAGAGCGCCATGCAGGTGCAGCGCGCGCTGCGCGACGTCGTGCAGCACCTGGGGCATCGCCACCTTCACCGCGGCGATGTCGCGGCGCACCTTCTGGTAGTCGTGATGCTTGTCGATCAGCCAGGCGGTGCGCAGCACCAGCAGCCTGAACTGCTCGATCTGGATCCAGCTGTCGGCGATCTTCTCCTGGGTCATCTGAAAGTCGCTGAGATGGCCATGCCGGGTCTTGCGTGACACGGCGCGCTCGCACATCATGTCGAAAGCCTTGCGCGCCAACGCGATTGTGCGCATCGCATGGTGGACCCGGCCGCCACCGAGGCGGGTCTGCGCGATCATGAACGCCGATCCTTCACCGCCGAGCACGTGATCGGCCGGCACCCGGACATCGTTGTAGCGGACGTAGCCGTGCGAACCGTGTTTCGATTCGCCGCCCACCCCGACGTTGCGGATGATCTCGATCCCCGGCGTCTCGCCCGGAACGATGAACAGTGACATCTTGTCGTAGGTCCGGGCGTCGGGCTTGGTGACGGCCATGACGATGAAGAACGACGCATGCTTGGCGTTGGAGGAGAACCACTTCTCGCCGTTGATCACCCAGTCGTCACCGTCGCGGGTGGCGCTCGTGACGAACATCCCGGGATCGGAGCCGCCCTGCGGTTCGGTCATCGAATAACACGAGGAGATCTCGCCGTCGAGCAGTGGCTGCAGATAACGCGCCTTCTGCTCGTCGGTGCCGAACAGCGCCAGGATTTCGGCGTTGCCGGAATCCGGCGCCTGGCAGCCGAACACGGATGGCGCCCAGCGGGAGCGTCCGAGGATTTCGTTGAGCAGCGCGAGCTTGACCTGGCCGAAGCCCTGGCCGCCGAGTTCGGGGCCCAGATGCGCCGCCCACAGGCCTTGATCCTTCACCTGTTGCTGCAACGGCCGCAGGATGGCCATCATCTCGGCGTTCTTCTTGTCGTACGGATCAAGGGCGACCAGATCGAGCGGTTCCAGCTCGTCGACCATGAATTTCTCGACCCAGTCCAGCTTCGCCTGGTATTCCGGGTCCGTTTCGAAGTCCCACACCGTGGCCACCCATCCCCCGGCGCACCGTCGCACCGGCATCTCAGCTAAAACCCGCAACGAGCTACCTCATCGTAGATGCGGTCCGTCGTACGGGCGTCAAGGGAGGCCGGTGGTCGCGCCGGCCGAACTCAGTCGCCGACGCCGCGGGTTTCTATGACCCGATCCGCGATGTCGACGAGTTTTGTTTGTTGCTCCTGAGATAGCAGCCGCAGCATGTCGAAGGCGCGTACGTCATCCACGTCGTAGCGTTCCATGATGATGCCCTTCGCCTGGCCAATGCGATCTCTGGACGACAGTGCTGATTGCATGTGTTCGCCGTGCCGCTCGGCCAAGATCGCCGCCGCGGCATGCGCGGCCAGCACCGATCCAATGGTTTCCGCTTCGGTGTCCCATACCCCCGCCTCGAAACCGAACAAGTTCAGCGCGCCGGCCGTGCGGTCCGCCGTGTACAGCTTGAATGACAGGCCGCTGAGGACACCGAGCTGCACGGCGGCCGGTGCGTATCGAGGCCACCGTGTCTCGCTACGGAGATCGTCGGCGCGAACAATCGTTTCTTGAAGAGCCGCCTCGGCGCAGGGTCCTTCGCCGAAATCTTGCTGGAGTTTGTCGAGCTGTCCAGCCAGGCCATCGGTGTCGGCAAGGGACTCGAACTCCCCGGCCTTCTTCACCAGCAACACTCCGGCGACGTCGGCTCCCGGAATCAACTCCACCGCTGCCTCGGTGACATCCCGGAGCACCTGGTCGAGTGCGCGCGGTGTGGCAATTGCGCGGGCCAGCTCGGCCATGCGGACGGCCAGCTCATGCCTTTCGTTCTGCTGCGAAGGATCCATGAGATCGCATTCTGCACGATCTGGCGCGCGGCCTGTACCCAGCGTTGGCCGCACGAACCGGCGGAAAGCGCAATGCGTTGCGCCACAGCGTAACGAAGCGATGCGATGAAAGCAGCTAGTGCAGCTTGGGCAGGACGTAGTCGCGATAGAAGTTGATCGCGGCGATGGGGTCGCCCTGTGGGAAGTGCAGAAACGGGATGGCCCCACCGTCGAGAACCCACTGCACGGCGGTGACGTGCGTGGCGGGGTCGGTGCCGACCGTCCAGTTGGCCAGCACTTTCTCGATCGGGTTCGCCTCGGCGGCACGCTGAATCTCGACCGGATTGGGTTGGTCGGCGGCCCCGGCGGTAAATCGCCACAAGGCAGCCGTGCGGGCGGCTTCTTCGGCATCGCCGACGACGGCGAATAACTCGGCTCGCTTGCCCAACGTCGCGGGATCGCGCCCGGCGGCGTGGGCACCGTCGTTCAGCGCGGCCAGCAGCTTCGGATTGATCAGATCGCGGGATTGAGTGATCCAGCCGTCGCCATATTGCCCTGCCAACCGTGCGCTTTTGGGTCCGCTGGCGGCGACGAAGATAGGCGGCGGGTTCGGTGGTATGTCGTAGAGCTTCAGCGAGTTGGTGTGAAAGTAGCGGCCCGCGAACGAGATTCGCTCGCCAGACCAAAGCTGGCGGATCAGTTGGATCGCCTCGACCAGCCGGTCGTGACGCTCGGGGTATTTGCCCCACATGTTGGTGGCGGCCTGCTCGTTGAGCCGCTCGCCGGTCCCGACGCCCAAGAACACCCGGCCCGGACTCAGGATCGCCAGCGACGCGAACGCCTGCGCCACCGTTGCCGGGTGGTAGCGGTAGGTCGGACACGTGACGCCGGTGCCGAAGGAGATATGGCTGGTGCTGTTGCCCACCAGCGCCAGCGTCAGCCACGGGAACATCGAGTGGCCCTCGTTGTCTTGCCACGGCTGGATATGGTCGCTGGCCCAGACGTATTGGAAGCCCGCCTTTTCGGCGGCCTGGGCCTGCAGCACCAGCTGGTCGGTGCGAAATTGCTCGTGCGACAGCGTGATTCCCACGCCCTTGGTCACCGGCGGCGGATTACTGGGAGAACCACGATGTTCGCTCGAGCATCCACCGGCCAATGCGCCGGCGCCGAGCACCCCCACGCCGGTGGCGATCTGCCCGAATGTCCGACGTGAGAGTCCGGTCATCGCACTAAAGTACCCCTCGTCTGCACCGTCACACCCGTGCTGTTGGGGCGGTGCTGCTGTGCCGGCTCGCGTCCGCGATCGGCGTGCTGTGGCTTTCGATCCTCGTGGTGCCGTCGCGGCGGTCACGGGCTTCACCATGATGTTCCAGGGGCCGTCGTCCTGGGCAGGTTTTGCCATTAGCCTGGCGTGATGGCCCCCCAGGCACGTCCGGCGCGCAAAGCCGATCTCCGCGAGTTGTCCGCCACGTTGAGCCGTGCCTTCTTCGACGATCCGGTGATGGCCTGGATATTTCCCAACAGCATGACCCGGACCACGCATCTGATGCGGATGTTCACCGCCATGACCCGCCACCATCATCTGCCCCAGGGTGGCGTCGAGGTGGCCGACGACGGATCCGGCATCGGCGCGGCTGCCCTGTGGGATCCGCCGGGTCACTGGCAGGAATCCCGCCGGGCCCAGTTCGCGATGACGCCGGCCTTCTTGAGAGTGTTCGGGTTGCGGACCGGGATGGCACGCGACATCCAGGAAATGATGAAGCGCGAGCATCCCGAAGAGCCGCACTGGTATCTGGCCGCGATCGGCAGCGATCCGACGGTCCGCGGCCAGGGCTACGGCCAGGCGTTGATGCGGTCGCGGCTGGACCGCTGTGATGCCGAGCACTGCCCGGCCTATCTCGAGTCGAGTAAGCCCGAAAACGTGCCGTACTACCTGCGTTTCGGCTTTGAGGTCACCCAGGAAATGCCCTTGCCGGGCGGCGGCCCACCGCTGTGGGCGATGTGGCGTGAACCCCGCTAGAGGTCAAGGGTTGCTTCGCCAGCCGGCGATGCCGATGGCGATCATGCGCAACTGTTTGACCGCGATCCGCCGGATGTCTTCGAGCGCCTCGGCGGTCTGGGCGTCTTCGATCGCCTCGGCGATCACGATCATCGAGTTGACGAACAGGGTCGCCAGCACGTTGAGGTCTTCTGTGCTCCACGCGTTGAGGCCCGGGAAGCGGGCCAGGTCGGTGGCCAACTCCGAGGTGATCAGCCGGATCTCGGTGCGGATCGCGTAGCGCAGCACGCTGAGCCCGCTGTTGCGCTCGCGGCCGATCAGACGCCAGTGCTCGCGGCGGTCGGCGACGCTGGCGATCAGGATCTCGACGGACGACTCGATCACCCGGTTCGGGTCGAGCTTGCCGGCGCGCGCGTCGCGCAGGGTGTCGCGCAAACTCCGGAACGACTCGTCGATCAGCACCAGCCCGAGCGCTTCCATCGACTCGAAGTGCCGATAGAAGGCCGCGGGCACGATACCGACCTCGCGGGTGACCTCACGCAGGCTCAGGGCCGAAAAGCTGCGGTCTTGCAGCAGCTTGAGTGCTGCGGCGATGATGGCGCGCCGAGTGGCCTCCTTGCGCTCTTCGCGTGAGGGGCTTTCTCGGGAACGCTCGCGGCCCGAACGGTGCGGCCGTGAGCTAGGAGTACGACCGTTCACTGTGTGAAGCCTACCACAGAGCTGCGGAAACCCTTGACTAGCTGCACCCATACGTCGCACGGTGTACATATGTTCACTCAAAGAAGTCAGACCTCGCGTCGGAACTTCGCCAAGACTTTCCGGAACCGCATCCTCGGTTCCGACCTGGTTGAACTGCTTACCGGCCCGCACGGTGTCGACCGCTACACCGAGCTGGTAGACCCAACCTGGACCCAGGGCGAAGCCCGCGCCAAGATCATCGACGTGCGGCGTACCACGCCGCGCAGCGTCACGCTCACCCTCGCCCCGAACGAGAGCTTCACCGCCAACCACACCGTCAAGGCCGGTCAGTACGTCAACGTCGCCGTCGAAATCGACGGCCGCCGGCACACCCGCTGCTATTCCCCGGCCAATGTCGAAGGCAGCGAAACCCTCGAGTTGACCGTCGGCCGTCATGACGGCGGGTTGGTCTCGAACTTCCTGTACGAACAGGCCCGCCGCGGCATGGTGGTCGGGCTCAGTGGTGTCGGCGGGGACTTCGTCCTGCCGGCGCTGGGCTCCTCCGAAAGGCCGCGGCGGATCCTCCTGATCTCCGGCGGCAGTGGCATCACGCCCGTCATGGCGATGCTGCGCACCCTGGTGGCCGAGGGGCACTTGCAAAACCAGGGGGCGGAAATCGCGTTCGTCCACTACGCGCGCACGCCTGCGGAGGCCTGCTACCGCGAGGAGTTGGCCGCGATGCCCGGGGTCCGGGTGTTGCACGGGTTCACCCGTTCGGGTTCGGGCGAGCTCGACGGACGCTTCGGGCCGCAGCATCTGGCCGCCGCGATGCCCGACCCGGATGCGGTATTCGTCTGCGGCCCAACGGCTTTGGTCGAAGCTGTCCGCGAGCATTGCGACACCGTGTACACCGAGAGCTTCGTGCCGCCGGCGATCACGGCTCCGTCGAACCCGTCGGGCGGACGAATCACGTTCGCGGACAGCGGAGTTGACGTCGTCGACGACGGTCGCTCGCTGCTCGAGCAGGCCGAATCGGCCGGCCTGACGCCGGAGAACGGATGCCGGATGGGCATCTGCCACACCTGCACCCGCCGGAAGGTCTCCGGCACCGTGCGCAGCCTGACCACCGGCGCGGTCTCGACCGCTCCGGACGAAAACATCCAGATCTGCGTGTCCGTCCCCGTCGGGGACGTCGACCTCGCGCTTTAAGGCGATCGCAAGCCCGGCGAAGCCGAGCGCAGCGGGTCGCCGCCAATTACACACAGAACGTAAACGATTGGAGGAGGAGCTATGTCACACGACAAGATCACCCTTACCCCTGAGCAGGCCAACGAACTCGGCCGTGAACTCGACGCCATCCGGGATCGCGTGATGGCGGACCTCGGCGCGGCGGACGCCGACTACATCCGTCGCGTCATCAAGACTCAGCGGGCGCTGGAAGTCGGCGGGCGCGCTCTGCTGTTCCTGCCGCCGGCCTGGCTGCTGGGCACCGCGATGCTGGGCGTTGCGAAAATCCTGGACAACATGGAGATCGGCCACAACATCATGCACGGCCAGTACGACTGGATGCGCGACCCGAATATCTCCGGGCGCTCGTTCGAGTGGGACACCGCGTGCCCGGCCGATCAGTGGCGGCATTCGCACAATTACATGCACCACACCCACACCAACATCGTCGGGATGGACCGCGACATCGGTTACGGCATCATCCGGATGAGCGAAGACCAGAAATGGACGCCCTACTTCATCGGTAACCCGCTGTATGCGTTCCTGCTGATGGTGCTGTTCCAGTACGGCGTCGCGCTGCACGAGCTGGAGACCGAAAAGATCCGCTCCGGCGAGATCCGGGTCTGGGACAAAAAGGACACCCTCAAGGAGATCTGGAAGAAGACCAAGCGCCAGACCCTCAAGGACTACGTCGCGTTCCCGCTGCTGGCCGGCCCGTTCGCGCCGTTCGTCTTCACCGGCAACATGACGGCCAACCTGATGCGCAACGTGTGGTCGTACATGATCATCTTCTGCGGCCACTTCCCAGACGGTACTCAGGAATTCACCGTCGAAGAGACCACGGACGAGTCGCGCGGCCAGTGGTACTTCCGCCAGGTGCTGGGTTCGGCAAACCTGACCGGTGGCAAGATCTTTCACCTGCTGTCCGGCAACCTGTCGCACCAGATCGAGCACCACTTGTTTCCCGACATGCCGGCGCGCCGGTATGCCGACATCGCGCCCGAGGTGCAAGAGATCTGTGAGCGCTACGGGATCCCCTACAACAAGGGGCCGTTGCTGCAGCAGTTCGGCACCGTGGTGCGCAAGATCGTCCGGCTGACCTTCCCGGACCCGGGCAAGCTGACGTCGTTGCTGCCGAAGATCAAGGCCGACAAGCCGGCCGACCGCGAGCCCGTCGCGGCCTGAGTCCCGCCCCGGGTGGGGGACAATGGGCGGCGTGGAGTGGACCGGAGCACGTTACGCCGACAAGCCGACCGTGGAAGTTTCGACGTGGATTGACGCCGATCCGGCCCGGGTCTGGAATCTGGTCTCGGATATCAAGCTGATGCCGACCCTGAGCAACGAGCTGCAGTCCGTGGAGTGGGCCGGCGGCGCCGACCGGCCGAAGGTGGGTGCCCGCTTCGTCGGCCACAACCAGCACGACGCGTTCGGCGAATGGAGCACCACCTCGCACATCGTCGTCTGCGAACAGCACCGGGAATTCGCGTGGGCCGTCGGCGATGCCGGGCATCCGTCAGCGATCTGGCGGTTCCGGCTGGAGCCCCGGGACGGCGGCACCAGCCTGAACTACTGGATGCAGATGGGACCAGGACGCTCGGGGCTTTCGGTGGCGATCGACTCCATGCCGGACAAAGAGGAAAAGATCGTGTTCGTCCGGATGCGCGAATTCGAGACCGCGATCGGCAAGACCCTGGCAGCAATCAAGAGGCTGGCCGAACACGGGGTGCGCTGATGCGCACCGCGACCACGGTCGAGTTGTCCGGCGGCAGCGACCAAGCCGGCCAGGTGGTGACGCTGGCCGTCGAAGCCGAAAAGCTGGGGCTCGACGTGTGCTGGGTGGCCGAGGCGTGGGGTGCCGATGCTGCGTCGGCGCTGGGCTACCTCGCGGCGCGCACCGACACGATGCTGCTCGGCTCCGGCATCATGCAGGTCGGCACCCGGTCGCCGGTGCTGGTCGCGCAGACCGCGATCACGCTGTCCAACCTGTCCAACGGGCGTTTCCTGCTGGGGCTGGGCGCTTCCGGGCCCCAGGTGATCGAGGGCCTGCACGGCGTCTCGTTCCGCCGGCCGCTGGCCCGCCTCGCCGAGACCGTCGACATCGTCCGGCAGGTGTTCGCCGGGGGCAAAATCTCTTACTCCGGCAACGAGTTTCAGATCCCTCGCCCCGGTGAGGCGGTCCCGATGCGGGTGTCGAACGCGCCACAGCACGCCATCCCGATCTACCTGGCCACGCTGTCGCCGGCGATGCTGCGGCTGACCGGACAGATCGCCGACGGCTGGCTGGGCACCAGTTTCGTGCCCGAGGGCGCCGCCGAGGCGTACTTCGCCCACCTCGACGAGGGCCTCACGGGTGCCGGTCGCACCCGCGCGGACATCGACGTCTGTCAGGGTGCCGAGGTCGCGTTCGCGGCCGACGAGGGCGAGCTGAGCGGCATGGTCGCCAGCCGCAAGAAGGAACTCGCGTTCAGCCTCGGCGGCATGGGGTCGTCCAGCACGAACTTCTACAACCAGGCCTACAGCCGGCAGGGCTGGGCCGGGGTCGCCGCTGCCGTGCGTGAGCGCTGGCAGGCCGGCGACCGCGACGGCGCCGCGGCGCTGGTGAGCGACGACATGGTGCTGGGCACCACGCTGATCGGCACCGAGCAGATGGTCCGCGCGCGCCTGGCGGTATGGCGCGATGCCGGCGTCGACACCGTGCGACTCTATCCGGCCGGCGACACGCTGGATGCCAAGCTGACGACGCTGGGCCGCGCGATCGAACTGGTCCGCGAGGTGGGTTGATTCAGTCCGAGCGTGGGGCCTATGGACGAATTCCGGCGGTTTGGGGTACTCAGGGCCCACACTCGGCGGGGTTAGGTGGTGGCGGTCGGTGCGTCGATGGCCTTGACGAGTTGCACCTC
This sequence comes from Mycobacterium sp. NGS40, assembly GCF_059812735.1. Taxonomy (NCBI): domain Bacteria; kingdom Bacillati; phylum Actinomycetota; class Actinomycetes; order Mycobacteriales; family Mycobacteriaceae; genus Mycobacterium; species Mycobacterium sp. NGS40. The sequence goes on from NZ_JCALDG010000003.1 coordinate 205,722, forward strand.
GGGCCGCTGCGGCACCCCGTCGGACAGGAACCACCGGAACGCCAGGTTGCCGAGTGGATAGCCCAGCGTCGTCAGTGAATTCGGGTGAGCCAGGATCTCTTTGGACAATACGATCGTCACGGAGCCGTCGCTGTTGAGCGCGGCGCTGTGGTTGTTGAGCGACGAGCGGGCGCCCTCGTCGCCGTAGGTGGCCATGAACTGGTTCCACACCACCAGGTTCCAGAACCGGCATGACGGCGGTCGATGCGTGATGACCAACGCCTCGTCGTCGTCGAGCACGAAACTGCCGTACGCATAGCAGGCGTCGCGGGCCGACCAGCCGAAGTTGGCATCGGGAACCTGATAGGGATCGGCGAATTGGTTTGCGGCGTGCGCGGTTTCGTGGCCCAGCCCGTGTTGGTCGTCCACCCGTGTCCCGACGGCCAACGGCACGATGGCGAACATGGTGCGCATCCAGGCCGCGGCCGCGCGCAGACTGGCTGCCGTCTCGGCGTCGCCATGCCGGATCGGCTCCGGCTCGTCGAGTGCCTCGATCTGCCATGTCACCGGGCGGCCGGTGGACGGGTCGGCCTGGTAATCGCGGGTCATCAGCACCACCGCGTCGGGTGTCGCCGGGAAATCGAAGGCGAAGTTGCCGTCGGCGTCGATGTCGAGATCGGTGTCGCGGACGATCGCGACGATGCGGTCCGACCACGCGCCCGGTGCGGGTTCGTTGTAGGCGGTCACCGAAAAGTACACGCTGTCACCCTTATTACCGCTGATGCGATACCGCCGCTTCTCATCGACCGGGCAGATGAAGTAATACGCGTCGGTGTTGTCGCCGCCCCAACGGCGATCGCGACGGAACGGGGTGTTGACGGCGACGAACTGCGGACGACCGGGCTCGGGGAACAGGTAGGTGTCGAAGGCGACGCCCAACGTGGTGGCCAGCATGCGATAACCGTCGGCAATGTGACGGTCGTCGGTCACCGCGCGGTCGCCCTCCAGAAAGGAGCGGTCGAGGTCACCGATGGTGGCCAGCAGCTCTTTCCACGCGGCTGTCGATTCGTGCGTCATGCGCTGATTCCTTTCAGGAGCAACGTGGTGGTGCGGTCCACCCAGGCGTCCGCACGTTCGGGGTCGAATTCGTCAGGGCGGGTGAGCAGGCCCATCAGGGTGATGCCGGCGATGGCATCTGTTATCTGGGAGGCGAGTTCGGAAGCCGTTGCGTCGCTGCGCACTTCGCCGCGAGCCGCGGCGCGTTCGAGCGACTCGCCGAGACCGCCGCCGGTGATGCCGGCGAAGCGTTTCAGCAGCGCCGAATGCAGGGTCGGATCGGCCGCCATCTCGCCGACCAGGCCGGGCAAGGCGGCCCGGGCGGCCGGTGTGGTCAGGAAAACCATTGCGCGACGGACCATTTCGCGCAGGTCATCGGGCAGCGAACCGGTTTCGGGGATCTCGGTGGCGGCGCCGATCGGGAACACCGCCTCGTGCACCAGATGCGCCTTGCTGGGCCAGCGGCGATAGATCGCGGGCTTGCTGGTGCCGGCGCGTTCCGCGATGGCCGAGACCAACAGTCCCGGATATCCGGTCTCGGCCAGCAGCTCGACGGTGGCGCGCAGCACCGCACCGTCGATGCGCGCGTCACGGGGCCGGCCAAAATCCACTACCATTACGAAACTCAGAGTAACATAAGTCGCCGTGACCGACGCCGTTCGCCTGGACGACCTGACCTTGCCCCGTTTCAGTGCCGAGGGTCAGCAGATCCTCGACATGATGGCCACGATGGCTCCGCAGTGCCCGCTGGAGTCCGACGCGTTGCACGCGCAGGCCAGCGCCGACACCGGCCTGCACGACTTCGGGCCCGACGACTACCGGGAGCGCCTCGAGGTCTACCTCGCCGCGGTGCGTGAGATCGACGGGCTGCACGGCGCCGGCATCGTCAACTTCTACGGCCAGCTGCTGCAGCTGCTCAAGAACCGTCTGCTGCTGACCGACCTATTGAAGCGGCATCCCGAGATCAACGACATCGAACTGCGCTCGCCGGTGGTGATCGCCGGGCTGCCCCGCACCGGCACCACGCACCTGCACAACCTGCTGGCCGCGCCGCCCACCTTCCGCACCATGCCGTACTGGGAAAGCAATGAGCCGTTCCCGTTGCCGAATGAGGTTGGCGCCGAGCCGGATCCACGCCGCGCGAGGATGGACGTCGCGGTCGGGGTGGTCAACATGGTGATGCCGCATTTCGCGCTGATGCATGAGATGACCACCGATCACGTGCACGAAGAAATCCAGCTGCTGGCCAACGACATCTCCACGATGCTGTTCGAGACGCTCGGCGAGGTGCCGCGCTGGCGCGATTACTACCGCACCCATGACCAGACACCCCATTACGAATACCTCGCCACTCAACTCAAGGCGATGCAGTTCCTGCGCGGGGGCAGACGCTGGCTGCTCAAGTCGCCGCAGCATCTCGAGCAGGTGCGGGTGCTGGATCGGGTGTTTCCCGACAGCATCGTCGTGTTCACCCACCGTGATCCGGTGCCGGTGGCGCTCTCGATGATCGCGATGATCACCTACTCCGCACGCATGCACCGCTCACCGGTGCCGGTGGCACAGATCGCCAACTCGTGGATCGACCGCCTCGATGCGATGCTCACCGCACTCGTGCGCGATCGCGACGCCATCGGTCCGGATCGCTCAATCGACATTCGGTTCAACGATTTCATGGCCGACGAACTCGGTGTCGCCGAGCGGGTCTACGCCCTGGCCGGCGAACCGTTCACCGACGAGGCACGCAAGCCCATCGCCGACTACCTCGCGAACCACCAGCGCGGCCGCTTGGGCAACGTGCAGACGTCGTTCGACATGTTTGGTCTGCAGGAGAGCGCGCTGCGCGAACGGTTCGCTCCGTATGTCCAGCGGTTCCTGGATTAGGCTCAGTGCGATAGCTTTTCAGGCATGGTCACCATGCCCGCGTTGGACGGAGTCGAACACCGGTACGTAGAACTCGGCGACGGAGTGACAATCCACGTCGCAGACGCTGGGCCGCCCGGCGGGCCGGCCGTGATGTTGGTGCACGGCTTCCCGGAGAACTGGTGGGAGTGGCATGAGCTGATCGGTCCGTTGGCCGCCGATGGGTATCGGGTGTTGTGTCCGGATCTGCGCGGCGCGGGCTGGAGTTCGGCGCCCCGCTCGCGCTACACCAAGGTCGAGAAGGCCGAGGATCTCGCCGGCGTGCTGGACCATTTGGGTATCGACAAGGTGAAGCTCGTCGCCCACGACTGGGGCGGACCGACCGCGTTCATCATGATGCTGCGCCATCCGGAGAAGGTGACCGGATTCTTCGGCATCAATACCGTTGCGCCCTTTGTGAAGTTGAGTCCGTCGGGGGTGCTCAACCTGTGGCGGCTGTGGTACCAGATTCCGATATCGCTGCCCGTCATCGGCCCCCGGTTGCTCAGGGATCCCAACTCGCGGTTCATGCGAATGTTGGGGCCCTGGGTCGGTGGCGGGTACTCGATTCCCGAGGAGAGCGCCAGCTTGTACCTCGAGTGCATGCGCGAGCCGGGCCACGCGGAGGCGGGCTCGCGGTGGTACCGCAGTTATCAGACCGGAGAAATGATGCGCTGGGTGCGCGGCCAGTACGCGGACGCTCGCGTCGACGTGCCGGTCCGCTGGCTGACCGGTACGCAGGATCCGGTGATCACGCCCGACCTGACCGACGGATATGAGGACCGCATAGGCGATTTCGAGGTGGAGCTGGTCGACGATGCCGGCCACTGGATCATCGCGCAACGACCCGACTTGGTGCTGGACCGGGTGCGCGCGTTCTTGAAACTGTGAGTTACTCGACGCCGATCGTGACTTCGGTCGACTTGATGAAAACCGTCGCGGGCTGACCGGCCTTGAGACCGAGGTCGAGCGCGGCGTCCTTGGTGACCGAGGAGGTGACGATCTGATCGCCACCGTCGAGTTTGACCTTCACGACCGCCATCACTGTCCCGAGTTCAACCTCGGTGATGGTCCCTTTGAGCTGGTTTCGAGTGGATAGCCGCATGCGACGAGGCTAGCTGCTACTGGCGAGGGCCCAGCAGCGCGATGCACGCGTCGACGGCCGGTTCGACGATCTCGCGGACGGCCTGGCCGTCTTCGACGGCGAGCGCGGTCAATTCGCGCAGCCCGCCGAGCAAGATCACGGCCAGCGGCGCGGTCAGTGCCGGCAGTTCGGCGCGCTGGAACCCGGGGCTGGCGCTGAGGTCGATCAACAAGTCGGACAACAGCTGTAGGCCGCGGCGCTGAACCGGTCGACCGACGGGTCCCAGCGACGGGAGCTCACGAATCCAGCTCAACGTAATCGCCGGCCGCGCTTCGATATAGGCGACGTAGGCCTCGACGGCTTGGCGGATCTGGTCATGCCAGTCGGTCTCCGGATCGACAGAGGCGGCGATGCGCTCACCGAGGTTTTCGATGTCGGCGGCCAGCAGCTCGAGGAAACATTCTTCTTTGCTGGCGAATTGGTCGTAAAACGTGCGTTTGGACGTGCGCGCGTGGCGCACCACGTCGGCGACGGTGCTGGCACGATAGCCGCGTTCGCCGATCGAGGTGGCAAGACCGTCGAGCAGCCGGAGCCGGAAAGGATCGTCTACAACCGCGACCTCAACCGCGTCTGTCACCGTCGTGGCGGATGGCATGTCTGGTGGCCCTTTCGGCGTTCACTCCCTTGTCAGGTTCGGTACCACAGAGTACCGTACACGGATAGATCTGTGGTACACCGCGGTACCAACCCCGGACCGGGGCAGATATTGGGGAGACGTAGCGCCATGAGTGAAGTAGTCACCGCCGCACCGCCGGGCTCCGCAGTCAGACTGCCACCCGCAGTGCGGGCGCCGAAGCTGTTGCAGGGCTTGGGCTTTGCGATTTCGCGACGACTGATGATGCAGCGATTGTCACGCCGCTACGGCAGCGTGGTCGCGCTGAAGCTGCCGATGTGGGGGCGCGTGATCGCGGTCAGCGACCCGCAGCTGGCCAAACAGATCTTCACCACCAGCCCAGACGAACTCGGCAACATCCAGCCCAATCTGAGCAGATTCTTCGGCTCCGGCTCGGTATTCGGACTCGAGGGCGACGACCACCGCCGCCGTCGGCGGTTGCTCGCGCCGCCGTTCCACGGCAAGAGCATGAAGAACTACGAGAACATCATCGAAGAAGAGACACTGCGCGAGTCCGCCGAGTGGCCGGAGGGCCAGCCGTTCGCGACGCTGTCGCCGATGATGCGAATCACGCTCAACGCCATCCTGCGTGCGGTTTTCGGTGCCGATGGCGCCGAGCTCGACGAGCTACGACGGCTCATCCCGCCGTGGGTCACGCTGGGCTCGCGCCTGGCCGCGTTGCCGAAGCCCAAGCGCGACTATGGCCGGTTCAGCCCATGGCACCGGCTGGATGAATGGCGGCGGCAGTACGACAACGTCATCGAGAAGCTGATCGCGGCGGAGCGGGCTGACCCGGACTTCGCCGATCGGGCCGATGTGCTCGCGCTGCTGCTGCGCAGCAGCTACGAGGACGGTTCGACCATGTCGCACAAGGAGATTGGCGACGAGCTCCTGGCCCTGTTGGCGGCGGGGCACGAGACCACCGCGTCGACGCTGGCGTGGGCATTCGAGCGAATCAGCCGGCATCCGCAGCTGCTGACGCAGCTCGTCGACGAGGCTGACGGCGACGGCAACGAGCTGCGGCAGGCGACGATCCTGGAGGTTCAGCGGTCAAGGACCGTGATCGATTTCGCCGGCCGTCACGTCTACCCGCAGACGTATCAACTGGGCGAGTGGGCGATTCCCCGCGGCTATTCGATCATCGTCGGCATCGCGCAGATACACGACAATCCGGACGTATTCCCCGATCCCGGGCGCTTCGACCCGCAGCGGTTCATCGGAAACAAACCGTCGGCGCTTTCCTGGATTCCGTTCGGCGGCGGCACCCGCCGCTGTGTCGGGGCGGCCTTCGCCAACATGGAGATGGACGTCGTGCTTCGAACGGTGTTGCGCCACTTCACCATTGAGACCACCGACGCCCCGGACGAGCGCTGGCACTCCCGCGGAGTCGCGTTCATCCCGAAGCACGGCGGCCGGGTTGTGCTGCGGCGACGCTAGGCGGACGCGCGACGAGGCAGCTTCCAGCCCGGGCGGATGTAATGGCAAGTGTATCCGCTGGGGTAGCGCTCCAGGTAGTCCTGGTGTTCGGGCTCGGCCTCCCAGAAGTCGCCGGCGGGACTGACCTCCGTTACGACCTTGCCGGGCCACAACCCCGAGGCCTCGACGTCGGCGATGGTGTCCAGCGCGATCCGCTTCTGCTCGTCGTCGACATAGAAGATCGCCGAGCGGTAGCTGGTGCCGCGGTCGTTGCCCTGCCGGTTTTTCGTTGTCGGATCGTGGATTTGGAAGAAGAACTCCAGCAGCGTGCGGTAGTCGGTGGCGGTGGGGTCGTAGACGATCTCGATGGCCTCGGCATGCGAGCCGTGGTTGCGGTACGTGGCGTTGGGTACGTTCGGGTCGCCGGTGTAGCCGACGCGGGTCGAGACCACGCCGGGCTGTTTGCGGATCAGGTCCTGCATGCCCCAGAAGCAGCCGCCGGCGAGAATCGCCTTTTGCGTGTCGGTCATGTCATTGCCTCATTTCGTTCGGGCCGAATGGCCGCAATCTCCCTCCGATTATCCTGATGTTCTCGACCACGTACACCCGCGAGGCGATGCCCTCGACAAACCACGGTAGAACGTGTTCTAGTTTTCGCGTGAACAGCCCGCAATTCTCCCGGAGCGAACTCGTCGACGCCTTCGCCGCATTCGAAGCGACTGTGGATGCGGCCGCGCAATCGCATGATTGGGACGCCTGGGTCCAGCACTACACACCCGACGTCCTGTACATCGAACACGCGGCGGGCACGATGCGCGGGCGCGACGAGGTTCGGGAGTGGATCAGCCGGACCATGGGCAGCTTTCCGGGCAGTCACATGGTGGCGTTCCCCTCGCTGTGGCACGTCATCGACGAGCCCACGGGCCGCGTCATCATGGAGCTCGACAACCCGATGCGCGATCCCGGCGACGGCACCGTCATCGGGGAGACCAACATTTCGATCATCACCTACGCCGGCGACGGCCTGTGGCGGCAACAGGAAGACATCTACAACCCGCTGCGCTTCGTGCAGGCCACGCTGAAGTGGTGCCGCAAGGCGGCCGAACTCGGCACCCTCGACGACGCGGGTGCGCAATTCGTGGCGCAGTACGGCGGCGCGCAGTGAGCGCCAAACCGAAACTTGTCATCGGCGCCAACGGTTTCCTCGGCTCGCATGTGACCCGCCAGCTCGTCGGCGATGGTGCGTCCGAAAACTTCGACGTGCGGGTGATGGTGCGCGAAGGCGCGAACACCCGCTCGATCGACGACCTCGACGTCACCCGCTTTCACGGCGACGTCTTCGACACCGCCACGCTGCGCAAGGCGATGGACGGTGTCGACGATGTGTACTACTGCGTCGTCGACACTCGCGCGTGGCTGCGTGACCCGGCGCCGCTGTTCCGCACCAATGTCGAGGGGTTGCGCAACGTTCTCGATGTCGCGACGGACGCCAACCTGCGCCGGTTCATCTTCACCAGCACCTACGCGACCGTGGGCCGACGGCACGGGCATGTGGCCACCGAAGCGGACGTGATCGCCTCGCGCGGGCTGACTCCCTACGTGCAGTCCCGGGTCCAAGCCGAAAACCTGGTGATGCGCTACGTCGCCGACGCCGGGTTGCCCGCCGTCGCGATGTGCGTGTCCACCACCTACGGCGACGGCGACTGGGGTGGGACCCCGCATGGCGCCTTCATCGCGGGCGCGGTCTTCGGCAAACTGCCCTTCCTGATGAACGGCATTCAGCTCGAGGTCGTCGGCGTCGACGACGCCGCCCGCGCCATGATCCTGGCCGCCGCGCACGGCCGCATCGGGGAGCGCTACCTGGTTTCCGAGAAGATGATGGCGCTCAACGATTCGATCCGGATCGCGGCCGAGGAGGCCGGTGTCCCGCCGCCGCAGCGGGCGATCTCGGTCCCGATGCTCTACGCACTGGCGGCGGCCGGCACCGTGAAGGCCAAGCTGACCGGCACCGACGCCCAGCTCAGCCTCACCTCGGTGCGGATGATGCGCGCCGAAGCGCCGGTCGACAGCAGCAAGGCGCGCCGCGAGCTGGGCTGGCAGCCGCGCCCGGTCGAGGAATCGATTCGCGAGGCCGCCCGGTTCTGGGCCGCGATGCGCACCCCCCGAACGGCCGCCCAACCCGAATAGGCTCGGTCGAATGGACCGGATTCGCGTCGATCTCAGCGGGCCGCCGCAGACGATGCTGGCGACGCTGTACGCCAAAGCGCTGGACGCCGACGCGCCCAACTCGATCCTGAGCGATCACTACGCCAAGACCGCCGTGGACCGCATCGAATACGACTGGGCCGCAACGACTATCGACGCGCGCCGCGCCCCGTCGGTCGCGGTTCGCACCGCGCACTTCGACAACTGGGCCCGCCAGTTCCTGGCCGTGCACGACGAAGCAGTCGTGCTGCACGTGGGCTGCGGCCTGGACTCCCGGGTGTACCGGCTCGATCCGGGCCCGGGCGTGCGCTGGTACGACATCGACTACCCCGACGTGATCAGCCTGCGCGAACGTGTCTACCCGCAGCGGGCCAACTGCCGGATGTTGGCGGCCTCGGTCACCGAACCGGCGTGGCTGCAGGAGATAGTCCCCGACCGTCCGGTGCTGTTCCTCGGCGAAGGCCTGACCATGTATCTGACCGAAGATGACGGGCTGGCGTTGCTGCGCCGCGTCGTCGATCGGTTCGCATCGGGTGAGTTGCAGTTCGACGCGTTCAACACGTTCGCCATTCGCACCCAGCGGATCAACGCGGTGGTCCGGCGCTCCGGCTCGACGCTGCACTGGGGCATTGACGGGCCCAGCGACATCGTCGACGCCGTTCCCGGGGTGCGCGTGCTGGCTTGGGAATCGGTCTTCGACAGCGATACGTTCGAGCTGGTTTCACCGTATGTGCGCTGGATCGCCAGGGCGATGGCGGCGGTTCCGGCGTTGCGTTACATGTCGCAATACCATCGCTACGCATTCGGGCCGGTTGATGCGGGGAAGTCTTGACCGCCTGACGGTGTTGCACCGATACGTCTGAGGAGGAAGAGCATGGCCCACAAAGAAATCTTGGAACCCAACGCGGGGCACCCGATCACCATCAGCCCGACCAAGGGACGTGTCCAGGTTCGCGTCAACGGCGAGCTCGTCGCCGACACCACCGCGGCCCTCGAGTTGCGGGAAGCGACGATCCCTGGGGTGCAATACATTCCGCTGGCCGACGTGGCCCAGGACCGGTTGACCCGCACCGAAACGGTCAGCTACTGCCCGTTCAAGGGCGACGCCAGCTACTACGCCGTCACGACGTCGGCGGGTGACACCGTCGAGGATGTGATCTGGACCTACGAGCAGCCGTACCCCGCGGTCGCCGAGATCGCCGGGCACGTCGCGTTTTACCCCAACAAGGCCGACATCAGCGTCACCGCCGAATAGGTCACCCGCCCAGCAGCTTGGCGTAGGCCCGGGTGTCGCTGTACTCGCGCATCGAGACGATCAGCCCGTCACTGGTCTCGAAGATGCACACAAACGGGGTGTCGTATTGCTCGCCGTTGGCATTGGTGCCGGTGGCATACGCCTCCACGACGACCGTTTCTCCTTCGTTGATGCAGCGAAGCAAATCGATGGTGAGCTCGACGGACTGCTTGCGCCGGTCGGTCACGCGGCGCAGGGCCTCCTTGTTGTAGGTCTCCCGGGTGAACAGGCTCCAATAGCTGAAGTCGTCGCTGAGCAACGCGAAACCCTCGTCGAGGTCGCCGCCTTCGCTCAGACTCTGGAGGAACATCCAGGCCAGCTCGGCGTTGGGAGCATCGAACGGCGTCATCACATCGCAATAGTGTCTTGGCAGGTAGTGGGCGGTCAATCAGAGTGGAAATCCGGAGTCTTCGGTGACGAGCACGCGAACGGTGACGTTTCCCGGGGCGGTCAGCTTCGGGCCCACCCTGGCGCCGCTTCGCCGCGGTCCCCGCGACCCCTGCTTTCGCCTCCCGGGTGATGCCACCATCTGGCGCACCAGCCTGCTACCCAGTGGGCCGGTCACCGCGCGCATCAGCCGCGCGGCCGCCGACGCGGCGCACTGCGAGGCCTGGGGCGACGGCGCCGAGCAGTTTCTCGAGCGGCTACCCGCACTGCTGGGTGCCGACGACGACGCCTCGGACTTCACCCCGGCACACCCAACGGTTGCCGCGGCGCAGAAACGCGTGCCGCACCTGCGCCTGGGCCGTACCGGGCAGGTGCTGGAAGCGCTGATCCCGGCGATCATCGAGCAGCGGGTGCCGGGCGCCGACGCGTTCTCCTCCTGGCGGAAGCTAGTGTCCAAGTACGGCACGGTGGCACCCGGGCCGGCGCCGGCCGGCATGCGCGTGCCGCCGTCGGCCGAGGTCTGGCGAAGCATCCCGTCATGGGAATTCCATCGCGCCAACGTCGATCCGCGCCGGGCCCGGACCGTCGTGACGTGTGCGCGCCGGGCGGCCTCACTGGAACGGCTGGCGTCACGGCCGGCGGCACAGGTGCGCGAAGCGCTGACGTCGCTGCCGGGCGTCGGGGAGTGGACGGCCGCCGAGACCGCGCAACGGGCGTTCGGCGATGCCGATGCCGTCTCGGTCGGGGATTACCACATCCCGAAGATGATCGGCTGGACGTTGCTGGGCCACCCGGTCGACGACGAGGGCATGCTCGAGCTGCTGGAGCCGATGCGGCCACACCGCCACCGGGTGGTCTGCGTGCTCTATGCCAGCGGACTGGCCTACGAGCCGAGACGCGGCGCGCGACTGCCGGTCCAGCAAATCCACGCGCTCTGACCAGCCGGTGTTTTCGAACCGGGTCATCGGGTACTCGTCGTGAAATTGCCGGTACGACACGCAGGGAGCGATCGATGACGCAGTTCACCATTCCGGGATTGACCGAAAAGCAGGGCGCCCGGTTGGCCGAGTTGTTGCAGAAGCAGCTGAGTACTTACAACGATCTGCACTTGACGCTGAAGCATGTTCACTGGAATGTCGTGGGCCCCAACTTCATTGGTGTGCACGAGATGATCGATCCCCAAGTCGATGCGGTGCGGGCTTTTGCCGATGATGTCGCCGAACGTATTGCGGCCCTTGGTGCTTCGCCCGAAGGAACTCCGGGCGCCATCATCCGGGACCGGTCATGGGACGACTATTCGGTTGGTCGCGACACCGTCCAGGCACACCTGGCGGCGCTGGATCTCGTCTACAACGGCGTGATCGAAGACATCCGCGAAGCCATCGACGAGACAGACGAACTCGACCAGGTCACCCAGGACATGTTGATCGGTCAGGCCGGACAATTGGAGAAATTCCAGTGGTTTGTCCGCGCGCATCTCGAAAGCGCGGGCGGCACGCTGACTCACGAGGGCAAGAAGACCGAAAAGGGTGCGGCCGACACGGCGCGACGTAAGAAGTCGTAGGGCTACTCGGGCGCGGCCTTGTGCGCGCGCTCGGCTTCGGCAGCCTCTCGGTTGAGGCGCTGTGCCTCGTAGATCGTGACGTTGGTGCGCGACATCAGCAACGACGCGATTCCCACCGCGATGATGGCTCCGGGCACCACCGAGAACGAGCCGGTCATCTCCGCGACCATGATCATGATGGCCAGCGGTGCCCGGGCGACGCTGCCGAAGCAGCTCATCATGCCGACCACGACGAAGATGCCCGGCCCGTTGGGTATTCCGGGCAGAGCGGCCAGATCGCCAAGACGCCAGACGGCGGCGCCGACGAAGGCGCCGATCACGATGCCGGGCCCGAACAGCCCGCCGGAGCCCCCGCTGCCGATCGACAGCGAGGTCGCGACGATCTTCGCCAGCGGCAGGACGAGGACGATCCAGAGCGGGATCTGCAGCAGGGCGGTGCGGTCGGCCGCCAGCTGCGCCCAGCCGTAGCCGCTGCCCAGGATCTCGGGGATCAACAGACCCAGCAGCCCGACCAGCAGGCCGCCCGCCGCGGGCTTGAGGACCGGCCCGCCCGGCAGTCGGCGGGTGAGCCGGACCGAGGCGTGAAAGATCCAGGCGTACAGGTAGCCGACCGCTGCCGCGACCAGACCGAGCACCACGAACCACAGCAGCGGCCATGACTTTTCGAAGCGGTACTCGGCGTCGATGTAGCCGAACAGCGGGTCGAAGCCCAGGAACGCACCGAGCACCGCGTACGCCGTCCCCGAGGTGATGAATCCGGGCAACAGGCAGCGATAGTCGAAGTCGTCGCGGTAGGTGATCGAGGCGGCCAGCACCGCGCCGCCCAGCGGCGCGGCAAAGATCGCGCCGATACCCGCGCCGATGCCCAGCGCGACCGCGATCCGGCCGTCCTCGTCGGACAGGCCGAGGCGCCGGGTCAGCAGCGAGCAGAAGCCGGCCGAGATCTGTGCCGTCGGGCCCTCGCGGCCACCCGAACCGCCCGAACCGATCGTCAGCGCGCTGGCGACCATCTTCACCAGCACCGCCCGGAAGCGGATCGCGCGGGGATCGGTGTGCACCGCCTCGATGGCTTCGTCGGTGCCGTGCCCGGTGGCCTCCGGTGCGAGCTTGGCCACCAGCAAGGCCGACAGCAGCGCCCCGGCCGTTGTCACCAGCGGAATAGCCCATGGCCGCGTGAAGCCGGCCGACCCACGGCTGCCGCCCTCGCCCACCGGCGTCGGGATGCGGTAGTCGGCCAGATAGCCCAGCAGGAAATCGCCGGCGTATTTCAGGACCAGATAGAACACCACCGCGCCCAGGCCCGAGATCACGCCGATCGTGATGCCCAGCGCGAACCACTTGGGCAGGTAGCTCGCCTGTCTGATCGATGCCCCGAATCGCCCGCCGGCGGCCGCGGCAGGAGCGACAGCGGGCTGGGGCTCGTCCTCCGTCGGCTCCACCGCGCCATCCTATGACAGAGCGGAATAACCGGACTCCGGTCCGGTTATATGGGTAGTTCTCAAATGAAGGAGGTTGATATGCCTGCCATCACCGCAGACACGTTGACATTGCCCAGGGTTGGCGCGGCCGCCCCGCAAGACACCGAACGCCCGGTCCGCTCGATCACCACGGGACCGCGCGGATACGAGGGCGAAGGGTTCCCCGTCGTCCGGGCATTCGCCGGAGTCAGCGCCGCCGCCCTGGACCCGTTCGTGCACATGGATCAGATGGGCGAGGTGGACTACGAGCCGGGCGAGCCGCGGGGTACCGACTGGCACCCGCACCGTGGCTTCGAAACCGTCACCTACCTGATCGACGGCAAGTTCGCGCATCAGGATTCCCACGGCGGTGGTGGGCTGATCACCGACGGCGCGACGCAGTGGATGACGGCAGGGTCCGGGATTCTGCACATCGAGACCCCGCCCGCCGAATTGGTCGAAAGCGGCGGCCTGTTCCACGGCATCCAGCTCTGGGTGAACTTGCCGAAGAAGGACAAGTTCGCGGCGCCCAGGTATCAGGCCATCGAAGCCGTCGACGCCAGGCTGCTCGCCTCCGACGACGGCGGGGCATTGGTCCGCATCATCGCCGGTGAGATCGGCGGTCAGGGCGGCCCGGGCGTCACATACACGCCAATCACACTGGCGCACGCCACAATTCAAAACGGAGCACGGCTCAACATTCCGTGGCGGCGCGATTTCAACGCGCTGGTTTACGTGTTGTCCGGCAGTGGGTCGGTCGGCCCGGTCGGTCATCCGATTCACCAGGGCCAATTGGCCGTGCTCGGACCCGGCGACCGGATCACGGTAGCGGCCGACTCGACTCAGGAATCGTCGTCGACCTCAGCAATTGATGTGTTACTGCTGGGCGGACAACCGATTCGCGAGCCGGTATTCCACTACGGGCCATTTGTGATGAACTCCCGCGCGGAATTGCTCCAGGCACTCGAGGACTACCAAGCGGGAAAGTTCGGCAACATTCCGCCAAATGCTTTAATGCCTACCCGAAGGGGTGGCACACTCTAACGGTGCCGTCCACGGCGAGGCGCCGGCCGGGCCGTCCACCCGCCGCGAAGGCAGACGAGACGCGCAAGAGAATCTTGCGCGCCGGTCGCCTGGTGTTCAGCGAACGTGGCTACGAGGGAGCCACATTTCAAGCCATCGCGGTGCGCGCCGATCTCACCCGGCCGGCCATTAACCACTACTTTTCCAACAAACGGGTGCTGTATCGAGAGGTGCTGAGCGAAACCAGCGAACTCCTCTTCGGGGCCGGCATCGCACAGGCGGACCGCGAGACGACCCTGATGGCCCGATTGACCGGGTTCATCTCAGCGGCGGTGGCGACGAATTCCGAGCATCCCGCGGCGTCGGCGTTTCTGATCGGTTCGATTCTGGAATCCCAGCGCCACCCCGAATTGAGCCAAGCAGAAAACGATGCGGTACGGATTTGTCGAGATTTCTTGACGCGTGTCATCAATGACGCAATCGAGCAGGGTGAGTTCGCTATCCCAATCGATGCCAATGCGTTGATCGAGACGCTTTTGGTGGTGCTGTGCGGCGCCGGGTTCTACGCCGGTTATGTCCAGAGCTACCAGGAGATGCAGGCCGTCACCGGCATGCTGGGCCAGTTACTGGAGGGCGCGCTGTTCAAGGGGCGGGACTGAGCCCGTTTTCGGGGGGAGTGAGATCGGGCACAAAGCGTATAGGCTAACTAACTTATTCGGGTAACATGGCCCGGAAATGACTGATCTCGACGACTCCTCCTCGTTGCAGCCGCCGCTTCCACCCTCGCTCCGGACCGCGGGCGATTCGTGGGCCATCACCGAGCTCGTCGGCGCCACCGCATTGGGTGTCGCGGCCGCACGCGCCGCGGAGACCGCCGGATCCGATCCGCTGATTCGGGACGATTTCGCCCGGAAACTGGTCTCGCCGGCCGGACCGGCATGGGACCGGTTGACCGACCCCGAGCTGGCCTGGCTGGACGGCGACGAGCAGGGCCAGCGGGGACATCGTCTCGGCATCGACTACCAGGCCGTGCGCACGCACTTCTTCGACGAGTACTTCGCCGACGCCACCCGCGACGGAATCCGGCAGGTGGTGATTCTGGCCGCCGGCCTGGACTCGCGGGCCTACCGGTTGCACTGGCCTGCCGAGACCGCGGTTTACGAGATCGACCAGCCGCAGGTGCTGGAGTACAAAGGCAAAATTCTGGAATCGCACGTGCCCACCGCCAGCCGGCGCACGGTCGCCGTGGATCTGCGCGACGACTGGCCGGCGGCGCTGACAGCGGCCGGATTCGACCGCACACAGCCCACGGCTTGGCTGGCCGAGGGCCTGTTGCCCTATCTGCCCAGCGATGCCCAGGACCGGCTTTTCGAGATGTTCACCGAGCTCAGCGTGCCCGGTAGCCAGGTCGCCATCGAGGTGTTCGGCATCAACGCGAGCAGCAACACCAACCGCTGGCAGCGGATGCGCGACCGGCTCGGCCTGGACGTCAACGTCCAGGCGCTGACCTTCCACGAGCCGGACCGATCCGACGCCGCCGAGTGGCTGACCCACCACGGCTGGCAGGTGAACGTCGTGAACAACCGCGACGAGATGGCCCGCCTGGGCCGCGCCGTCCCCGAAGACCTGGCCGACGATGCCGTCCGCAGCGCCCTGCTGCGTGCGCGCTTCGCCGGACCATCACACTGACCCGACCGCACAAGACCTGGAGCACCGCCGATGAGTTCACTTCGCACACATGACGACACCTGGGACATCAAAACCAGCGTCGGGAGCACCGCGGTCATGGTGGCCGCCGCCCGGGCCATCGAAACCGAGCAGCCCGACGCGCTGATCCACGACCCCTACGCCAGGCTGCTGGTGAACAACGCCGGGGCCGAGATCATCTGGGAGGCCATGCTCGACCCCGAGGTCGTCGCCAAGATCGAGGCGATCGACGAAGAATCCGCTGCTCGCATCCACCACATGCGTGGCTACCAGGCGGTGCGCACGCACTTCTTCGACGCGTACTTCGCCGACGCCATCGCCGCTGGGATCCGCCAGGTCGTGATCCTGGCGTCGGGACTGGACTCGCGGGCCTACCGGCTGGACTGGCCGGCCGGCACCACGGTCTACGAGATCGACCAGCCTCAGGTGCTGGACTACAAGTCGGCCACCCTTGCCGAGAGCGGCGCCACCCCGTCCGCCGACCGTCGTGAAGTGGCGATCGACCTGCGCGAGGACTGGCCGGCCGCGCTGCGTGCCGCCGGCTTCGACCCGGCTCAGCGCACCGCCTGGCTGGCCGAGGGATTGCTGATGTACCTGCCCGCCGAGGCGCAGGACAAGTTGTTCACCCAGATCGGTGAGCTGAGCCCGGCCGGCAGCCGCGTCTCGGCCGAAACCGCGCCTACGCACTCCGATGAGCGGCGTGAACAGATGCGGGAACGATTCAAGAAGGTCGCCGACGAGATCGGCATCGAGCAGAGCGTCGACGTCGGCGAGCTGATGTATCGCGACGAGAATCGGGCGGACGTCGCGGAGTGGCTCAACGGCCACGGCTGGCGCGCCACGTCGCAGAACTCGGTCGACGAGATGGAGCGCTTGGGCCGCAGGGTTGCCGGCGTCGAGCTGGACGACGACAAGGATTCGTTCTCCGATTTCGTGATCGGGGAGCGGTTGTAACCGGCGGCACGTTAAGTCCCAGTCATGCCTCGCAGCGCGGACGACACGTGGGACATCGCCACCAGCGTCGGCTCGACGGCGGTGACGATCGCCGCGGCGCGAGCCGTCGAAACCGAACAGCCTGATGCGCTGATCCGCGACCCGTACGCCAAACTGCTGGCCACCAACGCCGGTATCGGGGTTCTCTGGGGGGCCATGCTCGACCCGGCCGTCGCCGCCAAGGTGGAAGCGCTCGACCCGGAATTCGTGGCCGATCTCGCCCACATTCGCGGTTACGTGGCGGTCCGGACGCACTTCTTCGACCGCTATCTCGCCGATGCCGCGGCCGCCGGAATCCGGCAGGTGGTAATCCTGGCGTCCGGGCTGGACTCCCGTGCCTACCGCATGAATTGGCCCGACGGTACCGCGATCTATGAGGTCGACCAGCCCGAGGTGCTGGCCTACAAGGCCGCAACGCTGGCCGAAAACGGCGTGCGCTCGTCGACGGATCGCCGCGAGGTGGCCATCGACCTGCGGCAGGATTGGCCGTCGGCGCTGCGTGTCGCCGGCTTCGACCGATCGGCACGTACGGCGTGGTTGGCCGAGGGACTGTTGATGTACTTGCCCGCCGAGGCGCAGGACCGGTTGTTCACCCAGATCGGCGAGGTGAGCGCGGCCGGAAGCCGGGTCGCGGCCGAGACCGCCCCCGCTCGTGCCCAGCAGCGGCGGACGCATGTACACGAGCGCGTGAGCAAGTTGGCCGACGAGATCGGCCTGGTGCAAAACCCCGACGCCGGGGATTTGATGTATTTCGACGAGCACCGGGCGGATGTCGCGCAGTGGCTGAATGGGCACGGCTGGCGCGCGCAGCTGTGGCTGTCGGCAGAGGAGCGGCGCAGGCTGGGTCGTTGGAACGACAATCACCCGCGTGCCGACGAGCAGGACATTTTTTCCAACTTCGTGATCGGAGAGCGGTTGTAATGGCACGCACGGCAGACGACTCCTGGGACATCGCCACCAGCGTCGGGGCCACCGCGGTGATGGTCGCGTTGGCCCGTGCCGCCGAGACCGCCAGCGCGGATCCGCTGATCCGCGACCAATTCGCCGAGCCGCTGGTCTCCACGCCGGCGCTCGACGGCGTGCGCGAACAGGTGACGGCATGGTGGGCAGGTGCAGAGGACGACGATCCCGACGGCGCGGTTCGGGCCCAGGAGATGATCAACTACCAGGCGGTGCGCACGCATTTCTTCGATGCGTACTTCGCCGCCGCGGCCGCCGCCGGTATTCGCCAGGCGGTGATCGTGGCCGCCGGGTTGGATTCGCGCGCGTACCGGCTGGACTGGCCCGCCGGGACAACGGTTTACGAGATCGACCTGCCCAAGGTCCTCGAGTACAAGGCCGAGACGCTGGCGGGCTCGACGCCCATCGCCGTGCGGCGCCCCGTCCCCGTCGACCTGCGCCACGACTGGCCGAAGGCGTTGCGCGAGGCGGGCTATGACGCGAGCCAGCCGACGGCGTGGCTGGCCGAGGGGCTATTGCCCTTCCTTCCGGCGGCCGCGCAAGAAGCGCTGTTCGTCTCGATCGACGCGCTGAGCGCATCGGGTAGTCGGGTGGCCGTCGAGAATTTCGGAGTCGACGTGGACAAGCGCCGCGAAGCCGAAGAGCGGTGGGCCGAGCTGAAGGCCAAGCGCGAGGCGCGCGGCCAGGACACCTCGTTCAACCCGTTCGACCTCTGGTTCGAAGACGAGGGCCGGCCCGACTGCGGCGAGTGGTTCGCCACCCACGGCTGGACGGTGCAGACGGTCAACGCGCGCGAGGAGGCCACCCGGTTGGGCCGCGAGCCGCAAAACGACGACCGGCCCTTCGCGAACACCTTCATCACCGCAACCAGGGGCTGACCAGGCGGTTCGCCGGAGGGGCACCGGCCAAGGATCGGCTGCCGGCGCGATATTCGACCGCACCTGTTGGAGCTTCCCTTACCTCCCAACCGACCGGATGGTTAGGATCGCGGTTATCGCCCGTATGTGTCCGCGCGCACAGTTGTGGGCATTTCCGGGAAGGTGCGAGAGGGGAAGACAGCGATGACTACCGAATCGGTTGCACGCAAGACGTCCGAGTCCACCAACGGGGCTTCGTCGGGGCCGGGGGCCCGGCCCGCCGATATCCCCGCGACGGTGGCCCGGCTGCGCCAGACCTTCGCCACCGGGCGCACCCGAGACGTCGAGTGGCGCAAGCGCCAGCTGCTGGCGCTGGCGCGATTGATGGAGGAGAACGAGACCGCGATCAACGCCGCGCTCGCCGAAGACTTGGACCGCCACCCGTTCGAGGCGTTCATCGGTGACTTCGCCGGCACCGTCGGCGAGGCGAAGTACGCCGCCAAGAAGGTCCGCAAGTGGATGAGGCGCAAGTACGCGCTCCTCGAAGCGGCCCAACTGCCCGGCCGCGGCTGGATCCAGTACGAGCCTTACGGCACGGTGCTGGTCATCGGCGCCTGGAACTATCCGTTCTACCTGACCCTGGGTCCGGCGGTCGGCGCGATCGCGGCCGGAAACGCCGTGATACTCAAGCCCTCGGAAATCGCGGCCGCGTCGTCGCATCTGATGGCCGAGCTGGTCCCGCGCTACCTCGACAACGACGCCATCGCGGTGTTCGAAGGCGACGGCTCGGTGAGCCAGGAGCTGATCGCGCAGGGCTTGGACCGGGTGATGTTCACCGGCGGCACCGAGATCGGCCGCAAGGTCTACGAAGGCGCGGCGCCGCACCTGACCCCGTGCACGCTCGAGCTCGGCGGCAAGAGCCCGGTGATCGTGGCGGCCGACGCCGACCTGGACGTCGCGGCCAAGCGCATCGCCTGGATCAAACTGCTCAACGGTGGTCAGACCTGCGTGGCCCCCGACTACGTGCTGGCCGACGCGACGATCCGCGACGAGCTGGTGACCAAGATCGGTGCGGCCATCACGAAGTACCGCTCGCAAGGGCCGACCGGAATGCGGGTGGCCAATCAGCGTCAGTTCGACCGGCTCACCAGCTACCTCAACGGCTCGGGCGGCAAAACCACCGTCGGCGGCGGCTCCGACGCGTCGACCCTGCGCATCGAGCCGACGGTCGTCGTCGATCCCGACACGGACGGCCCGCTGATGGTCAACGAGATCTTCGGACCGCTGCTGCCGGTGATCACCGTCCAATCTCTGGACGACGCAATACGTTTCGTCAACTCGCGACCGAAGCCGTTGTCGGCGTACCTGTTCACCAGGTCGCGCGAGGTGCGCGAGAAGGTGATCCAGGAAGTCCCGGCCGGTGGCCTGGTGGTCAACCACCTCGCCTTCCAGGTCTCCACGGCCAAGTTGCCGTTCGGCGGGGTCGGCGCGTCGGGAATGGGTGCCTACCACGGCAAGTGGGGCTTCGAGGAGTTCAGTCACCGCAAGTCGGTGATGACCAAACCGACCCGCCCGGATCTGTCCAGCTTCACCTACCCGCCTTACACCGACCGGGCCCTGAAGATGGCGCGCAAGCTCTTTTGACACACTAGCTCGGGGGTCGTTCACGACCGTTGGTTAATTGCAGAGAGGAACCTGATGCCCGGAGTGCAGGATCGCGTCATCGTCGTCACCGGAGCCGGCGGAGGACTGGGGCGCGAATATGCGCTCACCCTCGCCAAGGAGGGCGCCAGCGTCATCGTCAATGACCTCGGTGGAGCTCGCGACGGCACCGGAGCCGGCCACAACATGGCCGACGAGGTCGTCAAGCAGATCAAAGACGCCGGCGGCCGGGCGGCGGCCAATTACGACAGCGTCGCCGAGCCCGAGGGCGCCGAGAACATCATCAAGACCGCGCTCGACGAGTTCGGCGCGATCCACGGCGTGGTGAGCAACGCGGGCATCCTGCGCGACGGCACCTTCCACAAGATGTCCTTCGAGAACTGGGACGCCGTACTCAAGGTCCACCTCTACGGCGGTTACAACGTCATTCGCGCCGCCTGGCCGCACTTCCGCGAGCAGAGCTACGGCCGCGTCGTCGTCGCCACCTCGACCAGTGGACTGTTCGGCAACTTCGGCCAGACCAACTACGGCGCGGCCAAGCTCGGGCTCGTCGGTCTGATCAACAGCCTGGCGCTCGAGGGCGCCAAGTACAACATCCACGCCAACGCCGTCGCCCCGATCGCGGCCACCCGCATGACGCAGGACATCCTGCCGCCCGAGGTACTCGAGAAGCTCACCCCGGAGTATGTCGCGCCGGTGGTGTCCTACCTGTGCACCGAGGAAAACCCCAACAGCGCTTCGGTTTTCGTGGTCGGTGGTGGCAAGGTACAGCGCGTCGCGCTGTTCCAGAACGACGGCGTCAACTTCGACAAGCCGCCGACGGTTGACGATGTCGCCGCGCAGTGGGACCAGATCACCGATCTGTCCGCGGCGAAGCAGGCCGACTTCAAACTCGGCTGAATGAGCCTGTCGTCGTGGGTGGGC
Source organism: Mycobacterium sp. NGS40 (assembly GCF_059812735.1). Taxonomy (NCBI): domain Bacteria; kingdom Bacillati; phylum Actinomycetota; class Actinomycetes; order Mycobacteriales; family Mycobacteriaceae; genus Mycobacterium; species Mycobacterium sp. NGS40. The sequence continues at coordinate 226,862 of NZ_JCALDG010000003.1, forward strand.
GACCTCCCTTCGGCGAAGCGCTCCAACCGGATTCGCCTTACAGTGGACGAAGACCCAACCAACCCCAAGTCGCATAGCGACTGGACCTGACGGCTACTTGGCGGGGTCCAGGGAAAGGCAGCACAGTCATGTCTGAGGAGCTGACGCCGCATTTCGAGGACGTGCAAGCGCACTACGACCTCTCCGACGACTTCTTTCGTCTGTTCCTCGACCGCACCCAGATGTACACCTGCGCCTACTGGCTGGGTGGCGACGACATGACACTGGAACAGGCGCAGATCGCCAAGATCGACCTCTCGCTCGGCAAGCTGGACTTGCGCCCGGGCATGACACTGCTGGACCTCGGCTGCGGCTGGGGCGCCGCCATGGTGCGGGCCATCGAGAAATACGACGTCAACGTCGTCGGCTTGACGCTGTCGAAGAACCAAGCCAGCCACGCCCAAAAGGTGCTCGACGAAATGGACAGCCCGCGTTCCAAGCGGGTGCTACTGGAGGGCTGGGAGCGCTTTCACGAGCCGGTGGACCGAATCGTCGCGATCGGGCCGCTCGAGCATGTCGGCCTGGACCGCTACACGGCGTTCTTCGAGCGCGCGTACGAGCTGTTGCCGGCCGGCGGCACGTTCCTGCTGCACACGATCACCGTGCTGTCGGAGAAGGAAATCATCGCGTCCGGCTTGCCGCTGACTCCGGCGATCGTCGAGTTCAGCGACTTCATGAAGACCGAAATCTTCCCGGGCGGCTATCTGCCGACCATCGACATGGTCAAGGAGTTCTCGGCGAAGGCCGGCTTCAAGCTGAAGCGTCGCCAGTCGCTGCAGCGGCATTACGCCAAGACCCTGGACGTATGGGCCGCGGGCCTGCAGGCGCACAAAGCCGAGGCCATCGAGATCCAGTCCGAAGAGGTGTACGAGATGTACATGAAGTACCTGACCGGGTGCGCGAACCTGTTCCGCAAGGGCTACACGGACCTCAATCAGTTCACCCTGCGCAAGTAGTCAGGCTAGCAGTTCGCTGCGCAGGCGGTCTACATCGGTCCGCGTGACGCCCGCATCCCGCAGGTAGGCCTCCAGCGAGCCGAACTCGCTGTTGATGGTGAGGCGTGCGGCTTCCAGGTATTCGGGGCGCACGCCGAGGACACCGTCGGCCAGCCGGGCTTTGGTGAAAGTGACGACCTCCGGAGTCAATTCGACGTCGGAGCGCTGCTGGATCATCTCGTAGATGTGCTCGCGCAGTTGGGGTACCGCGGCGTTGCTGCGCAGGTAATCGGCGACGATGGTGTCCTCGTCGATGCCGATCGTCTCCAGTACCGTGGCGATCACGAAGCCGGTGCGGTCCTTGCCCGCGAAGCAGTGCGTGAGCACCGGGCGCCCCGCGGCCAGCAACGAAAAGACATGCTGCACAGCTCGTTGCGCGCCATTGCGGGTGGGGAATTGCCGGTATTCGTCGGTCATGTGGCGGATGGCGGCCTCGTTGACCTCTTCGTCGGTCTGGTGGGCCTCGCCCTCGAACAGTCGCCGAAACGCGGTCTCGTGCGGCGCTGCGTCTTCTGGGTCGTCGGTCGGCTCCTCGTCGCCGAGATCGGGAAACGGCAGCAGGTGAATGTCGATGCCATCGGGGACCAGCCCCGGACCGCGCCGGGCCACCTCACGCGCGGCGCGCAGATCGGCGACATCGGTAATCCCCAACTCGCGCAGCGTTTCCCGGCCCTCGTCGTCGAGACGGCTCAGCTCGCCGGACCGGAAGAGCCGTCCGGGCCGCAGCGCGGACACGCCGTCGGCGACATCGCGAAAGTTCCACGCGCCGGACAGTTCTCGCAACGCCTCAGTCATGCGGGGTCACCGCAGCTGCGAAGGCGGACTGCTCTCTGCCGATTTCGGTTCGGGCGATGGTTCGCATGTGCACCTCGTCGGGTCCGTCGAAAATCCGCATGGCGCGGTGCCAGCCGTAGAGCCGGGCAAGCACGGTGTCGTCGCTGACGCCGGCGGCTCCATGCACCTGAATCGCGCGATCGATGACGTCGCAGGCCACTTGCGGCGCAACGGCTTTGATCTGTGAGACCAGCAGGTGGGCGGCCTTGTTGCCGTGCTGGTCGATGGTCCACGCGGCCTTCTCGCACAGCAACCGAGCTTGGTCGATTTCGTTGCGGGACTGGGCAATTGCCTGCTGTACCAGACCCTGGTCGGCCAGCGGACGGCCGAACGCGATCCGGTTGTTCGCGCGGTGCACCATCAGGGCCAGGGCACGTTCTGCTCCGCCCAGCGCGCGCATGCAGTGGTGGATGCGGCCCGGTCCGAGCCGGGCCTGGGCGATCGCGAAACCGCCGCCCTCTTCGCCGAGCAGGTTGGTGGCCGGAACCCGGACGTTGTCGTAGATGATTTCGCAGTGCCCGTGCTGGTCCTGCCAGCCGAACACCGGGGTCGAGCGGACCACCGTCACGCCGGGGGTGTCCATCGGCACCAGCACCATCGACTGCTGCTGATGGCTGGCCGCGTCGGGATTGGTGCGGCCCATCACGATCAGGATCTTGCAGCGCGGGTCCGACGCACCCGAGGTCCACCACTTGCGGCCGTTGATGACGTAGTCGGCGCCGTCGCGCACGATGGCCGTTTGGATGTTGCGGGCATCGCTGCTGGCGACCGCGGGCTCGGTCATCGAGAAGGCGCTGCGAATCTCGCCGGCCAGCAAGGGCTCCAGCCATTGCTTGCGCTGCTCCTCGGTGGCGAACAGGTGCAGGGTCTCCATGTTCCCGGTGTCCGGTGCCGCGCAGTTGACCGCCTCGGGCGCGAGCTCCAGGCTCCAGCCGGTCAGCTCGGCCAGTGGGGCGTACTCGAGGTTGGTCAACCCGGACTCGGCCGGCAGGAACAGGTTCCATAGGCCGCGTTCTTTGGCCTTGACTTTGAGTTCCTCGATGACGGGCGGAACGGTGTGGTCATCTGCGCCGGCCTCGTGGCGGTAGCTGTCGTAGGCGGCCTCAGCCGGAAAGACAAACTCAGTCATGAAGTCGGACAACCGCTTGTGGTAGTCGGTGGCCTTAGCCGACATCGCGAAGTCCATGACCGTCACGATAGGACACGTGGGTAAGGGCGGCGCTCGCGGGACAATCGCTTCGATTCCCGGCCACCGCGGCGACACTGAAACCACGCAGATGACACGCCGCGGCTGGTGTGCAAGGTTTCAGTTTCGACGAACGCGACAACTCATATCGTTCGCGGTCGCGATCCAGCACGATGGACGTATGAGCGCCGCCGCCGAATCCCGTCCTCCGTTCCCGCCATTCACCCGCGAAACAGCGCTGCAGAAGGTTCAGGCCGCCGAGGACGCCTGGAACACGTGCGACCCCGAGAAGGTCAGCCTGGCGTACACGCCCGATTCGCAATGGCGCAACCGCGACGAACACGTCGTGGGCCGGGCCGACATCGTCGCGTTCCTCACCCGCAAGTGGCAGCGCGAACTGGACTACTCCCTGCGCAAGGTGCTGTGGGATTTCCACGACAACCGCATCGCCGTGCGGTTTCAGTACGAGTGCCACGACGCGAGCGGCCAGTGGTATCGCAGCTACGGCAACGAACTCTGGGAATTCTCGCCAGCCGGTTTGATGGCGCGCCGCGAGGCCAGCATCAACGACATCCGGATCGACGAATCGCAACGGCGCCACTTCGGGCCGCGGCCGGTGTCGGAACACGGCCAAGACATACCGCTTTGGTAACGGCCGCTAGGGTGTTCAACTCAACGAGGTTCGCATTAATGCAGCTGAGCTAAGGAAAGTAGATGTACGCGCCATGACAGATGCGCAGCTAGAGCCGGTCAAGGTCGGCGTTGTCGCCGAATCCGGGACGGATGAGCGCCGCGTTGCACTGGTACCCAAGGCGGTCGCATCCCTGGTGAGCAGTGGTGTGGCGGTGGTGGTCGAGTCCGGAGCGGGTGCGCGGGCGCTGCTTCCCGACGAGCTGTACACCGAGGCCGGCGCCACCATCGGGGACGCGTGGTCCGCCGACGTCGTCGTCAAGGTCGCGCCCCCGACTTCCGACGAGGTGGGCAAGCTGCGCAGCGGCCAGACGCTGATCGGCTTCCTGGCGCCGCGCAGTGCGGAGAACTCGATCGGCGCGCTCAAGGCGGCCGGGGTGCAGGCGTTCGCGCTGGAGGCGATTCCGCGCATCTCACGTGCTCAGGCCATGGATGCCTTGTCGTCCCAGGGGAACGTCTCCGGTTATAAGGCCGTGCTGCTGGCGGCTTCGGAGTCGACGCGGTTCTTCCCGATGCTGACCACGGCGGCGGGCACGGTGAAGCCGGCCACGGTGCTGGTGCTCGGGGTGGGCGTGGCCGGGCTGCAGGCGCTGGCGACGGCCAAGCGGTTGGGTGCGCGCACCACCGGCTACGACGTCCGCCCCGAGGTGGCCGACCAGGTGCGTTCGGTCGGCGCGCAGTGGTTGACGTTGGGCGAAAAAGACTTGGCCGCGGCCGGCGAGGGCGGCTACGCCCGCGAGCTGACCGACGAGGAACGCGCCCAGCAGCAACAGGCCCTGGAAAAGGCCATCAGTGGATTCGACGTGGTGATCACCACGGCGCTGGTTCCGGGCCGGCCCGCGCCGCGACTGGTGACCGCCGCGGCCGTGGAAGCGATGAAGCCCGGCAGCGTGGTGGTCGACCTGGCCGGGGAAACCGGCGGCAACTGCGAGCTCACCGAGCCCGGGCAGACGGTGGTCAAGCACGACGTCACCATCGCTTCGCCGCTGAACCTGCCGGCGACGATGCCCGAGCACGCCAGTGAGCTCTTCAGCAAGAACATCACGGCGCTGCTGGACCTGTTGATCACCGACGGGAAGCTGGCGCCGGACTTCGGCGACGAAGTCATCGCGGACTCGTGCGTCACTCGCAAGGAGGACTCCTAGATGTACGACGAGCTGTTAGAGAACCTCGCGATTCTGGTGCTGTCCGGGTTCGTCGGGTTTGCGGTGATCTCCAAGGTGCCCAACACCCTGCACACGCCGCTGATGTCGGGTACCAACGCGATCCACGGCATCGTGGTGCTGGGCGCGCTGGTGGTGTTCGGGGAGGTCGAGCATCCGTCGCTGGCGGTGCAGATCATCCTGTTCGTCGCGGTGGTGTTCGGAACCCTGAACGTCATCGGCGGCTTCATCGTCACCGACCGGATGCTGGGCATGTTCAAGGGCAAGAAAGCTCCGGCCGTGAAGGCCGAGAATGTGGAAGGGCCGGCCGCCAAATGAACTACCTGGTGACGGTTCTCTACATCATTTCGTTCGCGCTGTTCATCTACGGCTTGATGGGCCTGACCGGTCCCAAGACCGCGGTGCGCGGAAACCTGATCGCCGCGGTGGGCATGGCCCTGGCCGTGGCGGCGACCCTGGTCAAGATCCGGCACACCGAATCGTGGGTGCTGATCATCGCCGGCCTGGTCGTGGGGGTCGCGCTGGGTGTGCCGCCGGCGCGGATGACCAAGATGACCGCCATGCCGCAGCTGGTGGCGTTCTTCAACGGCGTCGGTGGGGGCACGGTCGCCCTGATCGCGCTCGCGGAGTTCATTGAGACGAGTGGCTTTTCGGCGTTCCAGCACGGCGAGTCGCCGACCGTGCACATCGTGGTGGCCTCGCTGTTCGCCGCGATCATCGGCTCGATCTCGTTCTGGGGATCGATCATCGCGTTCGGCAAGTTGCAGGAGATCATCTCTGGTTCGCCGATCGGCTTCGGCAAGGCCCAGCAGCCGATCAACCTGCTGCTGCTGGCCGCGGCGGTCGGATCGGCGGTCGTCGTCGGCCTGCACGCCCATCCGGGCACCGGTGGAGCGTCGCTGTGGTGGATGATCGGCCTGCTGGCCGCGGCCGGGGTGCTGGGTCTGATGGTGGTGCTGCCGATCGGTGGCGCCGACATGCCGGTGGTCATCTCGCTACTCAACGCGATGACCGGGCTCTCGGCCGCCGCGGCGGGTCTGGCGCTGAACAACACCGCGATGATCGTGGCGGGGATGATCGTCGGCGCCTCGGGTTCGATCCTGACCAACCTGATGGCCAAGGCGATGAACCGCTCCATCCCCGCGATCGTCGCGGGCGGCTTCGGCGGTGGCGGTGTGGCTGTGGGCGGTGGCGATACCGGCGACAAGACCGTGAAGGCGACCTCGGCCGCCGACGCCGCGATCCAGATGGCCTACGCCAACCAGGTGATCGTGGTGCCCGGTTACGGTCTAGCCGTCGCGCAGGCCCAGCACGCGGTCAAGGACATGGCGGCTCTGTTGGAGAACAAGGGTGTGACGGTCAAGTACGCGATCCACCCGGTGGCCGGCCGGATGCCCGGGCACATGAACGTCTTGCTGGCCGAGGCCGAGGTCGACTACGACGCCATGAAGGACATGGACGACATCAACGACGAGTTCTCCCGCACCGACGTCGCGATCGTCATCGGCGCCAACGACGTCACCAACCCGGCCGCCCGCAACGACGCCTCCAGCCCGATCTACGGCATGCCGATCCTCAACGTCGACAAGGCCAAGTCGGTGATCGTGCTCAAGCGGTCGATGAACTCCGGGTTCGCCGGCATCGACAACCCGCTGTTCTACGGCGAGGGCACCAGCATGCTGTTCGGCGACGCGAAGAAGTCGGTGACCGAGGTCGCCGAGGAACTCAAGGCTCTGTAGGGGCCCTCTGGGCGCGCGGTAGCGCGGCGACGACGGGACCGACCCACACGCCGAGCAGCCGGCGCAGTTCGGCCCCATCGCCGGTTGGCGGCGACAGGATGAACGACTGCAGCGTGCGCAGCACGATCTGCAGGATGTCTTCGATCGCGGCGGGAGCATAGCCCGACCATTCGACGTCGAGGCGGTCCAGAATCGAGCGGCCCAGCACGCGGGCGGTCTCGTTGGTGACCGTGACCTGTTCGGCGAACGCCCCGGTGCGCGACACCCGCAGCAGCAGGCCGATGTAGGGGTCTTTCGGCAGGCGCTCCAGCGTCAGGCAGATGCCCTCGATCAAAGCCGCCGCGGGGTCGGTCATCCCGTGTAGGGCCGTCGCCAGGTGGTCCATGAAGTCGTCGGTCGCGCCCAGCGCGGTCGCCTGGAGCAGTTCGTCGGTCGAGGCGAAGTAGTGGTAGATCGTCTGCCGCGTCACGTTAAGCGTGCGCGCGACATCGGCCAGCGTGGTCTGGTCGCCGCGCTCGTCGATGGTCCGGCGGGTGGCCGCCAGGATGCGGGCCACCGCCTCCTCGTCGGTGGCCGGCACGCTGCCACCCCATCCACGGGTCCGCACACCGCGACGATATCCGACGCGCGTCGCCCGGCAGGTCATACGTCATGCAATCATCTGTATGATCGGCGGGATGAGCACAACGACGTGTCCGTTCGGAGAGAACTTCGATTTCACCGATCCCGACGTATTGCTGGCCGGCCTTCCGGTCACCCAGTTCGCCGAGCTGCGCCGCACCGCCCCGGTCTGGTGGAACCCGCAGCCCGAGTCGATCTTCGACGACGGCGGCTATTGGGTGATCAGCCGCCACGAGGACGTCAAGGCCGTCTCCCGGGACGGCCACCTGTGGTCGACCAATCGCAAGGGCGCCGTCATGCGCCTTCCCGAAGGCGTCACCGCCGATCAGCTCGAGCTGACAAAGGCGTTGTTGATCAACCACGATGCGCCCGAACACACCCGCCTGCGCAAGCTGGTGTCGAGGCTGTTCACGCCGCGCGCGATCGCCCAACTCGAGGAGAAGCTGGCCGGGGCGGCGAAGGAGATCGTGCGTACCGCCGCGCTCAAGCAGGACGGCGATTTCGTCAACGACATCGCGATGAACCTGCCCCTGCTGGCGATCGCCGACCTGATCGGCGTGCCGGAGGCGGATCGTGCGAAGTTGTTCGACTGGACCAACGCGATCATGAACACCGACGATCCCGACTTCGACAGCGATCCCACCACCGCCAACGCCGAGCTGATGGCCTACGCCTACAACATGGCCGACGAGCGGCGCCGCTGCCCGGCCGACGACATCGTCACGCGCCTGATCCAGGCCGACATCGACGGGGACGCGCTGGGCGACGTCGAATTCGCGTTTTTCGTCATCCTGCTGGCCGTGGCCGGCAACGAAACCACCCGCAACGCCATGACGCACGGGATGAACGCGTTCTTCGACCACCCCGAGCAATGGGAACTGTTCAAGCGCGAGCGGCCGGCCACCGCGGTCGACGAGATCATCCGCTGGGCCAGTCCCGTGCACTGCTTCCAGCGCACCGCGCTCGCCGACGTCGAACTGGGTGGTGTCACCGTCCGCGAAGGCCAGCGGGTCGGGCTGTTCTACAGTTCGGCCAATTTCGACGAGGAAGTCTTCGACGATCCCTTCCAGTTCGACATTTCGCGCAACCCGAACCCGCATTTGAGTTTCGGTGGGAACGGCGCGCATTTTTGCATCGGCGCCAACCTGGCCCGGATGGAAATCAAGCTGATCTTCGACGAGCTCGCCGAGCAGATACCCGACATCACCAAGCTCGCCGAGCCGCAGCGACTGCGGTCGGGCTGGATCAACGGCGTCAAACGCCTCGACGTCGCCTACGGCGGCTGACCTGCGTGCGACTTCTCCGAGGGCGAGGGCGAGGGCGAGTCCGTGGGCGTGGGCGAGGGCGAGGGCGAGTGCGAGGGCGAGGGCGGGGTCAGCTTTTTGCCCGCCTCTGAGCGACAACCATGGCGCGCGACGCAGCCCGCTGGATTTTGTCGCTCGAAGGCGGGCATTTTAGGTGCCGCCCGTAGTAGTGATTGGTGTGACTGAGCCCGCCCGATTCGCTTGCAACACAAAACAAATACGGAATGCGACGCTGGCGGTGCCGCGATTTGTTCGGGACGCGAAAAAGTCTGGCTAGACGGGCGGGTAGGCGGGCGGCGGGTAGCCGTTTCCGTCCTGAACCCCGCGCAGGCCCCAGGTGAAATACTTCATGAAGAATTCGATTTCGTCGCTGCCGTCATAATCCGGACTCGGATCCATCGCCCCACCTCTGCACTCGCGACCAGTTCAAATATCCGAGTCTAGTCGCATCCGTGCCGGTGCGACAGGCGCCGATACCTCTAAACTGTCCAACCAGTTGATTGGTACTTTGCCTAGACCGGACCGAAGCCATGCCCATTCGGCCGCGTTGGCGCGACGATAGTGAGTAAAGATGTCATCGGACAGCATCACCCGCAACGGGTTGACGCGCCGCGAGGAGTTGCTGGCGGTCGCCACCAAGCTGTTCGCCGCCCGCGGTTACCACGGCACCCGGATGGACGACGTCGCCGACGTCATCGGCCTGAACAAGGCGACGGTCTACCACTACTACGCCAGCAAATCGCTGATCCTGTTCGACATCTACCGCCAGGCCGCCGAGAGCACCCTGGAAGCCGTCCACGACGACCCGTCCTGGACGGCCCGGGAGGCGCTTTACCAATACACCGTCCGGCTGCTGACGAACATCGCCGAGAACCCGGAAGGAGCGGCGGTGTACTTCCAGGAGGCGCCGTACATCACCGAGTGGTTCACCGAGGAACAGGTCGCCGAGGTCCGGGAGAAGGAAACCCAGGTCTACGAGCACGTGCACGGCCTGATCGACCGCGGCATCGCCAGCGGTGAGTTTTTCGAATGCGATACCCACGTTGTGGCGCTGGGCTACATCGGTATGACGCTGGGGGCCTACCGCTGGTTGCGCCCCGACGGCCGCCGGACTGCCAAGGAAATCGCCGCCGAGTTCAGCACCGCGCTGCTGCGGGGGCTGATCCGGGACGAGACGATCCGCACGGAGTCTCCGCTCGGGCCGTAACGGGCCTGATCGGTTTGAGTAGAACTACTCAGGCTTAACGCGTAGAACTGCGCGGGCCCTGGGGGTTGCTGCCCGGCAATGCTTTTCGAGTGCAAACACTTCCTAGCCCCGCCGAGCTGGCGGCCTCTACGCCGGCCGATCGCGACCGAGCCCTCGACGTCATCCGTATCGTGTCGCTGATCGGCGTCGTGGCCGGTCACACTGTGATGGCCATCAGTGTCATCCGCAACCACGTGCTGATCTGGGACAACCTGCTGACCACCTCGGTGGTGTTTCAGGCCCTCACCTGGATCTTCCAGATCATGCCGCTGTTCTTCTTCGCCGGTGCCGCCGCGAGCCTGTCGTCCTGGCGGCCCGGCGCCAACTGGGGCGGCTGGCTGATGAAACGCTGCACCAGGCTGTTCCGGCCGGTGTTCTACTACCTCGGATTCTGGGCGGTCGCGCTCACTGTGCTGTATCCCGTTCTGCCTCAACATATTTACGAACCCGTCGCCGGTGTCAGCATCCAGCTGCTGTGGTTCCTCGGCGCCTACGTGCTGGTGCTGGCCGCGATGCCGGCGATGGCCCGGATCACCACCCGCACCCGTTTCGTTGCGGGGGTGGCCGCGGTCTACGGGGCCATCGCCGCCATCGACGTCGTCCGGCTGCACTGGCCGGCCGCGTCGGCGCTGGGCTACCTCAACATGGCGGTCTGGCTCATCCCTGCCATGTTCGGTGTCGCGTACCGCCGCGGTCTGCTGACCGGGCGTGCCGCGCTGGTGACGGCCGCGGTCGCGTTCGCGGTCGACGTCGCTCTGGTGTGCTGGGGGCCGTACCAAATCAGCCTGGTCGGCACCGGGCATCACGGACTGTCCAACACCAGCCCGCCGTCGTTGCTGCAAGCCGGCCACGCCATTGTCCTGAGCGCGCTGGCAATCGCAGCCATGCCCGCGATCACCCGATGGGCGCAACGGCCACGCGTGTGGTGGTGGACCGCGCTCGGCAACTCCGGGGCGATGACGCTGTACCTGTGGCACATGCCCGCGCTGCTCGGCATGCACCTGCTCTTCGATCTGACCGGCCACCCTCGCTACCCCGGCCGACCGGACTACCCGGCCATCAGTGTGATGCAACTGATCCTGATGGTTGCCGTGGTGGCGGTGCTGTTCCTGGTGCTGCGGCCGCTGGAGAACAACCCGCTCGCGGGCTGGGACGGCGCCGGGGCGATCACCTCGGTCGCCCGGGGTGTGGCGGCGGGCCTGCTGCTGTGCGTCGCCGGGGTCGCGACTCTGGCCTCGATCAAGTGGGGGCTGAAGGACAATGGACTGATGTGCGTCGCGACGATGGTGACCGCGCTGCTGGGCGCTCGGGCGCTGGCCGCGACCGCTCGGGATCGGGCGTGACATCCCCGCAGCAGTCGGTCGCCACTGTGGCGGCCGGACTGCTCGCCCTCACCGGCGCGGCCGTCCATGGACTGGGCTTTGTCGCCTGCGACCTTGCGTTGGCCAAGCTGGTTCGCGGCCTGGGGTTCCTGTCTCCGCTGCTGCTGGCGGCACCTACCGGGATGGGCCTGCTGATGGTGGCATTGCTGGAGGCCGTATCGGCGGCCGGGCTGTTCATCGGCGCGGTCATCCTGTGGTGCCGCCGCCGCGGGGGCATCTGGGTCACCCTGGTGGCATCGGTGCCGGGCCTGCTGGCGGGCCTGTTGCTGGTGACGCACGTCGTCCCGGCGCCGCTGGTGTTCGGCAAGCAGATGGCCGGACTGCCCACCGGGGCGGTGGCGTGGGCAATCTTCTTATACAGCCTTGTCGCCACGATAGTTGTTGTAGCACTGTCTATTTCGCTGCCGAAGCAGCAGCCGTACCGGGCCTAGGGTTCGCTGTCCAGCCCGTGCTCGATCGCGTAGCGGGTCAACTCCACCCGATTGGCGACTTGCAGCTTCCGGAAGGTCGCTTGGATGTGGTTTTCGACGGTGCGGTGGCTCAGCGACAACCGCTCGGCGATCTGCTTGGCCGACAGTCCCTTTGCCACATGGCGCAACACTTCGGTCTCGCGTTCGGTCAGTCTGGGGCCGGCCGGCCCCGGGTCCTTGCTCTGGGCGATGCGCCGGTACTCGCCGAGCACCAGTCCGGCCAGGCTGGGGGTGAACACCGCCCGCCCCGCCGCGGTGGCTTCGACGGCTTGCGCCAGTTCGGCTTTCGAGGCGCTCTTGACGAGATAGCCGGTAGCGCCGGCCTTGACGGCCTCCAGGACGTCGTCGCGTTCATCCGAGGCCGAAAGCACCAACACGCGCGACGACGGTGAAACCGCCAGCAGCTCGGCCGTTGCCTGCGCGCCGTCGCCGTCGGAAAGGCGCATGTCCATCACCACGACGTCCGGCCTGACCACCGCCGCCCGGCGCCGGGCGGCGGCCACACTGTCGGCAGTGGCGACCACGTTGAATCCGTCCTCGGCGAGGTCGCGGGCAACCGCGTCGCGCCAGATCGGATGGTCGTCCACCACCATCACCGTCGCCGCGGTGTCGTCGGTCATTTGATCCCCCCGTCGCGCGGCACGCACAGTTCCCACTCTGTGCCTTCACCCGGGCGGCTGTGCAGTTGGGCACTGCCTCCCAGCGCATTCAGCCGTCCCACAATCGATTTCGAAACCCCGAGGCGTCCCTGTCGGGCGGCCTCCTCCAGCCGGCCGTCGGCGATGCCTACGCCGTCGTCGCGCACGCTGACCGTCACCGACTCGCCCAGATCTTCCAGCAGCACGAACGCGCGGGCCGCAGCGCCCGCGTGCGCCGCAACGTTGTTCAGGGCGTTGCCCACCGCGGCATCGAGCTCGGCGGCCACCCCGCGCGGCAACGCCACCGCCGTGCCCGGCACACTCAGCGATACGCGGTCGGATTCTCGGTGGCGCAGCAGCGTGCGCAGATCGATCGTGGACTGGTCCCCGTACTCGTCGATGGCGGTGGCGGTGACCCACCGTCGCAGCGCGCGTTCCTGCTCGCTGGCCAAGTCGGCTAATTCCGCTGTGGGGCCGCCGATTTCGTGTCCGCGCTTGGCGACCAGCGCCAGCACCTGGATGGCGCCGTCATGCACCTCGCGGGACAGCCGCTCACGCTCTTGCACCGCGGCGGACAGCGCCGCCGCGCGTTGCAGATCCGCGTGGGCGCGTCGCGCGGTTTGGGCGGCCAAACCTATGGCCATGCCGATCGCCAGCTCGATGATGATCGTGGCGTTGTGGCTCATGTTGAGGTCGAAGTAATTCTTGACCGCGAAATTGGTGGCCATCACCACCAGTCCGGTCAGCATGCCGCGGACGGGACCGAGCTGGATCGCGGCCGAGATCGTGGGATTGCTGGCCCACAATGTCGTCGGCCAGGTCTGGTTCTCCGAGGCCCAGTGATCAAACGTGACCACCCGGTTGGACCACATGAGCAGTACGACCACCACGATCTCGGCGACCACCCACGCCGGCCTTCGGCCGAAGCCGCGTATGTAGGCGATCGCGCAGACCGCGCTCCATCCGATCAGCACCGCGAACAGCACCCAACCCAGCGCCGGGCGGCGCAGGTCCGGGTTGATGGCGATCTGAAAGCCCAGCGCGTAAAGGCAACTCAGCAGCCGGAACACCTGCGCCGCGCGCCACAGCGGCGCCGTCGGATCGGGATTGGGGCGCGTCATCGCGCTCAGCATAAGTCGGCGGCGCCCCGGCGCGGGCTCGCCCGACGATCAGGTCGCGGTGGTGAACGGATTGTGTTCGGCGAACAGCTTCTCCATCCGCGCCTCATCCAGACGCACCCGCACGGTTGCGGCCTCCTGCTGATCGCGGATCACCTTTGCCAGGGTGAACGCGCTGGAGACGAGGAACAACACGGTGATGCCGAGGAACAGTCGCTGCCATGCGTCGAGCGGGAGATAGAAGATCCCGCCGAGCGCGCTGGCGAAACTGACTCCGAACGCGATCGCGGCCTGGATGAAAAACGCGGGGGTGTTCTTCGACGTGCCATTGGGAATTTCCATGTATCCCAGGATGCGAAAGCGTGGCCGCGCCGGACAGGGTAGGACTACTCAGATTCGGGTGTCTCGGCGCAGATGCTTGTCGAGGAACGCGATCTGATCGGCGACCACCCGTTCGAAAGCGTCGTCGACGTAGATCGCGAAATGACCCTCGGGGTAGGTGTGCACCTCGCCGCGCGGCGCCTTGGCCGCGTGGCGCAGGGTGGCGTCCGCCGGCGCCAGCGAGTCGTATTCGCACACGCAGAACAGGATGGGGCAGCCGATCTTCGGGGTGAGCAACCCGGGGCGGTAGGTGAAGATCTTCAGCGTGATGCGTGCCGCGATCTCGTTGCGCAGCTGGACACCCTCGGGGACCAGCCGCAGGTAGCCCGCGTAGGAGTCGGGCGTATTCATCAGGGCGACGTCGCCGGGCTGGCCCGCCGTGGCGATCATCACCGGAGGCCGGCCCAGCCGGGCGCCGACGATGTCGCGGATCGCGCGTGCGGCGATGCGCGCGGCGGCCAGCGGATGAGAGATCGTGCGCGCCGACGCCAGGCCGTCGGTGAACGGACATTGGGCGATGACCGCCGCGATGCCGGGCAGCCGGGCGGCCGTGGCGATCACATGACCACCCGCAAAAGAGGTGCCCCACAACGCGATCCGATGGTGGTCGATGCCGTCGAGGGTGCGGGCGTAGGCCACTGCGGCGGCCCAGTCGGCGAGCTGCATGTCGATGTCGAGGACCTGGCGCGGCTGGCCCTCGCTGTCGCCGAAGTTGCGGTAGTCGAAGACGAGGCAGGCGTAGCCGGCGGCGCTGAATCGCTCGGCGTAGGCATCCAGGCGCATGGTGCGCACCCCGCCCAGGCCGTGCGCAATCACCAGCAGCGGCGCATCGCCCGCGCCGGCGGGCCGATACAGCCACGCGCTGATCCGGTCGCCACCGGCGCTGAATTGCACATCTTCGCGCTGCGTCATCGGCACTCCATTCTGCTCTGCTCGCGAGCGTAAGCACACGGCGAGATTGCGCTCGATTTTTCGCGCTGCGCTTACGCTCGCGAGCGATCGCGCTCCCAGCCCGCACGACCCCGGTAGGCGGCTCAAAAATAGTGGACTAGTGTCTGGAAAAGTTTTCCAGGCTGCAAGGGACGGAGACTGAAGATGGTGATCCGCGTCGCGCACGTCGGTACCGGAAATGTCGGAGGCCTGGCCCTGGCCGAACTGATCACCAACCCGCAGTTCGAACTGACCGGCGTCAACGTGTCCACCCCGGAGAAGGTGGGCAAAGACGCCGGGGAACTGTGCGGCGTCGGCTTGGATGCCCCCACGGTCACCGGCATCAAGGCCGTCAACGACCTGGACGCCATCATCGCCGCCAAACCCGACTGCGTCGTCTACTGCGCGATGGGCGACACCCGGCTGCCCGACGCGATGGCCGACGTGATGCGCATATTGGCCGCCGGCATCAACGTCGTCGGGTCCTCGCCCGGGCTGCTGCAGTTCCCCTGGGGCGTGATGCCCGATAAATACATCGGCCGCGTGGAAGATGCTGCCCAGCAAGGCAATTCGAGCATCTTCATCAGCGGTGTCGATCCGGGCTTCGCCAACGACCTGATCCCGTTCGCTCTCGCGGGGACCTGCCAGCGCATCGAGCAGGTGCGCTGCATGGAGATCCACGACTACGCCTCGTACAACGGGACCGAGGTCATGGACTACATGGGGTTCGCCAAGCCGATGGACGAAATTCCGATGCTGCTGCAACCGGGCATCCTCGGCATCGCGTGGGGCACCGCGATCCGTCAGCTGGCCGCCGGCCTCGGCATCGAGGTCGACGAGATCAAAGAGTCCTACCAGCGCGAACCGGCGCCGGAGGATTTCGACATCGCGGTCGGCCGGGTGGCCAAGGGCACCGTGGCGGTGCTGCAGTTCGAGATTTCCGGCATGGTCAAGGGCCACCCCGTGATCGTGATCGAGCACGTCACCCGGCTGCGGCCCGACCTGCGCCCCGACCTGCCCCAGCCCGCCTCCGGCGACGGCTCTTACCGCGTCGAGATCACCGGCGAACCGTCCTACGCCGTCGACATCATTCCGAGCAGCCGCAAGGGCGACCACAACCACGCCGCGATCGCCGGCGCCGCGGGCCGCGTCGTCAACGCGATCCCGGCCGTGATCGCGGCACCGCCGGGCATCCGGACCACCCTCGATCTGCCGCTCATCACCGGCAAAGGCCTTTACGCACCAAGCACTTTGGTGACCACCTAACGAAAGGGGACCCTCCGTGGGTCGGGTAGACGGAAAAGTTGCACTCATCAGTGGCGCCGCGGGCGGTATGGGCGCCGAAGACGCTCGGCTGCTCGTCGAGGAGGGCGCCAAGGTGGTGATCGGCGACATCCTCGACGACCAGGGCAAGGCGCTGGCCGACGAGATCGGCGACTCCGCCCGCTATGTCCACCTCGACGTGACCCAGCCCGACCAGTGGGACGCCGCTGTCGCCACCGCGATCAGCGAATTCGGGAAGCTCAACGTGCTGGTCAACAATGCCGGCACCGTCGCGCTCGGCCCGCTCAAGAGCTTCGACCTGGCCAAGTGGCAGAAGGTCATCGACGTCAACCTGACCGGGACCTTCCTGGGCATGCGGGTGGCCGTCGAGCCGATGATCGCGGCCGGCGGCGGCTCGATCATCAACGTGTCGTCGATCGAGGGCCTGCGCGGCGCACCCATGGTGCACCCGTACGTCGCGTCCAAGTGGGGAGTTCGCGGCCTGGCCAAGTCGGCCGCCCTGGAGCTGGCGCCCCACAACATCCGGGTCAACTCGGTGCACCCCGGCTTCATCAAGACCCCGATGACCAAGCATCTGCCCGAGGACATGGTGACCATTCCGCTGGGCCGGCCCGGGCAGGTTCGAGAGGTCGCGACGTTCATCCTGTTCCTGGCCAGCGACGAGTCGTCGTACTCGACCGGCAGTGAGTTCATCATGGACGGCGGGCTGATCACCGACGTGAACCACAAGGACCTGTTCTGACGCCCGGGGTGCTATAACCGCGAACATGCCAGGCAGTCTCGGGGACCTCAGCGGGATCGTCGGGTCCAATCACGTCGTCACCGACCCCGACGTGCTGTCCGGGCGCAGCGTCGACCACACCGGCCGCTACCGCGGCAAGGCCAGCGTGCTGGTGCGTCCGGGTTCGGCCGAGGAGGTGGCCGAGGTGTTGCGGTTGTGCCGCGACGCCGGGGCCCACGTCACCGTGCAGGGCGGTCGGACCTCGCTCGTCGCAGGTACCGTGCCAGAGCACGACGACGTGCTGCTATCCACCGAAAGGCTTTGTGCGCTAGGCGATGTCGATACCACCGAGCGCCGAATCGCGGTCGGTGCCGGAGCCACGCTGGCCGCCGTGCAGCGCGCCGCGACCGCGGCGGGCCTGGTGTTCGGCGTCGACCTCGCCGCCCGCGACACCGCGACGGTCGGCGGCATGGCCTCGACGAATGCCGGCGGGCTGCGCACGGTCCGGTACGGCAACATGGGCGAGCAGGTCGTCGGCCTGGACGTGGTGCTGCCCGACGGGTCGTTGATGCGCCGGCACAGCCCGGTGCGCAGCGACAACACCGGATACGACCTGCCCGCGCTGTTCGTCGGTGCGGAGGGCACCCTCGGGGTGATCACCGCGCTGGATCTACGGCTACATCCGACGCCGTCGCATCGGGTGACCGCGGTGTGCGGCTTCGACGACCTCGACGCGCTGGTCGCCACCGGCCGCGCGTTCCGGGACGTGGACGGGATCGCCGCACTCGAGTTGATCGACGGCCGGGCCGGCGCGCTGACCGCCGAGCATCTCGGCATCGCCGCACCGGTCGAGGCGAACTGGCTGCTGCTGATCGAGCTGGCCGCCGACCACGATCAGACCGAACGGCTGGCTGACCTGCTCGCCGATGCACCGCTTTCCGCCGAGCCCGCGGTGGGCGTGGATATTGCTGCCCAGCAACGACTCTGGCGAGTTCGCGAATCGCTGGCCGAGGTGCTGGGCGTGTACGGGCCGCCGCTGAAGTTCGACGTGTCGCTGCCGCTGGCTGCTATCGCCGGATTCGCGGACGAGGCCGTCGCGTTGATCCGCGAGCAGGTCAGCGACGCCGTACCCGTGTTGTTCGGACATATCGGTGAGGGCAACCTGCACCTCAACGTGCTGCGGGTGCCGCTGGAGCGGGAGAAGGCGCTCTACGGGCCGATGATGGACCTGATCGCGCGGTGCGGGGGCAACGTCAGCTCCGAACACGGCGTCGGCAGCCGCAAACGCGCCTATCTCGAAATGTCAAGGCAGGCAACCGATATCGCGGCGATGCGGTCGGTCAAGGCAGCGCTGGACCCGACCGGCTACCTCAACGCGGCGGTGCTGTTCGACTAGCCAGGGCTAGTCGGCCGCGGGTTTGATGCCGACGGCGTGGCGCAGCTGGGCCAGGAACTGCTCGGCGTCGTCGCTGCGAACGATGTAGTGCGAGATGGCGATCCGGATCACCGTCGCGGCCTTGACCGCGGCGTTGGGCCCGGGCAGATGTCGTTGCAGGCCGTCGCGCATCTGCGGGATGACGTGGGCGAACTCGGCGATCGTGTGCTCGGGTTCGACGTCGACCATGCGCACGCCGGAGTACGAATGCTGGTACTCGACGATGAATCGCAGCACGGCGTCCAGTTTGTCGTACCCCTTGAGCCCCGCGGTGGCCCGCACCAGTCCGCTTTCGAACAGCTGGCGCTCATACTGCGAGAACGCGGTCAGCAGCTCCTCTTTGGACGCGAACCAGCGATACAGCGTGGGGCGCGAGACTCCGGCCTGGGCGGCGACCTCGGACAGGCTGAGTTTGGTCTTGCCGTTGCGGCCCAGCACCTCGGCCGTCGCCAACAGGATCCGCTGACGCGTCGAGGTGTCGGTCTCGGTCTCGGTTGTCGCCCCGGCCGGCTGGCTCATATCTGAGACTTTACGAAGTATTGCCGAACTAGCCACGCCGAATCCCCTCAGGTCTTAGGCGGACGCCGGCGCACCAGCACGGACTGCTGGATGGCGCCGACCGCGCCCTGCTCGTCGTACAACGTGCCGATCGTCGTCCCGATGCCGTCCGGTCCGTAGCTGGTTTCCGCCCGAATGCCGACCCAGTCCCCGTCGGGCACCCGAAACACGTGCACCGCCAGATCGGTGTTCAAGAACGTCCACTTGGTGATGTCGAGCTTGCTGCCGATGCCGTTGGCACAGTCGGCCACCGCGAACAACCGCTCCAGCTGCGTCATCGTCTCGCCCTGGACCAGGTCGACCTCCGGCTTGATCCACGATTCGCCCGGGCCCGGCGTCAGCGGCTCGGTCAGCCAGAGCCACTCCAGGCTGTGCACGTAGTTGCGGTCCCATTCGCGGGCCTTGAGATTACGGTTGCGCGCGTCGGTGCGCGGCGCGGGCAGTTCGGCCGCCGCGTGCGCGACGGCCTGAGTGTCCTGCTGCTGCAGCCGCCACCCGCTGGCCCGAGCGACGGGACGGGGCCGGCCGTCGGGGCCGGGAGCCAGCATCTCGGCGCTGACCAACTCGATCTGCTTGCCGCCGCGCTGCAGTTCGGCACGCACCCAGATGTCACCTTCCGAGGGCACGCCGCCCAGCAGGTCGATCACGACCCGGGACAGCCGGGTGTCGTCGCGCTGCTCGCAGCGTTCCAGCGCCCGCACCAGCAGCGCCGACACCGGACCGCCGTGCTGGATGGTCGCCGACCAGGTGCCGCGGGCCAGGTCGGTCGCCCGGAACTTCTCGCCCAACGCGTCGGCGGGGTCGATCAGCTCGTAGTACGAGTCGGTCACGTGTCTCCCTCTCGGGTGTCTCAGGGCAGCCCGGCGCCGGGCGTGGCGACCTGCACGGCGTCGAGCCGCGAGAGTTTGGTGCCCACCAGCCGCTGAGGATAGGCGTCGGTGCTCGACAGCAGAAACAGGATGCGCCGCTCGGGCCCGCCGAGCGCGCAGGCGATAGCGACCCGTTCGCCCATGTCGATGCGGTCGGTCACCGCGCCGCCCGCGACGATCCGCTCGAATTGGTGCGCCAGCGTCATCGACGTCCACACCCCGCCCTCGGCGTCCAGCGCGATGCCGTCGGGCGGCCCGTCCAGGCCGTCCGCGAAGACCTGCCGATCGTGCAGCGCGCCGGCGTCGTCGATGGTGAACGCGGTGAGCCGCCGGCCTGTCGATTCGGCGACGATCAGCGTCTTGCGGTCCGGCGTGATGACCATGCCGTTGGGGAAGTCGAGGTCTGTGGCGACGACGGTCGCGCTTTCGTCGGGATCGAGGCGCACGATCACGCCACCGCATCGGGCCTGGGATCCGATGTAGGCGCGGCCGCTGTCGTCGATGACCATGTCACCGAGGTTGGCCGGCACCAGGTCGGTGAGATCGGCGATCTCCACCACGGCTTCCCCGTCGTAGCACAGCACCCGCCGGTCCTCGGACGACGCGATCAATAGCGACCCGTCGGGACGAAAACCCAGGCCCGACGGCGAGTGCCCCGGCAGCGGCAGCGTGGTGAGCGCGCCGCCCAGGGTCGAGGTGTGTACCGCTTCGCCGAGCATGTCGGAGAACCACAACAGGCCCTCGAACCAGCGGGGGCCTTCGCCGAAGCAGAACCCGTTGGCCAGCACCTCGGGGATCATCGGCTCCAGCCTTTACAAAACACCGCAGAAGTGTCATGCACCCGCGGCGCCGGTGTCAATCCGCGGCCCGGGCGAGCTCCCGCGCGACGGCCGCGTGATACTCGTCGATCCGCGCCGGATTGGCCTGCTCGAACAGCTTGTCGGGCAGCGGGGCGTGCTTGGGCGCCTCAATGGTCATGGTTCGGGAAAACAGCGTGATGTCCTGGCCGGGCCGGGAGAACCGGTAGGACACCGTGATGCGACCCTCCAACCCGCCCTTACCGTCGCGGTCGTGACCAAGCCGGCCGATCGAGGTGAACACGAACTGGATAGGCCGCACGGCGACGGCCAGCTGCCAGCTGAAGACGCGGTCACCGTCGGGACCGGCTTCCTCCCAGGTGTCGCCGACCTTGAGCGGCAGCGGCGGCAGTTTGCCGATGTGGGCACTGCCGGGATAGGTCTTCGTCCAGTTTTCCGGGTTGGTGACGAAGTCGTACACGGTCTCGGCGGACTGGGTGAACGCGGTCTCTGATGTGCTCGTCACGATGCCCAATTACGTTGCCTCTCTGCGCTTTCCAGCGGCATGCAGGGGTGCTGCCCGCGGTGCTCGCCGGAGTCTTGTTAGCCAACCTTTACAAATCCTACTCAAAGTGTCACGCTGTGCCGGAAGCGGCCAACGTGAGAGGTGGATCGGATTTGACCACGGAATCTGAGCAGACTGAATGGACGGTTGCGGGCCTGCTGGATCTGTTTGATGTGCGGTCCGACGGGGACGACGACCGGTTCACCGGTGAGACCGGCATCGCCGTCGGCGACGAACGCCAGGTGGTGGAGGGCACTCAGGTGCTGGCCCAGGCGATTGTCGCGGTGGCCAAACGCTTCCCGGACAAGTCGGTGCGCTCGGCGCACGCGGTGTTCTCGCGTGCCGTGACGGTCGGCCCGCCGATCGAGCTCGTCATCGACGTGGTGTCCGAGGGCCGATCGACCGCGACCGCCGTGGTCGCCGTGCAGCAGAACGGGCGGCGTTGCCTGAGCATCACCGTGCTCGCCGACGTCCCCACCGACGACGTGATTCGCCACCACCTGACCAAGCCCGACGTGGCCGCCCCGGCCGACGCCCACCACTCGCCGATGCCGATGGTCGGCCGGGAGCTGCGGCTGGTCGACGTCGTCGACGTCAACAGCCCCGACGAGGTCGGCCCGCCGGAGCTGTATGCCTGGCTGCACTACGACCCGATTCCCACCCGAGACGATCTGGCCAAGGCGCTGCTGGCGTACTTCACCGGCCATCTCGGGATCTCCACCACGATGCGCGCGCATGAGGGCATCGGCACCGCCCAGGCACACCTGACCGTGTCCACCGCACCGATGAGCATCTCGGTGGCGTTTCACGAACCGGTGGACTGGACCGGCTGGCTGCTCTACACACATGAGAGCACCCAGGTCGGCGCGGGGATGTCGTACGTGCGCGGCACCGTGCATTCCGAAGAAGGCGAGCTGCTGGCCTCCTTCGCGCAGGAGGCGCTGATCCGGCCGCTGCGCACCAGCGACACCGCGATCGACTCGCGCGCCCGCTTCTGACGGCTGGGGATCCCGATGCGCTTCACGATCACTCACCCGATGCACAGCCACCCCTACAACCCGGAGCTGGCCGGCGGGGATGGCATCGGGAAGGTGGCCGCGGCCACCGAGGCGGCCGGCATCCACGGATTCGGTTTCACCGATCATCCGGCGCCGTCGCAGCGCTGGCTGGAGGCCGGTGGTCACGATGCGCTAGATCCTTTCGTCGCACTGGGTTTCGCGGCGGCCACCACGTCGACGCTGCGGCTGATCCCTAACATCGTGGTGCTGCCCTATCGAAACCCGTTCGTGGTGGCCAAATCCGGCGCCACCCTTGATCTGCTCTCCGGGGGCCGCTTCACGCTCGCGGTCGGCGTCGGCTACCTCAAGCGTGAGTTCGCGGCGCTCGGAGTCGGCTACGACGAGCGCGCCGAGCTGTTCGAAGAATCCCTGCAAGTGATCCGGGCTATCTGGAGCGGCGACGACATCACCTTTGAGGGAAAGCATTTCAGCGCCCGTGGCATCACCGCGCACCCGCGGCCACCGAGCAGCCCGCCGATCTGGATCGGCGGCAACACCACGGCGTCTCGTCAGCGGGTAGCGCAGTACGGCGACGGCTGGTGCCCGTTCCCCGCCCCGCCGCAGCTGGCGCAGACCGCCGGCACCGCGGTGATCGACTCGCTGGACAAGCTCACCGCCGGCATCGACGATCTGCGTCGCCGCTGCGATGCCGAGGGCAGGGACTGGTCGGCGATCGACATCACCTTCACCAACTTCGACGGCGGCAGCATCACCGACGACGACTTCAACGCCGACGCCTACCTCGAAGGCTTGGACAAGCTGGCGAAGCTGGGGGTCACCTGGGTCAGCGTCCACCTGCCCGGCGACGGCATTGGGCACGCGCTCGAGACCCTCGATCGTTTTCGCACCCTCGTGATCGACGCGGCGTAATGGACTTCTCCTACGTCGACCTCTCACCCGAGGACCGGGAATTCTTCGAGCACACCCGGACGTTCATCGCCGAACACGTCACCGACGAGGTGCTGCGCCGGGATCGTGAGACCGGTGAAAACTTCAGTGAGCCAGTGCATTTGGCGTTGGGTGCCGAGGGTTATCTGGCGTCGGATTTCAAGCAGGAGTCCGAGGGGGGATTCGATCCGGTGCGCCGGCGAATCTTCCATCTCGAGATCGGCCGTGCCCACACGCCGTGGTTCCACTGGGGCACCACCGCGGTCGTCGCGCGTTTGGTCAAGCAGTTCGGGAAGCCCGAACTCGTCGACGCGGTACTGCCGGGTGTGCTGTCCGGTGAGATTCGGCTATGCCTGGGCTATACCGAACCGGAGGGGGGTTCGGACGTCGCGACCTGCAGGACCCGAGCCGTACGGGAAGCGGATGGATCGAGCTGGGTTATCAATGGGTCCAAGATGTTCACCTCGAACGCGCAGAACGCCAAGTACGTCTTCCTGCTTACCAACACCGACCCGCAAGCGCAGAAACACAAGAGCCTGACCATGTTTCTGGTGCCGCTGGATTCCGACGGCGTCGAGATCCAGGGCATCCGCACGCTGGACGGCGACCGCACCAACATCGTTTATTACAGCGACGTACGGGTCGACGATCTCTACCGCATCGGCGAGGTCAATGCCGGCTGGAAGGTGATGCGGTTTGCCCTAGACGCCGAACACGGCATTACCGAAACCGAAGACCA
Source organism: Mycobacterium sp. NGS40 (assembly GCF_059812735.1). Taxonomy (NCBI): domain Bacteria; kingdom Bacillati; phylum Actinomycetota; class Actinomycetes; order Mycobacteriales; family Mycobacteriaceae; genus Mycobacterium; species Mycobacterium sp. NGS40. The sequence goes on from NZ_JCALDG010000003.1 coordinate 250,512, forward strand.
TGGCCTGCAGAATGTTTCGATGATGTCGGAGCACGGCCATCTGATGGCCGAGGCGGCCGACGGAGTCGCGGCGATTCTTTCCAAGCCGGATTCCAACGGGCGGCGCCCGATTGACGACGAGTCGACGAAATACCGGCTCGGGCGCGCCATGGCCCGCATCGAGGCGGCGCTGTCGACGCCCGGGATCTACGGACGCGTCGCGCTCATTCAGACCATGCGCGACGTCTCGCCGGAATTGATGGACATGCTGGGGACGGCATCGGCATTGCCCACCGACACAACGGGTTCCGCGGACAACGGGGCCGTCGAGTTCATCTTCCGCCACGGTGTGCCCGCCGGGATCTACGGCGGCACGATGGAGGTCTTCCGCAACATGATCGCCCAGCACGAGCTGAAGCTCGGGCGCCCCAGCTACGGCGGCTAGCAACTCTCTTTCAGCCGGGTCGCGTCATACGCTTGAGGCCGTGCTGCTCCGAGTGGACGGACGGCGGAAAGGTGGGCCGCGCGGTGGTCGTTCTGGTGGCCTTCTGTTCGTTCCTCACGACGTTGTCCGGCGGATACGCGGCGTTACGTATCGGTTCCTACCGATATCTCGTGCTCGGCCTGGCGGCCGGGCTGATGCTCGGTGCGGTGAGCTTCGACCTGCTGCCCGAAGCGCTGAGCCACGGCGACGTGTGGTCCCTGTACGGCATTCCTGCTCCGCTCGTGGCGTTCGTTCTCGGCTTTCTCGTGCTGCACATCGTCGAACACACCGTCGGCATTCATCGCGGTCAAACGATGAACGACGCGGTGATCGCCGACGCACCCAGCATCGGGTTGTTGGCCGCGGCGGGGCTGGTGGGCCACAGCGTGATGGACGGATTCGCCATCGGTGCAGCTTTCCAGGCGGGAGCCGGAGCGGGCACAGTGGTTGCGGTGGCGGTGATCGGCCACGACTTCGCGGACGGCTTCAACACGTACACGGTGACGTCGATCTATGGCAATGACCGCCGAAGGGCGCTGACCCTGCTGGTCGCTGATGCCGTCGCGCCGGTCCTCGGTGCGGCCCTCACGCTGCTGGTGACGATTCCCCATCGGGTGCTCGCGGTTTACCTCGGCTTCTTCGCGGGATTCCTGATGTACCTGGCGAGCGCCGACATCCTGCCGAAAGCACACACCGGGCATCGCACCGCGGCCACCTTGGCATGCACCGTCGGCGGGGTGCTGTTCATGTTTGCGATCGTGGCGCTGGCCAGCTGAGCGGCAATTCGGCGAACACGTCGGCACACGCGCCGTCGAAACTCAGAAAACCCTTGATGGGCAGGCTTTCCGGCGGTGGATCCGGATAGCTCCACGCGATGTCCTCGACATCGCCGATCGACCAGTACGTCGCGAATCCCTTGTAGTTGCAGTAACTCGTCGTGTCCGAAGGTCGCAGCAGACCAGTCTGCACATGCGCGGGATCGACGTAAAGCCTTGGTTCGAGCGCGGTCTCGAAAACGATCATGGTTTCGTCGGTATCGACCAGCACGGTGTCCGCGACGCTGACGCGCAGGCGACGCGTGGTGGGCCGGCAGTCGACCCGGTGATACGGGTTCGGCGGGTAGTGAACGAGTTCGCGGCCTTCCTCCAGCCAGGTGTCGACGGCATCCCACGGCACGTGCACGAAACCCGGTGCCGCCGATTCGGGTTCGGCGGGCAGGTCGCCGATTTCGTCGGCGCGGAACAGATAGCTCAGCGGGTGGCCCTGCCGGTGCACCATCAGCACCCGCTCGGTGTCGATCACCGGACGTCCGTCCTTGAACGCCTGCACGCGGCGCGGGTGTGGCTCGATGTAGATCACGCCAGCGGGCAGCGGGGGAGCGAACCGCCCGGCCGGATCGCGGCTGAGCGGACCATGCCCGGCGACCAGACTCATGGTGCCCAGGTTAACGCCGGCGACCGCTTCTTCGGGGCGATGGTGTCAGCTCAGGGTGAGCTGACCGGGGGCAAGTGCGCGGTCCGGTTGAGCCACGGAGTAGGAACGTAGCCATGGCGGGACCGGTGGAAGGCCTCAAAGTCGTCGAGCTCGGAGTGTGGGTGGCCGGACCGGCCGCCAGTGCCATCCTGGCGGACTGGGGTGCCGACGTCATCAAGATCGAACCGCCGGCCGGCGATCCGGGCCGCATGTTCGGCCGGATGCTGGGCTGCGACCTCGGGGTCAACCCGCCGTTCGAGCTGGACAACCGTTCCAAGCGCAGCATCGTCTTAGACCTGACCACCGACGACGGCCGCGACATCGCCTTCGAATTGCTGGCCGAGGCCGACGTTTTCGTGACCAACGTCCGTCCGGGCGCGTTGCAACGCCTCGGCTTCGACTTCGAGTCGCTGTCCGCCCGCTACCCGAGGCTGGTCTACGGCCTGATCACCGGCTACGGCCAGACCGGGCCCGACGCCGACCGGGCCGCCTACGACGTGGCCGCGTTCTGGTCGCGCGCCGGCGTGGCGCACCTGCTGACCCGGCCCGGCCAGACACCGCCGTTCCAGCGGGGCGGCATGGGTGACCACTCGGCGGGCATGACCCTGGCCGCGGCGATCTGCGCGGCGCTGCTGGCCCGCGAGCGCACCGGTAGCGGTCAGCTGGTGAGCACCTCGCTGTACCGGCAGGGCGCCTACACCGTGAGCTTCGACCTCAACACCTACTTGCTGACCGGTCAGCCGATCGCGATCGGCCAACGCGAGACGATGGGCAACCCCTGCATGAACAATTACGCCGCCGGTGACGGGCGGCGCTTCTGGATCGTCGGCCTCGAAGGAGACCGGCACTGGCCGCCGCTGTGCCGCGTCGTCGGCCACCCCGAATGGGTCGACGACTCGCGCTACAGCGACGCGGCCGCCCGCTTCGTCAACGGTCCGAAGCTGATCGCCGAGCTGGACGAAATCTTCGCCACTCGCTCGCTCGACGAATGGGCGCAGGCCTTCGCGGAAGAACCGGACTTCTTCTGGTCGCCGATCAACTCCCTCGAAGACGTTGTGGCCGACGAGCAGTTCCACGCCGCGGGCGGCATCGTCGACGTCCCCGACGGCGACGCCAGCGTCGCGATGGTGGCCACCCCGGCGGACTTCCACGGGACGCCGTGGGCACCGCGCTCACCGGCGCCGCAACTGGGGCAGCACACCGACGAAATCATCGCCGAACTCAAAGCCCGACGCCGCGGCTGACCACCTCGGGGGAGCTTTACAAATTTAGACAGAAGTGTCACGCTGGGGCATGAGTCGCGTCACCCCGGTGTGAGGCGGCGTCAGCCCTTGGGAAGCCCATGACAAGCGCTGCAGCTGCCTTGGAGCGAACGCACTCCGCGGTGTGGCGGTGAGGAACGGATTTGATGGTCACTCCGACGTTCGACATCGGCCAGAGCACACGCGTCAGTGCTGGACGAGCAACCCGCGGCAACGGTGAGTGTCTGCGGTATCGACTGGATGTGGTGGCTGCGAGCGCGGTCGACGTCGTGCACTCGGCCGGCGGTTGGCTCTATGACCGGGTGATGGCCGGCTGGGAGGTGACCGTCCTGCTGCCGGGCGGCTGCGACACCCGACCGCTGCGCATTCTGGGCGTCGCGGTGGTGGACACGGACAACGTCGCGACCGCGATGGGATCGACCAGTCACACCCTGGCCGTCAGCGCCGAGGCGTTCACCGCTGACGCCCGCGTGCGCGATAAGGTGCTCAAGTCCCTCGACGACCGGCTGACCGAAGTCGCGCTGTGGGGCGAGGGGTGGCCGTTGGGCGTGAACCGCGGCATGACCCGAGCCCAGCACGTGCTGTCGGCCGCGGCGCGCAAATTCAAGGGCTATGCCCTTGCGGCAGCGGGGATCCCGTCTGCCCTGGTCGAACCGACCGAGACGCTGTTGTGTGAGGCGAATTATTCGCGCGTCGACTCAGAGCCGGTGCGGCTCGACTGATGAAGAAGTATTACGGCCACACCCTGCTCTACCTGCACGAGACGATCTCGCTGGGATCGGGGTTAAGCGGCCGCTTCACCGAGGTTTTCACCGACACCTACCAGCCGATGATGGAAGCGCTGGGCGCCCGGCTGTTCGCGATGTGGGAAACCACGCCCTACAACGGGCACTGGCCGCAGGTCACCGTCATCTGGGAGATCGACGGATTTTCCGACTATGCGAGGATAGGCGCCGCCCAGGCCCGGGGAGGAGACCACGAGGCCGCGGCCGGCAAGTGGGCGGCGTTCCTGTCCGACATCGGGGCCTGCGGCGAGGGCCGGATCATGTACCCCGGGCCGAGGAACAAAACGCTGGCCCAGCTACGCGAAGCCAATTTCGCTGCGCCACTGGTGATTCAGGAGATCATGCAAACCAAGCCAGGGCGCCAGGACGACTACATCCGGGAGTTGGAACGGCTTTACGTCCCGTGGTCGGAGCGCACCGGCAAACGCTGGCTGGGATCGTTTACCACCACGTTCCGTTTCAACGAGGTCATCCACTACTGGGCGCTGGACGGCGGCTGGGAATGCTTCGCCAATCACTACCCCTCCTGGAAGGACAGCCCGCCCGCCGAGATCGTCACCTGGATGAGCGTGGCACCGGCATTGCGCGACGGCTGGGAAGACTCGATTCTGCAGGCTCTACCGCCCTCTCCGCTGCAGTGACCGCCCCCACCTCCGACTTCGCGTACGACCCCTTCGACGCGGACGTCATGGCAAACCCGTTGCCGTACTACCGAACCCTGCGCGATCACCATCCGGTCTATTACATGCCGCAATGGGATACCTACGCGCTGTCCCGCTTCGAGGACATCTGGCAGGTTCTCGAAGTCAACGACGGAACCTTCGTCGCGTCGGAAGGAACCCTGCCCCCGGCGACCGTGTTGGCCAAGCACAACAGCGGGCCGGTCGAGGATCCGCCATTGCACCCCTTGCCATTTCACGCCGTGTTCGACACCGACCTGTACGGCGAGATCCGTCGTTCCCACTCGGCGCCACTGCGGCCGCGGTCGGTCGCCGGCCTGGAGGCCAGGATCCGCGAGCTCGCCAACGAGCGCCTCGACCTGCTGCTGCCACGGGGGTCCTTCGACCTGACCCAGGACTACGGTGGCATCGTGGCCGCCTCGATGGTGTGCGACTTGCTGGGAATATCAACCGAACTCGCGCCGCAGGTGTTGGCCGCGGTCAACGCCGGAAGCCTCGCGGCACCCGGTGAGGGTGTCGACACCGCGCAGGCTCGGCCCAACTACCTCGAATACCTGATCCCCGTGGTGCAACGGCGCCGGGCCGACCAATCCGGCGCGCCGCTTCCGGTGGTCGACGGGCTGCTGGGTTACCGGCTGCCCGACGGCAGCGCCCTGTCCGACGTCGAAACCGCCACGCAGATGCTGTGCATCTTCATCGGCGGCACCGAAACCGTGCCCAAGATCGCTGCGCACGGCCTATGGGAGCTGAGCCAGCGGCCCGACCAGCTCGCCGCCGTGCGTGCCGATCCGGTCAACACCGTGCCGGTGGCCCGTGAGGAGATGTTGCGGTACTGCGCGCCCGCGCAGTGGTTTGCCCGAACGGCGCGGCGGCCCTTCACGATTCACGACCAGACCATCGAGCCGGGCCAGCGGGTGATCACGCTGCTCGCCTCGGCCAATCGCGACGAACGGGAGTATGAAAACCCCGACGAGTTCGTCTGGGATCGGCCCATCGCCCGCTCGCTGGTCTTCGGCCGCGGCCAGCACTTCTGCATCGGATATCACCTGGCCCGGCTGGAAGTCGCGGTGCTCGTTCAGGAATGGCTGCGCCGGGTGCCGGACTTCGCGATTAAGGGCCACGACGCGACCCGCCTGCCGTCCAGCTTCCAGTGGGGATGGAACCAGATCCCGGTGGAGGTCTGACGTGTGGTCCTACCGGATCATCGCCCCGTATGAGTTCGAGCGCACGTCGATCGTCGAGAAGAAGCCGGACGACCTGGCCGACGGGCAGGTGCTGCTGCGGTTCCTGGCGGCCGGGGTGTGCGGCAGCGACCTGCCGGGTTTTCGCGGCGCCCAGGGCAGGCTTGCCGGTGACGACGGCCGCAGCGCGGCCGAAAAGGACGGCTTCCCGATCCACGAAGTCGCCGGTGAGGTGATTGCCAGCCGGCATCCCGAACACCGGGTCGGCGATCGCGTGGTGGGCTGGGCTTCCGGGTTCGACGGGTTGATGGAGCGGGTCATCAGTGACGGCAACGGCCTGGCGCCCTACGACCCCGCGCTCACCGCGGCGCAGGCGGTCGGGCTGCAGCCGCTGGCGTGTGTCCTGTATGCCTGCGAGCAACTGCCGGACCTGGCGGGCAAGCACGTCGCGATCATCGGCCAGGGCTCGATCGGGTTGCTGTTCTCCTACGTCGCCAAGGCGGCCGGGGCCCGACGCGTCACCGGTGTGGACCCGGTCGACCGGCAAAGCCTCGCAAGGACATTCGGTGTCGATGAGGTGGTGCGTGCGACCAGCGACCGCTGGGTCAGTCGACTGGCGCCGACCGATCGCGCGGAGGTCGTCATCGAGGCCGTCGGTCATCAGGTCGCCACGCTGGGCCATGCCATCGAGGCCACCGCCCCCGGCGGCACGGTCTTCTACTTCGGCGTCGCCGACGACGAGGCCTACCCGATCAGCATGCGTCTCATGCTGCGCAACAACTTGACCCTGAAATCCGGTGTGACACTTGACCGGCGGCGGGTACTCGAGCTCGCCGGCAAGTTCGCCGCCGAACATCCCGAGCTACTCGGCTGCTATCTCACGCACAACTTCGGGATCGACGACGTGCAGGGCGCATTCGACCTGGCGTGCCGGCCGGTTCCCGAGCGCGTCAAGATCGCGATCGCACAGTGAGCGCCTTCCGCGACGCGCTGGCCAAGGCCGCCCCGATCTGGGGCGGCTGGGTCACTGGCCCGACGCTGATCGGGCCGGAGGAATTCGCCCGGGCCGGATATGACTACGTCGGATTCGACGCCCAGCACGGCTATCTCGACGACGCCGACATCGCCGGCATCCTCCGGCGCCTCGAGCAGGTACCCATCGCGACCGCGGTGCGGTTGCCCAATGCCGACCCCGCACCGATCGGGCGGGTGGCCGACGCCGGTGCCGACGCCGTCGTCGTCGCGATGGTCGAGTCGGCCGGCCAGGCCGCCGCGGCCGTGGCCGCGACCCGTTACCCACCGGCGGGCGTCCGCAGCTTCGGGCCGCTGCGCGCCAGCCTGGGGCTCGACCCCGCCGCCCACGAGGCGCGGGTGAGCGTGTTCGCAATGATCGAAACCGCGGCGGCGCTGGCGAACCTTGCTGACATCTGTGCGGTCGATGGGCTGGCCGGAATCTATGTCGGGCCAGCCGATTTGGCGATCTCGATGGGGCACCGGCCCGTCGGATCGACCCGGCAGCCCGAAGTGCTGGACGCGATCGTGCGGATCCACCGCGTCGCGACCGAAGCCGGACTGGTCACCGGGATTCACGCCAGTGAGGGCAAGACCGGTCACGCGATGGCGCAGCTCGGCTTTCGGATGATCACCCTGGCCGCCGAATCGGCGGCCCTGCGACGCGGGGCGATCGAGCATTTACGCGAAGCGACCGGACAGTGACCGACGAGCGCACCGCGATCCGCGAACTGATCGCCGCCTACGCACTCGCTCTCGACGGCGGAGACGTCGACGCGTGCGTGCAGCTGTTCACCGATGACGCGGAATTCCTGGTCTATGGACGGGCTTTCGCCGGACCCGAAGGGATCGCCACGATGTTCACCGATGCTCCCCGCGGGCTGCACCTGACCGGGGTGTCGCGCATCGACGTCGGCCCCGAAGAAGACACCGCGACCGCCCGCACGCAGGTCCTGTTCGTCAGGGCCGGTGATCTGCACCTGCGCCCCGCGCTCTACGACGACCAGTTGGTCCGCCGCGACGGTCAATGGCGTTTCCGGCAGCGCAGATGCCAGTTCGTCACCAGCCGCGGCCTGTCCGAAAGCCCGGAGGTCGCGTCATCATGAGCGTCGCACTCGTCACCGGAGCGGCCGGCGGCCAGGGCTGGGCGATCGCGAAAAGGCTTCGCGGCAACGGGTATTCGGTGGCGGCCTGCGACCGGCGCGCCGAGGACGTCGCGGCCGCTGTCGCGGAATTGGGTGACGACGAGGTGATCGCGATCGAACTGGACGTGACCAGCGAGCAGCAATGGGAGGCCGCCGTCGCATCGACGGTGGACCGCTTCGGGGGGTTGACCACGCTGGTCAACAACGCCGGGGTGCTGCATCGTGCCGCGCTGGGCGACGAGACAGTCGCGGATTTCGAAAATGCTTGGCGGGTCAACTGTCTGGGCGCCTTCCTGGGCATGCGAGCCGCACTCGCTCAGCTGCGGGAAGCCGAACACGCGGCGATCGCGAATATCTGCAGCACCGGAGCCATCCGCCCGTTCCCGGCGCACTGCGCCTACGGTTCGTCGAAGTGGGCGCTTCGGGGGCTGACCCAAACGGCGGCGGCCGAACTCGCGCCGTGGGGCATTCGGGTCAATGCGGTGTTCCCCGGGCCGATCGCGACCTCGATGCTCGACGATGCCACGCAGGCGCGGCTGACGGCGACGGCGCAGTTCGGGCGGCTGGGGCAGCCTACCGAAATCGCCGATGCGGTAGCCTTTCTGGTGTCGGAGGCCGCGTCGTTCATCACCGGTTCGGAACTGGTCGTCGATGGTGGGCAATGCCTACAAATCCGATGAGGACGACATTGTCGGTCGGCATCATCGGTGCCGGGCCGGGCGGACTGGCATTGGGAATCCTGTTGGATCGAGCCGGATTTCACGACTTCACCATCTTCGACCGCGAAGACGACGTCGGCGGCACGTGGCGGATCAACACCTACCCGGGACTGGCCTGCGACGTCAAGTCGCATCTGTATTCGTTCTCCTTCGACCTGAACCCGCATTGGTCGCGGTTATGGTCCGGCCAGCCCGAGATCCTCGCCTACTTCGAGCGCTGCGCCGACAAATACGGGTTGCGGCCGCATCTGCGGCTGCGCACCGAAATTCGTTCGGCGACTTGGGAAGAAGACGCACAGCAATGGTGTCTTACTACCAGTAACGGCGAAGAACACCGCTTCGACGTCGTGGTCTCCGCCGTGGGCCTGTTCACCCGGCCTCTTCTCCCGGAGCTCGTCGAGCAGGAGCCGTTCACCGGGACCGTGATGCACTCGTCGCAATGGGACCATTCGATAGATCTCGAGGGCGCGCGGGTGGCTGTGTTGGGTACCGGCTCGACGGCGTCACAGCTGCTGCCCGAACTCGCAAAGGTCGCTGCCCGGGTCTATTCGGTACAGCGCTCGCCGACCTGGATTCTGCCCAAGCCGGATCGGCACTACACCCGACGGGAGCGCTGGGCCTTCACTCATCTGCCGTTCGCCAAAAGGCTGTACCGGACCCGGCTGTGGCTGCGCAGCGAATCCAACATCTCGGTGATCGAGCACGGCAGCGAAAAGACGCAGGATTTCACCGCGATCGCCCTTGACTTGCTTGAAAAGACGGTCGCCGACCAGGAATTGCGGCAACGGTTGACTCCGGATCACCCGATGGGCTGCAAGCGGCTGGTGTTCTCCTCGGACTACCTGCCGACGCTGACCCGGCCCAATGTCGAGGTGGTGTCCAGTCCGGCCCGCTACCTCAAGGCCCGATCCTTCGTCACCGAAGACGGCACCGAGCGTGACGTCGACGTCGTGGTGTGTGCCACCGGCTACGCCGCCGCCGACTATCTCGGGCAGCTGGATGTCCTCGGCGAGGGTGGCACCACGCTGCGCGAGGTGTGGAGCGAGGGGGCGCATGCGTATCTCGGCATGGCCGTCCCCGGGTTCCCGAACTTCTTCATGCTGTACGGGCCCAACACGAATGTCGGCTCCAACAGCGTGATCTTCATGTTGGAAGCTCAGGCGCGTTACATCGTGCGGGTGTTGAAGTACCTGCGGCGCCGGGGCAAGACGTACGTGGCGGTGCGGCCGTCGGCGCTGGCGCGGTTCATCGTCAAGATCGACCGATGGATGGTCGGCACTGTGTGGACGACCCAGTGCAGCAACTACTTTCGGGCCGCTAACGGGCGCGTGGTCACCCAGTGGCCGCGCAGCGCGCGTAGCTTCTGGGAGATGACGCGCAGGTTCACGCCCGGCGACTTCGTATTCTCCAGTCATCCGCGCCGGCCCGTGTCCGCCGGTCATGGGGCCGTCAGCGCACCGGAGGCACGATGACGGACCTGGACGGAGCGCAACGCCTGCATCCGGTGCTGCGCGCGGTCGCGACGACTCGAACAGTCTTCTCCCCGGAGGCAATTCAGTCGATGCGCGGACCGTTCGACCAGCGCCGCCGTGACGCCGCGGCCATCACCGAGTTGCCGGGCGTGCAGATCACCAGCGACACCGCCGGCAACGTGCCGGTGCGCATCTATCGCGGCGGGCCGTCACCGGCACCGGTCGTCGTCTATTGCCACGCGGGCGGATTCGCGCTGGGCAACCTCGACACCGACCACCGGCAGTGCGCCGAACTCGCCCGCCGCGGCCGCTGCACGGTGGTGTCGGTCGACTACCGGCTGGCCCCGGAACACCCCTACCCGGCGGCACTCGACGACGCGATCGCGGTGCTCGAGTGGGTCACCGGCAAGGCGGCGGAACTGGATGTGGACATCACGCGGCTGGCGGTCGCGGGCAGCAGTGCCGGGGCCACTTTGGCCGCATCCCTGGTGCAGCGTTGCGCCGACGGGTCGCTGCCGCCCGTCGTGTTCCAGCTGTTGCACCAGCCGGTGCTCGACGATCGCCCTACCGCGTCGAAAGCGGAGTTTCGCACCAGCCCGGCATTCGACAGTGAGGCGGCCGAACTGATGTGGCGCTACTACCTGGGTGACCGGCCCGCATCGCCGGACACCGTGCCGGCGCGGCGTCCCGAATTAAAGCATTTACCACCGACTTTGATCACCTGCGCGGAGATCGACCCGTTTCGCGACGAAGCGATCGACTACGCGCTGCGGCTGCTGCGCGCCGGCGTGTCCACCGAATTGCACGTATTCGCGCGCACCTGCCACGGTTTCGATTCGCTGCTGCCCGACTGGTCGGAGTCCGAGCGGCTGTTCACGCTGCAGGGTCAGGCGCTGCACCGCGTCTGGTACGCGATCTGAGCCGGCCCGGCTCGAGATACCGGCGTAGGACCTTTGCCCCTACCCGTCAACGTGGCGGGTCGCGAACAATGACCCGTTATGAGGATCACCGGCTTACAGGTCGTGCCATTCGAGACCTTTGTCGACCGAATCTCGTTCGGCCAGTTGACTACCGATTACCGTGTGGTGCAGACCGTGACGAAGGTACTCACCGACGAGGGCGTCGAGGGTTACTACTTCGGGGGTCATTTCCATGGCGACCAGGACGGGCTGTTGCCCGGTGACCGGGCGCTGATAACTCAATTCTTGAGTCCCCTGCTCACCGGCCGGGATCCCTTCGACCGGGCGGAGATCTGGCGTCAACTCTGGGCCGCGAAACTACCGGAGAATGTCTGCAGCGTCATCGATCTGGCCCTTTGGGATTTGGCGGGCCGAGCCACCGGGCTACCCACGCGCAAGTTGCTGGGCGGCGCTCGTGACCGCGTCAAGGCCTACGCGAGCAGCTTCAACAATCTGGGCAGTCCTGACGAGTACGCGGCTCATGCCGCCGACTGCCGGCGTCAGGGTTATCGGGCCTACAAGATCCATCCGTACCACTATTGGAACCCTGCGACCCGCCAACCCGCCCTGCCGCGACCATCGTATGTGGACTGGGATCTACAGGTGTGCCGCGAGGTTCGGGCGGCGGTCGGAGACGACATGGTGCTCATGTTCGACCCGTGGGGCACCTACCAGACGTTCGAAGACGCCCTGCTGGTCGGCCGCGAGCTGGAACGGCTGGGTTTCTATTGGTATGAGCACCCGATGCCCGAGTACCGGGTCGAGTCATATGTGAAACTGGTTGACGCACTTGATATCCCGATCTGCTCACCGGAGATCGCCGAGGGCGGTGTCTATACTCGAGCGGACTGGATCTTGCGTCGTGCCTCCGACATCACCCGCATCGACGTCTTACGCGGAGGCATTACCGGAGTGATGAAGCTGGCCGGAATGGCCGAGGCCGTCGGCATGCGCTGTGAGCTACACATGAGCGGCTTCGGCAACTTGCAGGTCCTGGGTGCTACGAGCGACGACGTGTGCGAATACTACGAGCGCGGCCTGCTCGGGCCCGGGGTCCGCTACGACACCGTGCCGGCCTATCTTGACGCGTCGTGCGACCCGCTGGGCGCGGACGGATTCGTCGACCTACCGCGGGCACCCGGGCTCGGTTACCAGATCCGTTGGGATTACATCGAAAATCACCGCCTTGCCGACATAGCGGCCGAACCCGTCGCACCCCTGCACCCGAGGTAGCCGCCGTGAATCGTGGGCCGGCCGAACCAATCCGGTGCGGCACCGCCCACCGGGGTTCAAACATGTTGGAATACCAGCATGGCTCTCATTCCGCCGGCCCCAGAGCGGCTCACCAGCAGCGACTTCCCGGTGCTGTGGCCGGTGGGCACCCGGTGGGCCGACAACGACATGTTCGGTCACCTCAACAACGCGGTCTATTACCAGTTGTTCGACACCGCGATCAATGCCTGGATCACGATCGGCACCGGGCTTGACCCGACCACGATGCCGGCCTTGGGCGTCGTCGCCGAGTCGGGCTGCCGCTACTTCTCCGAACTGCAATTCCCGCAGCGTCTCGAGGTGGGTCTCGCCGTGACACGGCTGGGCCGCAGCAGCGTCACCTACCGGCTCGGCGTGTTCGATTCACGAGAGGGTCAACAGCCGCGGCCGGTCACCGCGCTCGGGCATTGGGTGCACGTTTACGTGGACCGTACTGGCCGCAAGCCCACCCCGATTCCCGACCCCATCCGGACCCTGCTGTCGACGGCCTGCGTGGCGGTTTAACCGAGAAAGCGCCAGGCGCTGGGGCTTTCGCGCGCCCGGCTATGCTTCTGCAATGCCCGTATTGAGCAAAACCGTCGAGGTCGAGACCAACGCCGCGGCCATCATGGCCATCGTCGCGGATTTCGAGCGGTATCCGGAGTGGAGCGACGGGGCCAAGGGCTGCTGGGTGCTGGCGCGCTACGACGACGGCCGGCCCAGCCAGATTCGGTTGGACGCCGCCTACCAGGGTTTCGAGGGTGTGTTCATTCAGGCCATCTACTACCCGGGACCGAACCAGATTCAGACCGTGCTGCAGCAGGGCGAGCTGTTCAAGAAGCAGGAGCAGCTGTTCAGCGTGGTGGAAACCGGCGCCTCGAGCCTGTTGACCGTTGACATCGACGTCGAACCGTCGATGCCGGTGCCCGCGCCGATGGTGAAGATGATGCTGAACAACGTGCTCGACCACCTGGCGGAGAACCTGAAGAAGCGCGCCGAACAGCTGGCCGCCGGCTGACGCCGCGAGGCTCGCCGACCGTGGGGCATATGTACGAATGGTAGTGAAAAAGTGTGCATATCCCCCACGCTCGACGCCCGCCGGCTAACCGAAAATCCCGGCCCCGTCCAGCATTTGGGTCAGTCGGTGCGCCGCATCGGTGAATTGCCAGACCGTGTGCTCGATCACCGCGGACGTATCCCGACGGCGCAGCGCGGCGATCAGCTGCCGGTGATTGTCGACCGCGGCGACACCCCACTGCGGATCGCCGGCGTACACCAGCACCGGCATATACCGCGCGGCGTTGAGCAGGAACCAGGCCAGCTTGATCCGACCGCTGGCCTGGTTGAAGACGCGGTGAAACGAGAACTCGATGCCCGCGATGGTCTCGGGGTCGCTGGAGCCCACGGCCGCGGCGAGCGAATTGTTGATCCGCTCCAGCTCGTCGATCTCGGCCTCGGTGATGTGTGAGGTGGCCGCCGCGGCCAATTCCCTGGCGATGGTGGCCTGCAGCCAGAAGATGTCGTCGATGTCCTGACGGGTCAGTGGCAGCACGACGTGGCCGCGGTGCGGCTCCAGCTGCACCATGCCCTCACCGCGCAGCTTCAGCAGAGCTTCGCGCACCGGCGTCACGCTGACCCCGAGTTCGGCCGCCGTCTCGTCGAGGCGTATGAAGGTGCCCGGGCGCAATGTCCCCGACATGATCGCTGCCCGCAGGTGACCCGCGACCTCGTCCGACAGCTGCGCTCGGCGCAGTTGCCGCCGCCTGCCGTGGGTTCGCGTAGATAGAGGTACGTTCACGTCGGTGGCCAGGCTTTCGAGGAGCGTTTTCAGGGAGTTTTCAGGGCGTATCGGGGCTTGTCATCAGGGCGGTAAGGCCATAGTGTGACCCACACAACACTATGTTTTATCAAATATCAACCTGTCGCAAGCGGTGCGCGAGTGAAGGGAAGGTATTAGTTGACCGCGCAACTTGCTAGCCACGAGGCACAAGCGTCGCAGCCGTCACACCCGACCGCGCAGCCGTATCTGGCCCGCCGGCAGAACTGGGTCAACCAGCTGGAGCGCCACGCCCTAATGCAGCCGCAGGCCGTCGCGCTGCGCTTCAGCGGGCGCACGCTAACCTGGGCTGACCTGCAGCGACGCGTCACCGCGCTGGCCGCAGCGCTGCGCCGCCGCGGGGTCGGCGCCGGGGACCGGGTGATGATCCTGATGCTCAACCGCCCGGAGTTCGTCGAGGCGATGCTGGCCACCAGCATGCTCGGCGGCATCGCGGTTCCGCTGAACTTCCGGCTCACCCCCTCCGAGATCGCGTTCCTGGTCGAGGACTGCGAGGCGCGGGTGATGGTCACCGAAGCGGTGCTGGCTCCGGTGGCCACCGGCGTGCGCGACATTGCGCCGCTGCTCGCCACCGTGATCGTGGCCGGTGGCTCGACGGACGACAACGTGCTCGGCTACGAAGACCTGATCGACGAGCCCGGCGACGCGCCCGAGCCGGTGGACGTCCCGAACGACTCGCCGGCCCTGATCATGTACACCTCGGGCACCACCGGCCGCCCCAAGGGCGCCGTGCTCACCCACACCAACCTGACCGGGCAAACGATGACCGGGCTCTACACCAACGGCGCCGACATCAACAACGATGTCGGTTTCATCGGGGTCCCGCTGTTCCACATCGCCGGCGTCGGCAACCTGCTCGGCGGGCTGCTACTCGGTCTGCCCACGGTCATCTATCCCCTCGGGGCGTTCGACCCGGGCCAGCTGCTCGACGTGCTCGCCGCCGAGAAGGTCACCGGCATCTTCCTTGTTCCCGCGCAATGGCAGGCCGTCTGCGCCGAGCAGCAGGCCCGCCCCCGCGACCTGAAGCTGCGGATCATGTCGTGGGGAGCCGCCCCCGCACCGGACGCGCTGCTGCGGGAGATGTCGGCCACGTTCCCCGGCACCCAGATCCTCGCCGCGTTCGGCCAGACGGAGATGTCTCCGGTCACCTGCATGCTGCTCGGCGAGGACGCGATCCGTAAGCGCGGGTCGGTCGGCAAGGTGATCCCGACGGTCGCCGCTCGCGTCGTCGACGAGAACATGAACGATGTGCCGGTCGGTGCGGTCGGCGAAATCGTCTACCGCGCACCGACATTGATGAGCGGCTACTGGAACAACCCGGAGGCCACCGCGGAGGCGTTCGCGGGCGGTTGGTTCCACTCCGGCGACCTCGTCCGGATGGACGAGGAGGGCTACGTTTGGGTGGTCGATCGCAAGAAGGACATGATCATCTCCGGCGGCGAGAACGTCTACTGCGCTGAAGTGGAGAACGTGCTGGCCGGCCACCCCGGCATCGTCGAGGTCGCGGTCATCGGCCGGGCCCACGAGAAATGGGGCGAGGTACCGATCGCGGTCGCGGCGATCACCGTCGAGCGCCTCACCCTCGGGGATCTGGACGAATTTCTCACCGAGCGCCTCGCCCGTTACAAGCACCCCAAGGCACTCGAGATCGTCGACGCGTTGCCCCGCAATCCGGCCGGCAAGGTCCTCAAGACTGAGCTACGGGTTCGCTACGGCACCGTCGGCACAACTCAAAATGAGGCTACTTCAAGGGATTTCACGTCATGAGAGGAAAGCTGACAGAAACTGTAACGTTTGCCCGTTGTTGACGAAGGGTTAATTGTGCGGATGCGGTTCACACCTGCTTGGCCATCGGGTACATTCCTGTGGTCTCCGTTACTACTTGCCAGTAGGGAGTCGGTGATCACACATGTGGGTCCGGGGCAAGGTGGCGGCGTGCGAGACGATTCGCCGCGCCGTGGGGCGGGTGGCGGCGGCATGAGGGGGCAGTGGTGACTTCGACGTCTGCGGGCGGGCGGGGCCCCTACCTCGTCGGCTATCTGCGCGATCAGCTGGAGACGCCGCTGACACTGATCGGCGGGTTCTTCCGGATGTGCGTGCTGACCGGCCGGGCGTTGTTCCGCCGGCCCTTCCAGTGGCGCGAGTTCGTCCTGCAGTGCTGGTTCATCATGCGGGTCGCGTTCCTGCCGACCGTCTTCGTCTCCATCCCGCTGACCGTGCTGCTGATCTTCACGCTCAACGTGCTGCTGGCCCAGTTCGGTGCCGCCGACCTGTCCGGCGCCGGCGCGGCGATCGGCGCGGTGACCCAGCTTGGTCCGCTGACCACGGTGCTGGTGGTTGCGGGGGCCGGATCGACCGCGATCTGCGCGGATCTGGGCGCGCGCACCATCCGCGAGGAAATCGACGCGATGGAGGTGCTCGGCATCGACCCGATCCACCGGCTGGTGGTGCCCCGGGTGATCGCCGCGACCCTGGTCGCCACGCTGCTCAACGGCCTGGTCATCACCGTCGGCCTGGTGGGCGGCTACCTGTTCGGGGTGTATCTGCAGAACGTCTCCGGTGGTGCCTACCTGGCCACCCTGACCACGATCACCGGGCTGCCCGAGGTCGTCATCGCGACCCTCAAGGCGGCGATCTTCGGCCTGATCGCCGGCCTGGTCGGCTGCTATCGCGGCCTGACTGTGCGCGGCGGTTCGAAGGGCCTGGGGACTGCCGTCAACGAAACCGTGGTGCTCTGCGTCGTCGCGCTATACGCGGTGAACGTGGTGCTGACCACGATCGGCGTGCGATTCGGAACGGGACATTGAGAGGGGGCCAGATATGACGAACGTCGCCGTACTGCGTGCCCGGTTCCCGCGGGCAGCTGAAAACCTGAACCGCTACGGCGGTGCCGCCGGCCGCGGGCTCGACGACGTCGGCCGGATGGCCTGGTTCGGGATGATCTGCATCGCGCACGTGCCGCATGCGCTGCGCAACTACCGCAAGGAAACGCTGCGGCTGATCGCTCAGATCGGCATGGGTACCGGGGCCATGGCCGTCGTCGGTGGCACGGTCGCCATCGTCGGCTTCGTCACGCTGTCCGGTAGTTCGCTGGTCGCCATCCAGGGTTTCGCGTCGCTGGGCAACATCGGCGTCGAGGCGTTCACCGGCTTCTTCGCCGCACTGATCAACGTGCGCATCGCCGCCCCGGTCGTCACCGGCATCGCGATGGCCGCGACCGTCGGCGCGGGCGCCACCGCCGAACTCGGCGCCATGCGGATCAGCGAGGAGATCGACGCCCTGGAAGTCATGGGCATCAAGTCGATCTCGTTCCTGGCCACCACCCGGTTCATGGCCGGGCTGGTGGTGATCATCCCGATCTACGCGCTGGCGATGATCATGTGCTTCCTGTCGCCGCAGATCACCACGACGGTGCTGTATGGGCAGTCCAACGGAACCTACGACCACTACTTCCGGACGTTCCTGCGCCCCGACGACGTGTTCTGGTCGTTCCTGGAGGCCATCATCATCACCGCGGTCGTGATGATCACGCACTGCTTCTACGGCTACAACGCCGGCGGCGGGCCCGTCGGCGTCGGTGAGGCGGTTGGCCGCTCGATGCGGTTCTCTCTGGTCTCGGTGCAGGTTGTGGTGTTGTCCGCCGCGTTGGCGCTGTACGGCGTCAACCCGAACTTCGCCTTAACGGTGTAGCCGCCATGACCCGACCCGGAAAGACGAACGCTTCGCGGACTCCGCCCTACAAATTGGCGGGGATCGGCCTGTTGGTCATCGGCGCGCTGATCTTCGTGTTGATCTACGGGCAGTTCCGCGGCGACTTCACCCCCAAGACCAAGCTGACGATGCTGGCATCGCGGGCGGGTCTGGTGATGGATCCGGGTTCGAAGGTGACCTACAACGGCGTCGAGATCGGTCGGGTGGCCACCATCTCCGAGATCGTCCGCGACGGCAAGCCGGCGGCCAAGTTCACCCTGGACGTCTATCCGCGGTACCTGAAGCTGATCCCGGCCAACGTGAACGCCGACATCAAGGCCACCACGGTGTTCGGCGGCAAGTACGTGTCGCTGACGACGCCGCAGAACCCGTCGCCGCAACGACTCGGCCCGTCGTCGACGATCGACGCGCGGTCGGTGACGACGGAGATCAACACGTTGTTCCAGACCGTCACCTCGATCGCGGAGAAGGTGGATCCGGTCAAGCTGAACCTGACGCTGAGCGCGGCCGCGCAGTCGCTGGCCGGCCTCGGCGACAAGTTCGGACAGTCGGTCGTCAACGGCAACGCGGTCCTCGACGACGTCAACCCGCAGATGCCGCAGATCCGCCACGACATCCAGCAGCTGGCCGGTCTGGGCGACACCTACGCCAACGCCTCGCCGGACCTGTTCGACTTCCTCAACAACGCGGTCGTCACGTCGCGCACGATCAATGCGCAGCAGAAGGATCTGGACCGGGCGTTGTTGTCGGCCGCCGGGTTCGGCAACACCGGCGCCGAGATCTTCGAGAAGGGCGGCCCATACCTGGCGCGCGGCGCCGCCGACCTGGTGCCCACCGCCCAGCTGCTGGACACCTACAGTCCGGCGATCTTCTGCACCCTGCGCAACTACCACGACATCGAGCCCAAGGCCGCCTCGTTCCTGGCCGGCAACGGGTACTCGCTGAACGCCCACACCGAGGCGCTGTCCGGGCTCGGTCTGCTCGCCAACCCCGTCTCCGCGGTGGCCACGATCGCCAGCCTGGTCGGCGGCCTGGCCGGGGTGGTCGGTGGGGCGCCGAACCCCTACATCTATCCCGAGAACCTGCCGCGGGTGAACGCCCGCGGTGGCCCGGGCGGTGCGCCGGGTTGCTGGCAGCACATCACGCATGACCTGTGGCCCGCTCCCGAGTTGGTGATGGACTCCGGCAACAGCATCGCGCCCTACAACCATCTCGACACCGGTTCGCCCTACGCCATCGAATACGTGTGGGGCCGTCAGGTAGGGGATAACACGATCAACCCATGAAAATCACCGGTACGCTCGTCCGACTCAGCATCTTCTCGCTGGTGCTGCTGCTCTTCACTGTGATGATCGTTGTGGTGTTCGGCCAGATGCGGTTCGACCGCACCAATGCCTACACCGCGGAGTTCAGCAACATCAGCGGGCTGCGGCAAGGCCAGTTCGTCCGCGCCTCCGGGGTGGAGATCGGCAAGGTCGACTCGGTGCAGCTGATCGACAGCGGCAAGCGCGTGCGGGTGAAGTTCAACGTGGACCGTTCGGTTCCGCTGTATCAGTCGACGACGGCGCAGATCCGCTACCTGGACCTGATCGGTAACCGGTACCTGGAGCTCAAGCGCGGCGACGGTGAAGGCGCGGACAAGGTGCTGCCGCCGGGTGGCTTCATCCCGCTGTCGCGCACCGCGCCGGCCCTGGACCTCGACGCGCTGATCGGTGGCTTCAAGCCGCTGTTCCGGGCGCTGGATCCGGAGAAGGTCAACACGATCGCGAGCGCGCTCGTCACGGTGTTCCAGGGTCAGGGCGGCACGATCAACGACATCCTGGACAACACCGCTCAGCTGACGAACGCGATCGGCGAGCGTGACCAGGCCATCGGCGAGGTGATCAAGAACCTGAACGTGGTGCTGGACACGACGGTCCGGCACCGCCAGCAATTCGACCAGACCATCAACAACCTCGAGGTGCTGATCACCGGGCTCAAGGACCACGGCGATCAGCTGGCCGGCGGGACCGCGCACATCAGTAACGCGGCCGGCACCGTGGCCGATCTGCTGGGCGAGGATCGCGCGTTGCTGCACAAGTCGATCAACTACCTGGACGGGCTTCAGCAGCCGCTGATCGACCAGCAAGACCAACTGCAGGACTACCTCAAGAAGGTGCCGAGCGCGCTGAACATGATCGGGCGCGCCATCGGGTCCTACGGAGACTTCGTGAACTTCTACGCCTGCGACATCACGCTGAAGATCAACGGTCTGCAGGGCGGTGGTCCGGTCCGCACGGTCCGGCTCTTCCAGCAGCCGACGGGTAGGTGCACGCCGCAATGAGAACGCTGGAACCGCCGAACCGGCTTCGGATCGGTCTGATGGGCATCGTGGTCACGCTGCTCGTGATCGGCGTCGGGCAAAGCTTCACCAGCGTGCCGATCCTGATGGCCAGGCCCGCGTACTACGGGCAGTTCACCGATTCCGGCGGGATCAACGTCGGTGACAAGGTGCGCATCGCCGGCATGGACGTCGGCAAGGTCGAGGCCCTCAAGATCGACGGCGACCACATCGTGATGAAGTTCTCGATCGGCACCAACACCATCGGCACCGAGAGCCGGCTGGCGATCCGCACCGACACCATCCTCGGTAAGAAGG
Organism: Mycobacterium sp. NGS40; assembly: GCF_059812735.1. Classification (NCBI taxonomy): domain Bacteria; kingdom Bacillati; phylum Actinomycetota; class Actinomycetes; order Mycobacteriales; family Mycobacteriaceae; genus Mycobacterium; species Mycobacterium sp. NGS40. Next base: position 271,099 of record NZ_JCALDG010000003.1, read on the forward strand.
TCATGGAGATCGAGGCGCGCGGCAACCAGCAGCTGAAGCCCGGCGCCTCGCTGCCGCTGGGCCAGAGCACCACGCCGTATCAGATTTACGACGCGTTCTTCGACGTCACCAAGGCCGCCTCCGGCTGGAACATCGACACGGTCAAAGAATCGCTGCACGTGCTGTCGCAGACCATCGACCAGACTTATCCGCACCTGAGCGCCGCGCTCGAGGGCGTCTCGAAGTTCTCCGACACGGTCGGCAAGCGCGACGCCGAGGTCAAGCACCTGCTCGCCCAGGCCAACCAGGTGGCCAGCGTGCTGGGCGACCGCAGTGAGCAGGTCGACCGCCTGCTGGTCAACGCCAAGACGCTGCTGGCCGCGTTCAACGAGCGCGGTCAGGCCATCAACGCCCTGCTGGGCAACATCGCCGCATTCTCCGAACAGGTCAAGGGCCTGATCAATGACAACCCGAACCTCAACCACGTGCTCGAGCAGTTGCGCACGATCAGCAAGATCCTGGTCGAGCGCAAAGACGACGTGGCAGCGGGTCTGACCGAGGTCGGCCACTTCCTGCCGTCCCTGAACGAGGCCATCGCGTCGGGCCCCTTCTTCAAGGTGGTCCTGCACAACCTGGCGCTCTACCAGATCATCCAGCCGTGGGTGGACGCCGCCTTCAAGAAGCGCGGCATCGACCCGGAGAACTTCTGGCGCAGTGCCGGTCTGCCGGAATACCGCTGGCCCGATCCCAACGGCACCCGATTCCCCAACGGCGCGCCGCCGCCGGCACCGCCGGTGCTGGAGGGCACACCCGAGCACCCCGGACCGGCTATCCCGCCCGGATCGCCGTGCTCCTACACGCCGGCCAACCCCGGCGGCAACATCACCGTCGGCGACGAGGGTCTGCCGCGGCCGTGGAATCCGCTGCCGTGTGCGGGTGCGGCCACCGGTCCCTTCGGCGGGCCGGGCTTCCCCGCGCCGGTCGACGTTGCGACGTCGCCGCCGAACCCGGACGGTCTGCCGCCGACCCCCGGCATCAATATCGCCGGGCGCCCGGGTGATCCGCCCCCGAACGTTCCGGGCACGCCGGTGCCATTGCCGACCCAGGCTCCGCCGGGCGCGCGCACTGAGAATCTGGGACCGGCCGGCCCGACGCCGCCGCCGTCGACCTTCGCTCCGGGTCTGCCGCCGGGTCCCCCGGCCCCGCCCGGACCGGGGAACCAGTTGCCGGCGCCATTCATCAACCCCGGCGGTTCGGGCGGTAGTGGTGTCACGGGAGGTAGCCAGAATTGAGCACCATCTTTGACGTCCGTAACGTCCGGCTACCGAAGTTCTCCCGGACGACGGCGATCATCGGAGCGCTGGTCATCGTCGTCGCCCTGGTCGTCGGCTATGTCGGCTACCGGCTGTTCGAGAAGCTGACGAACAACACCGTCGTCGCCTACTTCCCGGCGGCGAACGCCCTCTACAAGGGGGACAAGGTCCAGATCATGGGCCTGCGGGTCGGCTCGATCGACAGCATCGAACCGGTCGGCGACAAGATGAAGGTGACGTTCCACTACGAGAACAAGTACAAGGTCCCGGCCAACGCCTCGGCGGTGATCCTTAACCCCACCCTGGTGGCGTCGCGTGCGATCCAGCTGGAGCCGCCGTACAAGGGCGGACCGGTGCTGGGCGACAACGCCGTGATTCCCGAAGAGCGCACCCAGGTGCCGGTGGAGTGGGACGAACTGCGCAACAGCATCACCAACATCATCTCGAAGCTGGGTCCGACGAAGGAGCAGCCCACGGGTCCGTTCGGTGAGGTCATTTCGTCGTTCGCCGACGGCTTGGAAGGCAAGAGCAAGCAGATCAACACCGCGCTCAACAGCTTGTCGTCGGCGCTGAACGCGTTGAACGAGGGCCGCGGCGACTTCTTCGCGGTGGTGCGCAGCCTGGCGCTGTTCGTCAACGCGCTGCACGCCGACGACGCGCAGTTCGTCGCGCTGAACCAGAACCTGGCCGACGTCACCGGCCGGCTGGCCAGCGATGACGGCGCCTTGAACAATGCGCTGCAGCAGTTCGACAGCCTGCTGAGCACCGTGCGCCCGTGGCTGGACAAGAACCGCGAGGTGCTGACCACCGACGTCAACAACCTGGAAACCGCGACGAACACGCTGCTGCAGCCCGAGCCGCTGAACGGGCTGGAGACCGCGCTGCATGTGCTGCCGACGGCTGCGGCCAACATCAACCAGATCTATCACCCGTCGCACGGGTCGGTGGTCGCCATTCCGGCGATCACGAACTTCGCGAACCCGATGCAGTTCATCTGCAGCTCGATTCAGGCCGGCAGCCGGCTCGGTTACCAGGAATCCGCCGAACTGTGCGCGCAGTATCTGGCGCCGATCCTCGACGCGATCAAGTTCAACTACCTGCCGTTCGGGTTGAACCTGTTCAGCACCGCCGAGACGTTGCCCAAGCAGGTCGCCTATTCCGAAGATCGGCTGCATCCGCCGAACGGTTATAAGGACACCACCGTCCCGGGTATCTGGGTGCCGGATACGCCGACCTCGCACCGCAACACCCAGCAAGGCTGGATCGTGGCGCCGGGCATGCAAGGCCAGCAGGTCGGGCCGATCACCGCGGGCCTGATGACGCCGGAATCGCTTGAGGAGCTGATGGGCGGTCCCAATATCGAGCCCGTTCAATCCCAGTATCAGACGCCGCCGGGCCCGCCGAACGCCTACGACGAGAACCCGATCCTGCCGCCCATCGGGCTGCGGGCGCCGACGCCGATCCAGCCGCCGGCGCCGGGACCGGGCGTGATTCCGGGTCCCGTCGCCCCGACGCCCGCGCCGGTGGTCGCGGTGGCACCCAACGCCGGTGGGCCGCCGTCCGGCCCTGACTTCGGGGGTGGCCAGTGAGGATAGGGTCGAGCCTGATCCGGCGCCGGGCCTGGCAGGGCATGGTGCTGCTGGTGATCGCCATGGTGCTGAGCTCGTGTGGCTGGCGAGGCATCTCAAACGTGGCGATTCCCGGCGGTCCCGGCGACGGCCCCGGCTCCTACACCATCTATGTGCAGGTGCCGGACACCTTGGCGATCAACGGCAACAGCAAGGTGATGGTCGCCGACGTCTTCGTCGGGTCGATCAAGAAGATCGAGTTGAAGAACTGGGTGGCGACGCTGACGCTGGGCGTGAAGAGCAGCGTCAAGCTACCGAAGAACGCGATCGCGCGGATCGGCCAGACCTCGCTGCTGGGTTCTCAGCACGTCGAGCTGGCCGCGCCGCCGAACCCGTCGTCGGAGCTGCTGCGCAACGGCGACACCATTCCGCTGAAGAATTCGTCGTCGTATCCGACCACCGAGCAGACGCTGGCCAGCCTGTCGTTGATCTTGCGCGGTGGCGGCATCCCGAACCTGGAAGTGCTGCAGAACGAGGTCTACGACATCTTCCACGGGCGCGGCGAGCAGATCCGCTCCTTCATCGGCAAGCTGGACACCTTCACCGCCCAGCTCAATCAGCAGCGTGATGACATCACCCACGCGATCGACTCCACCAACCGGCTGCTGGTCTATGTCGGCGGCCGCTCGGACGTTCTCGACCGAGTGCTGACCGACATCCCGCCGCTGATCAAGCATTTCGCCGACACCAGGAATCTGCTGATCAACGCCGTCGACTCGGTGGGCCGGCTCAGCGGGGCCGCGGATCAGTACCTGTCGGCGGCGCGCGGCCCGCTGCACACCGATCTGCAGGCGCTGCAATGCCCGCTGAAGGAACTCGGCCGCTCCTCGCCCTACCTGATCGGTGCGCTGAAGCTGATCCTGACCCAGCCGTTCGACATCGACACCGTCCCGAAGATGTTCCGCGGTGACTACGTGAACATCTCGCTGACGCTGGACGTGACCTACAGCTCGGTCGACAACGCGTTCCTCACCGGAACCGGGTTGTCGGGCGCGCTGCGGGCACTCGAGCAGTCGTTCGGCCGCGACCCGGAGACGATGATCCCCGACGTCCGCTACACGCCGAACCCGAATGACGCGCCCGGCGGTCCGCTGGTGGAAAGGGGGGACCGGAATTGCTGACCCCGTTCATTCGACGCCAGCTGTGGGCGTTCCTGGTCCTGACGGTCGTCTCGTTGCTGGTGCTCGGCATCTACTACCTGCAGGTGCCCAGTTTGATGGGGATCGGCCGGTACTCGCTGAAGGCGGAGCTGCCGGCGTCGGGCGGGTTGTACCCCACGGCCAACGTGACCTATCGCGGCATCACGATCGGCAAGGTCACCGACGTCGAGCCGACCGACCATGGCGCCGAAGCGACGATGAGCATCGACAGCCGGTACAAGATCCCGGTCGACGCGGTCGCGAACGTGCACTCGGTGTCGGCGGTCGGTGAGCAGTATCTGGACATCGTCTCGTCGGGCAGCCCCGGCAAGTACCTTGCCGAAGGGCAAACCATCTCCAAGGGCACCGTGCCGGCCGAGATCGGTCCGGCACTCGACACCGCCAACCGCGGGCTCGAGGCGTTGCCCAAGGACAAGATCGGCAAGCTGCTCGACGAGACGGCGGAGTCGGTCGGCGGCCTGGGCCCGGCGTTGCAGCGCCTGGTGGACTCGACGCAGGCGATCGTCGGCGACTTCAAGACCAACATCACCAACGTGAACGACATCATCGTGAACTCGGGACCGGTGCTGGACAGCCAGGTGAAGTCCAATGACGCGATCGAGCGCTGGGCGCGCAACCTGAATACGCTGGCCGCGCAGTCCGCGCAGCGCGACGCGAACGTGAAAAGCATTCTGTCGCAAGCGGCGCCGACCGCCGATCAGGTCAACGACGTGTTCAGCGACGTCCGGGAGTCGCTGCCGCAGACGCTGGCGAATCTCGAGGTCGTCTTCGACCTGCTCAAGCGCTACCACACCGGGGTGGAGCAGGTGCTGGTGTTCCTGCCGCAGGGTGCCTCGATCGCGCAGACGGTGGCCGCGCCGTTCCCGAACCAGGCCGCACTCGACCTGGCACTGTCGATCAACCAGCCGCCGCCGTGTCTGACCGGCTTCATTCCCGCGCCGGAGTGGCGGGCGCCGGCCGACACCAGCATGCAGCCGCTGCCGTCGGGCACCTACTGCAAGATTCCGATGGATACCCCGGCCAACAGCGTGCGTGGCTCGCGCAACATCCCGTGTACCGATATCCCCGGCAAGCGGGCGGCCACGCCCCGTGAGTGCCGCGACCCCAAGCCCTACGTTCCCGCCGGGACGAACCCCTGGTTCGGTGACCCGAACCAGATTCTGACCTGCCCGGCGCCGGGAGCGCGCTGCGATCAGTCGGTGCGACCGGGCATGGTGATCCCCGCGCCGTCGATCAACAACGGCATGAACCCGGCACCTTCGGACCGGGTCGCGGGGACGCCACCGCCGACCAGTGACCCGTTGACCCGACCCGGGCAAGGTACCGTGCAGTGCAACGGACAGCAGCCCAACCCGTGTGTCTACACACCCTTTGGACCTCCCTCGGCGGTATACAGTCCCCAGAGCGGTGAACTGGTAGGGCCCGACGGCGTCAAATACTCCGTCGAAAACTCGACCAAAACAGGAGACGACGGATGGAAGGAGATGCTGGCACCCGCCGGCTGAACCCACCACCGATGTCGATGCTTAGTCGTCTACGTCGGAGACGGCCGAAGGAATCGGACGACGTCACCGACGGGACAAACCCCGAGGAGACGGCCGAGGATTCGCCAGAATCCGAGGTCGGAGCCGAGCAGACAAACACCGAGGAGACGGCCGAGGATTCGCCAGAATCCGAGGTCGGAGCCGAGCAGCCTGAGGTGACGGCGCCGGATTCGGCTGCAGTCGAGCCCGAAGCCGCGCCGGAAGCCCCGGAAGCGATCGCCTCGGAGCAGCCCGAGTCCTCCAGCGACGCCGCGCCCGATGATGGCGAACAGCCGGAAACCGACGGCGAGGACGCGACCGAGGCGGAGGCGCACCGGCGCCCCCCGTCGGCCCTGGGGCGCGGATGGCTGGCCGGCATCGCCGCGGCCCTGGTGCTGCTGGCCGGTGCCGTCGGCACCGGCGGTTACCTGGCGTTGCGGTACCACCACGAGAGCCAGGCCATCGCGCGCAACAACGCCGCGGCGCTCAAGGCGGCGATCGAGTGCGTGTCGGCCACGCAGGCGCCCGACACCAGCGCGATGATCGCCAGCGAGCAGAAGATCATCGAATGCGGGACCGACGCCTTCCGTGAACAGGCCATGGTCTACACCGGCATGCTCGTGCAGGCTTATCAGTCCGCGAACGTCCACGTCCAGGTCTCGGATGTGCGCGGAGCGGTCGAGCGCAACAACAAAGACGGTTCGATCGACGTGCTCGTGGCGATGCGCGTCCAGGTGGTCGCCGATCAGTCACAGAACGAGACCGGCTATCGGCTTCGGGTGAGAATGGCGCTGGACGAAGGCCAGTACCGGATCGCCAGGCTCGACCAGGTGACGAAGTGACGCTGGTGGTCGAGGAAACTCAGACCACGGCTCCCCAAGTGTCATCAGAGAATGCCTTGGCGCCGTGGCATATTCGCGTGTGCGCGTTTGCCGTCGACGTCCTGCCCGCCGCCGCGGTCGCGACCACCATGGCGTTGGTGTCGTTCACCGTGCCGCCGCAGGGCGTGTGGTGGTGGCTGAGCGTCTGTGTCCTCGGCATCGCCATCCTGGCGATGTTGGTCAACCGGCTGCTGCTGCCGACCGTCTACGGCTGGAGCCTGGGACGCGCTCTGTGTGGAATCGCGGTGCGGCACCGTGACGGTTCCGTCGTCGGCGCCTGGGGCCTGCTGCTGCGCGATCTCGCGCACCTGCTCGACACCGTGTCGGTGGTGGGATGGCTTTGGCCGCTGTGGGATTCGCAGCGCCGTACGTTCGCCGACATGCTGCTGCGCACGGATGTGCGAGGCTCGCAGCCGCCGCGGCCCGACATCATCCGGCGGTGGACGATCATCGCGGTGCTCACCGCGACCGGACTGTGCGTGGCGGGCGGGGCCGTGAGCTACGAGGTGGTCTACTCTCGCGATCAGCAGACCGACCAGACGCGGGCCGAGATCTCGATACAGGGGCCGAAGATCGTCGCGCAGATGCTGACCTACGACCCGAAGACACTATCCGACGATTTCAAGCGGGCCCAGTCGCTGGCGACCGATAACTACCGCGGCCCGCTCAAGGCGCAGCAGGACATCGTCCAAAAGGGAAACCCCGTCATCAACGAGTACTGGGTGACCGATGGCTCGATCGAATCGGCGTCGCCGGATCGGGCGACGATGTTGTTGTTCATGCAGGGCCGGCGTGGCGCGGCGCCCCAGGAGCGCTACATCACCGCGACCGTCCGGGTGAATTTCGTCAAGGACGCCGGCGGCCATTGGCTGGTCGACAACCTCGCCGTGCTGACCAAGCCGAAACCGCCGGGGAACGGAAAATGAGCCCCCGCCGCAGATTTGAGCCCGGCGAGGGCGCGCTGCTGGTCGCGGCGGATCCGCAGACGCAGCGCCGGCGATGGGAGCTACCCGTGGCGAGCACGGTCGCCGCGGTGTTGACGACCGTGGCGATCACGCTGTGCACCCTGATGCTGATCTCCCACGAATCCCGCGAGCACGATGCCTCCAAGACCCGCGAGGTGCTCAACTACGTGACGGGGTTCATGACGCAGTTCACCTCGCTTGACCCCTATCACGCCAACGACTACGTCATGCGGATAATGGCCCAGGCGACAGGCGATTTCGCCAAGCAGTATCACGACAAGGCCAACGAGATCCTGTTGCAGGTTGCCCGTGCGGAGCCCGCGACCGGCACCATCCTCGGCGCCGCCGTGGAACGGTGGAACGACGACGGCAGCGCCACCGTCATGGTGGCGACCGAGGTCACGTCCAAGTCGCCGGATCAAAAACAGGTATTCGAGAACACCAATCGTTGGACGGCAACTGCTACGCGGGAAGGGAATCAGTGGAAGATAAGCAGCCTGCTGCAGGTGATCTGACCGCCGAGGCGATCTCCGACGACGCCGCTGAACACGACGAAAACACCGCCACCGCAACGGAACCCGCCGAAAAGACCGACACGGTGGAGTCCGAAGAGTCCGATGCCGACGCCGACGCGGAGACCGACGATTCCGCCGCGGCGACCGAAGAGGGCGCCCGCAAGCGTCGCAAACTGCTGGCCGGCAAATGGATGGGCATCGTCGTTGTGGTGGCCGCACTCGTGTTCGTCGGTTCCGCGGCCTTCGCGGGCGCGGCAGTGCAGCCCTATCTGACTGACCGCGCTACGGCGGCAACCAAGCTCAACGTGGCCCGCACCGCGGCCAACGCGATCACGACGCTGTGGACCTACACCCCGGAGAACATGGACAGCCTCGCCGATCGTGCGTCGGCTTACCTCAGCGGTGACTTCGAGGCCCAGTACCGCAAATTCGTCGACGCTATCGTGGCTCCGAACAAGCAGGCCAAGATCACCAACCGGACTCAGGTCACCGGTGCGGCGGTCGAATCGCTCGATGGCCCCAACGCGGTCGTCATCGTCTACACCAACACCACCTCGACGAGCCCGCTGACCAAAGACATCCCGGCGTTGAAGTACCTGTCCTATCGGCTGTTCATGAAACGCGCGAACGGGCGCTGGCTGGTGACCAGGATGACGACCGTGACCTCCCTGGACCTCACGCCGCATCCGTAGTCCGGCCGAACCGATACCGCCGAAATATACTGCACCCGTGGCCACCACGTCGCCGGTAACCGAGCGATTCACCGTTGCGGCGTTGTTGCTGCTGACCTTCGCGACCGGGCTGGCCGACTCGATCAGTATCTTGGTCCTCGGCCATGTGTTCGTCGCCAACATGACCGGAAACGTGGTCTTCCTCGGCTTTTGGCTTGCCCCGCGTACCAGCATCGACCTGACGGCGGTGTCGGTGGCGCTGCCCACCTTCGTCACCACCACGATCCTCAGCGGGCGCTTGCAACAGTATTTCGGTGAGCGGGCCAGGAAGTGGATCACGACCGTGTTGGCCACGGAAATCCTGCTGCTGCTTACCTTGTCGATCCTGGCCGGTACGGGCGTGCTGCACTATCACGACAACACCAAGCTGATCATGATCGCGTTCCTCACGGTGACGTTCGGTCTGCAGCATTCGAGTGCCCGCCAGTTCGGCATCCAGGAACTGTCGACGACCGTCTTGACGTCGACGATCGTCAGCCTCGGCCTGGACAGCCGACTCTCCGGTGGCACCGGCGAGCGTCAAAAGCTGCGCTTCAGCGTGATTTTCACGATGTGCGCCGGTGCATTTCTCGGCGCCACGCTGTCGCGGTTCGTCATCGCGCCGGTGTTCGCGTTGACGGCAGCCGTGGTGGCGGCGAGCCTGCTGATTTTCCGGTACGGCGCCGCTGAGGCGAAAACCATTGCGGCTGAAGATCTTTAGTTGAAGGCCAGCCAGCTGGGCAGGGCGCGCTCGTGGGAATCGCACAGCACCTGACGGGTATCGCACGACCCGCGCGGCGAACCCGCGCCGGCCCACATACCGCCGGTGTCGCGCCGCAGCACGATCGCCGAGGACCCGCCGCCGTCCAGCAGGATCGCGGTATCACTGCCCAGTCCGCGGAACAGGTCCTGCATGTTGTCCGGCGTGTAGCTGCCGCCCTCGAAGATGTACATTTCGTCGCGCTGCTTGACGTAGGCCAGGGCGGTGCGCGCCGCGCTGGGGCCGCCGTCGTGCAGCTGTTGGGTCTGGCCCGGGGCCAGCAGCCCGATCCCGGACACCGCGACAAACTTCTCGTTCTTGTTCAGCAGGTCGGCGACCACCGGGGTGGCGGCGTCGTAGTCGTTCTTGCTGCGCGGCCACACCACGTACGGCGCCCCACCGGTCGGCAGGATCATCGTGGTCAGCGAGGACCAGCTCTCGCCGCCGCCGGACAGCCCCTGCTTGCCGGGGTAGGCCGCGGTACCGGTCACAGCCTGGTTGGCGCGGCCTTGCCCGTTCGTGTTGTCCACGAACGCACCCAGCGGTGAGCTGCAGCCGGTCTGACGCCACGAACCCGCCTTCTGCCCGCGCACGTCGAAAAAGTTGGCGTTGATCGCGATGGTCGGCTGCCCCATCCGCTGCCACGCCTGCAGTGGCGCGTAGAGCTCGGAGGCCTGCCATAGGCCTTCGCCGGTGCGGGCCCCGGGGTTGTTCTCGCAGCGCGCCTGGTCACCCCGGTGGGTGTCGACCAGCAGGTGCGGCGCCAGGCGTTCCGCCGCGTTCTTGATGATCATCAGGTGGCCGCCGTTGTTCATCTCGTACCAGCGGCCGCTGGCGTCCATCAGCGGCGTGGGGTGGCCGGGACCGAAGTTGTACACCAGATACGAGCCCTTGGTGGCGCCGATCGCGCTGGCGAGCAACTCACGGGCATCCGCGGCGTGCGCGACGGGCGGTGTGACGGCGGCGGTCAACAGCGTGCAGGCGAACGTCGTGAGGCTTGCCGCCAGTCGGCGCAACCTGGTGCGTCGTGTCAGCACGGCAGCCCTTTCGGCCCTTATGTGGATGCAACACTCACAGCATCAGTCACATTGGCCACACTGTCAACATAAATAACAAACGTGTGACACTTAGGCGGCGCCCGAATTACGTTTGCTCGCTTACGCTTTCGGCGTTGGGCTCGCTGGGGTCCGGGTGGCGGGCTTCGGCGTCGGCGGCCTGGCCCGAACTCTCGTGCTTACCGGCCTTGCTCGCCTGGTGCTGGGATTGGTGCACCTCGGCGATTGCCGCGCCGATCGCGCCGGGAATCCGGTGGAAGCCGCTGCGGTCGTACATGCGGGTGATGATGCCGCCGACTAGCAGGCCGATCACCAGCCCGATCGACGTCATCAACAACGCCTGCGTGAGGCCGGCCTCCCCGTCGCCGTTCAGATACAACAGGGACCGCACGCCCAGGAACACCTGGTGCATCGGCTCAAACTCGGCCAGCCAGCGGAAGAACGGCGGCACCGCCTCCAGCGGGACGGTGGCGCCCGCCGACGGCAAACCGAGGATCACGAAAACCAGCATGCTGAACAGCAGGCCCATCGAACCGAGCACCGCGATCAGCGAACTGGACGTCACGCCGACCGCGACGATCGCGAATACGCCGTAGGCCCACAACTGCCAGCCGAGCGTGATGGGCATGCCGAGTCCGTGGGCGATGGCCAGGTAGACACCCGACGTCAGCAACGCCAGCACCAGCATGATGCCCCACTTCACTAACAAGGTGCGGAAGCGAGAGATGTTGGCCTGCTCTGCAAATCGATACACCGGCCCCCATTCGGCGGGCACGTACCCGAGCAATGAGTCGACCAAGGTGGACACCACGATGCTGCCGGTGAACCCGGCCAGCAACAACAGCAATGCGTAGTAGAACGCCGACAGGCCGTTACCCGTGCCGTTGGGTAGCGGGTTGTACACGGTCGACTTGATGTCGATCGGGCTGGCCAGTCCCGCTTGCGACGCTCCGGTCAACGGCGCACCGCCGGTCTGCTCTGCGACTTGCGACGAAAGGTATTGTCCTACTTTGGTATTGGCAACGGCCATGGCCTGGTTCAGGGTCTGGCCGGCGATGCCGGCGCCCAGCGTGCCGGCGCGCGGGTTGGTGAAGATCGTGACCGAAGGCCGCTCGGCCTTGCCCGGCATCACCGCGCTCTCGCCGTACTCGCGCAAACTCGACGAGAACGTCGGCGGAATGACCAATTCGCCATACGCCTGTGCCCGGTCCAGCAGTCGTTTGGCCTCGTCGTGGGAGACCACGCGGATGTCGAATTTGTTCTTGTCCAGCGCGGACACCAGTCCGTCGACGATCTTCGGGCCGGCGGTTCCGGCGTCCTCGTTCACCACCGCGATCGGGAAGTGGCGCAGGTTGGTGGTGGGATTCAAGATGCCGCCCAGATACAGCGCGCACAGCGCCGACATGAGGGCCAGTGTGGCGCCGATCGGCAACGCCCAGAACTGCACGGTTCTCAGCGCTTTTGCGTTCCGCTTCGGATTCGGCACCGCGTGCCGCGGTTGGCCTTTCGACATCCCAGCTCCCGTCTGTCACGCCCACTCTATTGGTCTAGCCGCCCAGCTTTGCGTGCATCTCCCAGATCAGCAGCTCGGTCGGCTCGATCGCCGTCAGCCGCGAGCCGCCGCCGTCTGTGATGCGGGCGGCGTCGCCTTCGGCGAGTTGATCGGACCCGTCCAGGGTCAGCCGGCCGCGTGGTACGAAGATGTGCAGGTTGGGGGCGGCGGGGGTGGTGACGGTGTCGCCGGGTTGCAGCCGGGCGACGTGCAGGGCCGCAGCGCGGTTGTGCAGCGAGATCGCCGCGTCGCGCCCGGGGATGCCCGAGGCGATGGTCACGAGTTCGGCGCCGATGTGGCCGATCTCATGCTGCTGATAGCTCGGCGGTACTCCCGATTCGTCGGCGATGACCCACATCTGGATGAAATGCACTGGCTGCGTTGGCGAATCATTCTTCTCCGAATGCAGGATCCCGCTGCCGGCAGACATGCGCTGCGCCAGGCCAGGATAGATCACGCCGTGGTTGCCGGCCGAATCCTGGTGTGTCAATTCGCCTTCCAGCACCCATGTCACGATCTCCATGTCGCGATGCGGGTGGGTGTCGAATCCGCTGCGCGGAGCCACGACGTCGTCGTTGTTCACCACCAGCAGTCCGTGGTGGGTGTTATCCGGCTCGTAGTGGTCGCCGAACGAAAACGAATGTCTGGATTTCAGCCACGGCGTCGTGGTGACCGCCCGGTCAGCCGCGCGCCGAATCTCGGAGTTGGCAGGCACGACTTCAGCGTAATCACACCTGCGCGCCGAGCAGTCGCTGTGCGTGCTGCAGCGCGGTGTCGAGTGCGGGCAGCGTCAAATCGGCCGGGCCACCCAGGTGGATCTCGATCTGGTACTCCGGCTGCCCGTTCTGGCCGAAGATCGGCAGCACGACGAATTCTGTTGACGCCAAATTTGTTTCAAGCGTGTCGGTGACAGACTGCAGCGTCACCATGGTCATCAGCGTGGTGAGTTGCCGGGTGAGGTGTGCGGTCGGCTCCAGCGACGCGAGCAGCCCAGCCAGCCGATGGTGCAGCGATTGGTGCGTGTCGTCGAACCGCCAGGCGCCGTAGCCGCGGGATCGGATGTCGGCGAGTACTCGTTGATGCTGCGCGACTTCGTCGCGGGTCAGCCGCGGTGTCACCCGGTGCAGCCAGGCAGCCACGAAATCGTCGTCGCGCCAGGCCATCGCGACCAGGCCGAACGGGGGATCGATCGGGAAGTGCTGCCCGACGGCATGCGCGCCGTCGGTGCCATGGCCCACCGCGTCGACCGTGGTCAGGTGCCGGCCGCCGATCTTCGACATCGAGCAGCCCGCGCCGAGGGTGTGGTGCAGGAAGGTCAGTGCGTCACGGCCACGGTCCAACAGCGGAAACTGTGTGCGCAGACCGTGCACCAGGCCGAACAACCCGCTGCCCAGGCAGAAGCGCCGGTCCCCGCGCCGGGTGACCCAGGACCGGCGTTCCAGCTCGGATAGCACCAGCGCGCAGGTCGAGGTGCTGATCCCGCAAGTCTTCGCCAGCTCGGCCGAGGTTCGCCCGTCCGGCGAATCCGCGAGCGTGGCAAGCACGTCCATTACCCGCGCGGTGGGCGGCGACTTGGCGGTTGACGTACCCATGCCCAGCTCCCTACCATCCGTCCAAAATGTAAGAACAGCATTCCTAATATTAGGAGAATAGATGTGCTGAAGGTGGGAGTCTGGGGGCCGGGCTCGATGGGCGTCATCGCTCTGCGGGGCGTGATCGACCACCCCGAGCTGGAATTGACCGATCTCGTGGTGCACAGCGACGCCAAGGTGGGCCGCGACGCGGGGGAGCTGTGCGGAATCGCGCCCGTCGGCGTGGTGGCCACCCAGGATCCGGCACCACTGCTCGCGGGCGACGCCGACGCAGTGGTCTATGCCGCCGGCGCGAACCTGCGTCCGCTGGAGGCTGTCGAGGACATGGTGTCGATCCTGGGGTCCGGTAAGAACGTGGTGTCGTGTTCGGTGGTGCCGCTGGTCTTTCCCGACGCCGTCGACGGGGTCTTCACCGATCCGCTGCGCCGGGCCGCGCTAGCGGGTGGGGTGTCGTTCTTCACCACTGGCATCGACTCCGGATTTGCCAATGATGTTCTGCCGCTGCTGCTTACCGGAGTGTCGCGGGTGATCGAATCGGTGCGAGTTACGGAGATGTTCAACTACGCCACCTACCCGGACCGGGCGGCGGTGTACGAGATCCTCGGTTTCGGTAAGCCGCCGGAGTATCAGGCGTTCGCCGCGCAGCCGGGGGTATTCACCTTCGGCTGGGGCCCGGTGCTGCACCAGCTCGCCGCCGCGCTGGGCGTCAAAATCGACAACATCGAGGAGAGCAACGAACGCGTCCTCGCCGCCGAGTCGTTCGACACCCCGACCGGGCACATCGAGGCCGGAACGATCGCCGCGATGCGTTCGACGCTGACCGGATACGTCGGGGAAAAGCCGACTTTCGTCGTCGACCACGTGACGCGTATGCGCGACGACATCGCCGGAGACTGGCCGCAACCGCACATCAGTCTTGCGCCGAAAGACCTCGGCTTCGGACTGGCATCTGGCCGCGGTGTCTATCGCGTCGAGATCGAGGGCTCGCCGACCATGCGTTGCGAATTCGAAATGGCCGAGGACCACGACCACGATCTGGGTGCGCGCATCGCGGGCTCCTCGCGCATGGTCAACGCCATTCCCGCGGTGTGTGCGGCCGCACCCGGACTGCTGTCCGCACTCGACCTGCCGCTGATCACCGGGGCCGGTTTGGTCCGTTCGGTCGAAGGTCCGTCACCGGATAGTCGCCTGCTGGCCGGCTAGCGGCTCGCGTATCAGCGAATTCATCCATGCCGCACCCTGTTTGGGCTGCGGTACCGTGCCGACGGAGCCCGGCTTCGGTGACCACCTAGTTGTTGGTTGGTGGTGGTTGGGGTTGGAAGGGTTGGTACCACCACCAGTGGGCGCGTTCGCCGGTGGGTCCGGGGCAGGGTGGGACGTCGGGTGGGGGTTGGGTGGGCGGGCGTGCCAGTGATCCTGCGCTCAGTGGTCGGCCGTCCTCGTCGGTGGCGGTGAGCGCGTCGGCGGGTCCGGTGAGGGTGATCAGGCCGCGGTGATGGGAGCGGTGGTGATACGGGCAGAGCAGCACCAGGTTGGTTACAAGTCGTTGATCTACCTGCTTCTTGCCTGCATTCTCCCAGTATGGCGCTGGTGAGCGTGAGCAAAGCTGGGTGAGCGTCAACGTACGTACTGAAGCCCGTACACGATCTATGGGGTTGTGCCGCCTCCTCTGAGTGAAGTCTCTTCAGATGTTGTCATCGCCTGTGGAGCATGCAGCCAATGACGATCCGCTTGGCCTGCTCGTACACGACCTAGGCGGTCTAGTGCTCCCGCGAGGGTGAACTTGCGCCGCCCGACGCAGGCAGCGACCACAGGCCCAGAGTTCGCATTGCGCCTGGACTATCCAACTATCCAACGGCTCTTCCCGATCGCGTCCGGAATTACTGCCATGCAGGCTTGTCGGCGTCGGTGCCTGGCTTGTTTACTCCCAGTGAGCCGTGGAGTTCTTGTGAGGGATCGGTAATCAATCGTACGACGAGTGCCGCGATGCTTTTTCGGGATACCTCGGTGCCTTTGAAAGGTTCTCCTTTCTGGGTGATCTCGTAGTCCACTTCGTCTTTGTCTGTAAGCCATGCGGGTCTGATGATTGTGTAGTCAAGGCGCGAAGACTCGATCACTTTCGCCGCTGCGGCGTAGGTTTCGAGATAGCCGCCGTCGAGCATCCGGTGGTTCCAACGGCCAAACTCGCCGGGGACTTCGTCGTAGATCCCTAGCGTCGAGATCCAAATGAGCCTTCGCACGCGAGCGCCCTCAAGCGCAGTGACGACCCCACGCGCTTGGTCCACGATATCTTTACCGCCAAGGTTGGCATAGACGATGTCCTGTCCCTCGACCGCTTGTTTCAGGAGACTTCCGTTAAGGACATCACCTTCTACTGCCGTTGCGCGGAGGTCGGGCAAGTCGTGCAAGCGTTGGTCGTTCCGTAGGTAGAGGGTGAGATTCACGCTCTCGTCGTGGAGCAGTTCGCGTACTACGATTTGCGCGATTCTGCCTCCGGCACCAAGTACAAGAACTCGTGTCATGAATGCTGCTCCTTCCGTCGTCGTGTCTGGTGGGCGTTATAAGCGGCCATCAAGGTATTTCCTACTCGGCCAAGTCCGGCACGACAGATACTGGCGAGCTGGCGGCCCCTCGGTTGTGCTGATCGCATGCTGCGGGAGAGCACGTGCCTATCGTGCAGGTAACCCGTCAGCTCTAGCGACTATCCCGCACTGCTCCAGCAAAGGGGAGTTAGCGATTCACGTCAACGATGATGCGGCCCCTCACTCGGCCCTCAAGAAGATCTGTTGAAGTGGAGATAGCGTCAGTGAGGCCGATCTCGTGGCTGATCTCTCCTAGGTGTCCGGTGTCGAGGTCCCTGCTCAGCCGGCCCCACGCTGTGACGCGTTTGGCGTGGGGCTGCGTGACACTGTTGATACCCAACAGGCTCACTCCGCGCAGGATGAATGGCGCAACAGTGCTTGGGAATTCCATGCCTTGAGCCATGCCACACGCGGCGACGGCTCCCTCGGCACTGGTGGTGGCACACACATTAGCCAGTGTGTGGCTGCCCACGGAGTCGATAGCGCCGGCCCAGCGCTCGCTGCCCAAGGGGCGGCCCGGTTCGGCGAGTTCGGCTCGGTCGATCACCGTAGCCGCACCCAACCTCCGCAGATAGTCTGCCTCAGCGAGGCGGCCGGTTGCCGCGACGACCGTGTAGCCGTTGCTCGCGAGCAGCGTGACCGCGATGCTTCCGACGCCGCCACTGGCACCGGTGACGAGTACTTCACCGTCACTAGGGGTGACCCCGTGTTGTTCGAGTGCCATCAGGCAAAGCATCGCTGTATAGCCCGCAGTGCCGATGGCAGTGGCCTGCGCCTCGGTGAACGAGGGGGGGAGTGGCACTAGCCAGTCCGCCTGGAGCCGAGCGATCTGTGCAAGCCCTCCCCAGTGGGTCTCGCCCAGTCCCCAACCGTTCACCAGAACGTGATCACCGGGTTTGTAGCGCGCGTCATTGCTGGCCTCAACGACGCCGGCTAAGTCGATTCCCGGGACCATCGGGAAGCGACGGACGACGGGGCCCCTACCGGTGATGGCCAGGGCGTCTTTGTAATTGAGGCTGCTGTATGCGACCCGGACGGTCACTTGCCCCTCAGGTAGGTCGTCGCTGCCGATCCGCCGCATTTCCGCACGGTAGTCCGTGTTGGTCTTCTCAACCACAATCGCGCTGAACATCGTATTCCCTTCTCCTACGCGCGGGCACATGCGAGGAATCCACTGAAAAACACGTCGAGCGGTTCGACTGTCCGAGCGAGTTTGGTGCGCAATACCGCTCCCTCCCAACCGATCCAGAAGAACCGTGATAGCGCGGCGCAGTCGGTGTCGGCCGGAAGATCTCCTACGTCAACGGCCAGTCGCAGGCAGTCCTGTAAGCGCTGCTCCCAGTCCTCAAGTGTTTCTTCGAGTTTCGTGCGATAGCTCTCGGGAAGTGTCCGAACTTCTTGCCCAAGATTGCCAACAAGGCATCCACGATCAAACCTGTGTCTGGCCATTCCGGCTTTCGCGTCCTCGACGAAAAGGGTCAGACGTTGCAGTGGTGGCAGACTGTCGTCCAACAGCCAGCGATCAAGTTTGCGCGCGAAATACTCCGCGTAGCTCTGCAGCACCTCCAGACCGAATGCGTCTTTGCTGTCGAAGTAGTGATAAAACGAGCCCTTCGGTACATCGACGCGCTTGAGCACCGATTCAATACCTGTCGCAGTGAGGCCCTGAGCAGTCAGGATTTCCATCCCGCAGCGAAGCAATGCTTCCCGCGTGTCTTCGTGGTCACGGCTGACTTTTGGCGGCCGTCCACGACGAGGCCGGACAATGGAAGCGCTCATGTGATGAGATTAGACCGATTGTCTCTAAATGTCCACGGGGGCGTTCAGCGCCCGGTGAGTTCGTGCTGCGCAATGGCGCACAAAAAATGCTCACTTGACCGGATATGTGCGTCTGGACGCGCGTGGTCGAGTTGGTGCCGTGCACGGCCAAGGTCCCTGTTCGGTCAGTTACTCTGCTCCTGTGCCTCGCCCGGGGAACCCGGATATCCGCAGACGGTTACTCGCTAGTGGACTCGAGCTCTTCTATGCCCGTGGCGTCAACGCGACAGGTGTCAAGGAAATTGCCGATCGTGCCGACGTACCGAAGGCGGCATTCTACACGTACTACGAGAGCAAAGAAGCCTTTGTTGTCGCAGTGCTAGGCCAGTACTGGCTCGAACTTCAGGACCGGTCGGGATCCTTGCTGCTAGGTCGCGGGACACCGGTTCGCCGCCTGCAACGCTACTTCGCGGTGATTGCCGACGAGCACGAGCGCCACACCTTTATGCGCGGCTGCCTAATTGGCAATCTCGCGCTCGAAGTCTCAGCCACCAGTGCGTCGGTCCACGAAAAGCTACGCGGCATTGTTTGTGTTTGGGAGCACGAACTGGCCGCTGTTTTCACAGAGGGAACGCCTCAACGGCGTCGCGAAGTCGCAGGTTTGATTATCGAAGCGTGGGAAGGGGCAGTGCTTCGCGCCAGGATCGATCGCACCCGCGCTCCATACGACCGTTTCTCACGAATAACCTTGCCGCAGTTGGTGGGTTTGGTCGGCACGTCCTGAAGTCCCGCCTCCATCATCGAGGTCCGAAAGGCCGGACTTGTTGATATCCGACCGGTCGTCTATTTATACTTTCCGGGCGCTGCCGTGTGTCGCGCACTAGCGCCCGATAGGAAAGGGACTCCCATCCAATGTCGACTTCATCCGTGTACGACGAGCCCGCAGAGCCCGGACTTCCGCCATCTGGCTTCCAGCTTGACGTGACGCACGCTGCGCTCGTCGTGACTGACCCGCAGAACGACTTTCTCAGCCCCGATGGTGCAACATGGTCGGTGTTCGGCGCCAGCGTCGAAGACAACGACACTGTCGAGCACATCGACCAACTACTGTCAGCTGCCAAGAGCGCGGGGATCACGGTTGCGATCTCTCCGCACTATTACTATCCATCCGATCAGGACTGGCAATTCGGCGGACCGCTTGAGCGCTTCATGCACAGTGTCGGTATGTTCGCGCGGACGCATCCGCTGCAGCTGGAAGGGTTCGACGGTTCGGGCGCGGACTATCTCGAGCGGTACAAGAACCGCATCCTGGACGGAAAGACGGTGGTCGCTTCTCCCCATAAAATCGTGGGTCCGCAGTCCAACGATCTCGTACTTCAGCTTCGCAAACGCGGTGTGACCCAAGTTCTTCTGGCTGGAATGGCCGCGAATCTGTGCACCGAAAGCCATTTGCGTGAGCTGATCGAACAGGGTTTCGAGGTTGTCGTCATCCGTGACGCGACTGCGGGTGCACGGTTGCCCGAAGGCGACGGATACTTGGCCGCCCTGATTAATTTCCGATTCCTCGCCTCAGCTATCTGGACCACCGATCAAGCGGTGGCTGAGTTGGCGCAAGCCACCTAAAGACCGATGGGCGCTGACGGCAGCAAAGTTGGTGTATCCATTGTTGCTGAGCTGAACTCGGTTGCCCTGCGAAGCTCAGCGGCGCCGTTGGTGAAAGTGCGCCGATAACGTATCGCGCAGCGTGCGCTTGAAGCCGGCCACGGGGATCTGATTCAAGATTGCGATCGTCGATATGTATTGAGTGCGATAGTTTGCGCATCCGTCGCACTCGGACAGGTGCGTTTCGAGCCTCACGTGGTCGCTCGAACCGAGCGAGTCGTCCAGGTATTCGGTGAGTAGTTCGGCGAGTTCGTTGCATCTCATCTGTCTGCATCCTTTCATGTAGTACATGAGCGACCGGCTCGCCGGCGACCATGCTCCCCGGTGCTTGAGGAAAAATTCCCGAGGATGGCTTCGTTGCTCCGACTCCTCGTCCAGTTTCTCGTCGCCAAGGGACTGCGACCTTTCCTCCTATGAAAGTTCGCAGACAGCTCTGTGAACCTAGGTGACTGATCCTGGGAAGAGCCGATTCCTTTGTGTAAGAGGCCTTCCTGTAGGGGGCCTTCGGCGATCGGTGTCCTGACGTAGTCGCGTGCGAGGCGTGGCGTCGTGGGGCTTGCAAGTCGACAACTTGCACGAAGCCGCCCTCGTCACCCGCACGAAGCGAGGTGACGAGGGCGGCTTCGGCCTCAGCGGCGTGTGAGTGCATCGACCAGCGTCCAGGCAGAGATTCCGAGCAGTGCGACGTCCTTGATCAGGAACTGACCAGTCGACGACAACACCGGGAAACCTCCTGCTGATGCTTCGAATGCACCAGGCGTACTGAGCACGAATGTCAGTGTTGTGGCGAACATGCCGATGGCCATGAGGCTACCGATCGCTGAGAGTCGAGGGAACCACGGTTTGACGGCGAGCAAGACCGCGATTGCGATCTCGACTACACCGAGTAGCGACGAAAAGGTGGTGATCGAGAAAATGTCGTACAGCCAAGACATGAAAGGGCTGTTCGACACGAATGGCGCGATGCCGTTGGCTTCGTACTCTGTGAACTTCAGCATGCCGATCCAGGCGATGACGACGACCAGCCCGTACCGTGCCAGGCCCGCGCCGCCACGTGCTACTGGCGACTCTGGGCGCACGCCGGCTTGAATCTGCTCGCGGATGGTAGCGATCATGATGACTCCCTTGCTAGTTGGGTTGACTACACCACTGAGTGCTATGCACTTCGGAAAGCGTTACAGCGCTTCCGTTTAGGTGGGTGTGCCGTACGTCATAGTTCCTGCGGGGATCTTGTGGGTCGAGACCGACGACGCGGATTGCGAGGTCTCGCCCTCGACCATTTGGGTGCCCACGCCCTTCCGCGCGGCGCTGCGGTCGTCGACGCCAAGTTCCTTTAGTCGCGGTAACCCCAGAAGTCGGCTTATCCGCCCCGTGTCGGCGCAATCGACCAGCACAGCACGGACCATTTAGCAGCGCAGCGCGGTCAGGGAAAACGCCGGCGTGGTCTGTCGGCCCTCGTAGTGCCGATTTGCTGTGTCGCGACTAACGGCCGAACAGATTTGGCGACCAATCTGCTTTGAGCAAGGCGATGAACGCAACCCTAAACGCACTGACCGCCACCAGACAGTGCTGGGTCTCTCCAGTTTTGGGCGACCTTGAGAGGCTATCGACGGCTAGGAGCGATGGTCCGACCATGTTGCGCAGCAACCGTTTCAGGCGGTAGAACACCGAATGCAACACGGTGCACACCCTGGCGAGAACGACCGCGAGTGTTCGCACTGCAGGTTCATCGGGTTCTGCGCCCCATCGGACTACTTGCCGGGTGACCTGCAGGCCAAACCGCCGATGCTGACCGGGTTACAATGATTCTTGCCTTGGCTTAGGCATGGTACACATGACGAGGTCGACGATGCTCGGCAAGCTTGCGGCGTTGCAGCAGACCTCGGCCCAGGAAGTAGACGCTGCGCGAGAATCGATCAAGTGGCCACCGCACCGCCGGCTTGGCACCGCCTCCCAAGCACTTTGAACCACCCCGGGTTTGATGCGCGTCAAACCTGGGGTGGTTCACGGGTTTTCGTATCGTTGCCGATTTCATTCGACTGCGGGTTCCTGGCCGGATGGCACGGTCGAACCTGCGCAGTTCGGCGAGTCCCTATTGAGTGGGGATCGTCCGAGTTAAGCCGCGCAGCAGAGCGCACCTCAAGCACGGTCACGCACCGACGGCCACCAACCAGCCGACCCGGCGGTGTTAGCGCAGGAAGACACCCCCTTTACGCCCATCTGAATATCGCGCTATTGGGATATTGACGTATCTCGATATCTAGGTTAGGGTTGGTGGCACCACGTCGTCAGGGGTGGTGAACAACGAAATCACGGAAGAGGTTGAGCCGGTTGTACTTCCGGCCCGCCCGCCAATCAGAAGGAGAAGCGCGCCATGTCCACGTCCCAGTATGCTCCGGACCGCAGCTACGGAATGTTCATCGACAACCAATGGGTGGACGCGGAGTCCGGGGAGACGATCGAGAGTATCAATCCCGCGACGGGTGAGGTGCTGACTCGTATTCCTAGTGGAACAGCCGCTGATGTCGATCGCGCGGTCCAGGCGGCGCAGCGTGCGTTTGCGGGCTGGAGGGCGACCACGGTGACGGAACGGGCGAACGCGTTGAACAGGATCGCCGACCTGCTGGAGGCTGACGCCGAGCGTTTCGCGGTCCTGGAGTCGCTGGATGTGGGCAAGCCGATTCGCGAGTCGCGCGTTCTCGACGTGCCCATCGCCATTGATCACTTCAGGTACTTCGCCGGAGTGATTCGCAGTCACTCAGACGAGGCGGCCGTGCTTGATGAACAGACCCTCAGCCTCGTGCTGAGCGAACCGCTTGGTGTGGTTGGTCAGGTGATCCCCTGGAACTTTCCGTTGTTGATGGCAGCCTGGAAGATTGCCCCGGCAATCGCCACAGGGAACACCGTGGTGATCAAGCCATCGGAGATGACGCCGGTCAGCATTTCCGAACTGGCAAAGATTTTCGCGCAAGTTCTTCCCCCCGGTGTCGTCAACATCGTCACCGGCACAGGGCCGGTTGCCGGCCAGGCCGTGCTGGATCACCCGACGGTACAGAAGCTGGCATTCACCGGTTCCACCCGAGTCGGCTACACCGTCGCCGAAGCCGCAGCCAAAAGACTGGTACCAGCAACGCTGGAGCTGGGCGGCAAATCGGCGAATATCGTTTTCCCCGACGCGAATTGGGACAAGGCCGTCGAGGGGGCAGCCCTGGCGATTCTATGGAATCAAGGCCAAGCCTGCGAATCCGGAGCTCGCCTCTTCATTCACGAGTCGATCTACGACCGTTTTATCGACGAACTAAAAGCCAAGTTCACCACGGCCCGCGTGGGGGATCCCCTCTCACCAGACACCCAGGTGGGCTCGTTGATCAGCAAAGCCCAGCTGGAGCGCGTGTTGGGCTATGTAGAAACCGGTCGTGCTGAAGGTGCCACGGTTTTGACGGGTGGTCGCCGGCTCACTGGCGGGGACTACGATTCCGGATTCTTTGTCGAGCCGACAATATTGGTCGATGTGCGCAACGATATGCGCGTTGCATCGGAAGAGATCTTCGGCCCCGTTCTCGTTGTTATCCCATTCAAGGACGAGGATGAAGTTATCGCCTTGGCCAACGACTCAGAATACGGACTCGCCGGCACAGTGTGGACCCAAGACATCAACCGTGCACTTCGCGTGGCACGCGCGGTGGAGACCGGTCGGATGTGGGTGAACACGGCCCATGAGATCCCTGCGCATGCACCCTTCGGGGGCTACAAGAAATCCGGTCTGGGCCGCGAAGCCTACAAATCCATGCTTGACGCGTACACCCACAAGAAGAACATCTACGTGAGCATGAACGAAGCTCCGCGCGGACTGTTCTAAATCGCGTATCCCATCGCTGCACAAGATTGAAACCATCACACCAACACCGGAAAGAAAAGAAATGAAAGACTCAGTGCTGTTCACCGCTACCAAGCTCGGCCCCTATGAGGTCAAGAATCGCATCGTTCTTCCCCCGTTGACCCGTTCGCGCAGTTCGCAGCCCGGCAACGTACCCAACGAACTCATGGCGGATTACTACACGCAGCGCAGTGGTGCCGGGTTCATGGTGACCGAAGGTACGCAGATCGAACCGCGCGGGCAGGGCTACGCCTGGACACCCGGGATCCACAACCTTGAACAGGTTGCGGGTTGGCGCAAAGTCACCGATGCGGTTCACACCGCCGGTGGGGTGATCTTCAACCAGCTCTGGCATGTGGGACGGGTGTCGCACACCTCGTTGCAGCCCGACGCCGGCGCACCGGTCGCCCCGTCGGCCATCACCGCGGACGCCGTGAAGGTTTTCGTCGAAACGGGCCCGGGAGCCGGAGCGCTGGCGCCGCCGTCGCCGCCGCGGGCTCTGACGACCGGCGAGGTCAAAGACGTCGTGCAGCTCTACGCCGACGCCGCGCGCAATGCTCTCGACGCCGGATTCGACGGGGTGGAAATCCACTCAGCCAACGGGTACTTGGTCAACCAGTTCATGTCCACCCATACCAACCACCGCAACGACGAATACGGCGGTTCCCTGCAGAATCGCCTCCGGTTCCTGCGCGAGGTGGTCGAGGCAGTTGCCGGCGTCGTCGGTAAAGACCGTCTGGGTGTGCGGTTTTCGCCATTGTTCACCACCACTGGCGAAGACCGTGTCTACCTTGGCCTTGTCGAAGATGACCCCCATGAGACCTACATCGAGGCGGTAAAGATCCTCGAAGAGGTTGGCATCGCATACGTGTCGTTGGCCGAGGCCGACTGGGACAACGCTCCCGAAATGCCGGAAAGCTTCCGTGTCGCAGTGCGCGAAAACTTCAGCGGAACCATCCTACTGGCGGGCAAGTACACCGCCGAACGCGCAGTCCGTGCCATTGAGGCTGGCTGGGCCGACTTGATCGCCTTCGGCCGACCGTTCATCGCCAACCCAGACCTGCCCGAACGGATCGCCAACGACTGGCCGCTCAACACCCCCGACCCGAGCACCATGTACGGCGGCACCGAGAAAGGCTACACCGATTACCCCACCTACCGTAGCTAGTAACCGAACCACGTCTTGCCGTGCAGTCGATCAGGCTGCACGGCAAGACGAGTCGCACCTCGGATGCTCCGCGGCCCAGCCGAACCGCCTACGAGAAACGTTTCATGCGGACCCAACCGCGAAGCCGCCAACGAGGTACGACATGCGCCGACGACGATCACCGATGGGCCGCGCAGCGTTCTGGCCAACTACCCAGCGCATCGGCACAAACTCGCAGGTACGCTAGTCCCTATACACGACAGGATCCGCAACATGTCTGTTCTCCAGCTCCCGGTGTGTCGAACTAGCAACGCCGCCACTGGATGTAGGCCCACGTTTACTAACTACTGTGCAACATCCTTCAGATCGGCGGCCCACCCGCGTAGCATGACCACGAAAGGGATCATAAAATGCTGAGCACTTCACCTGAACGTACTAATTCCCAGAATTCAATAAGTATTGATGTCAACGAGGCATTGAAAGCCCTCGATAACCCTACCCGATTAACGATACTCAGTTGGCTCAAGGATCCGCGAAAAAATTTTCCCGAACAGGATATCGATCCACAAGAAGTCGGCGTGTGCGTGAGTATCATTCAAAAACATGTCGGCTTATCACAGTCGACAGTGTCGTCATATATGGCAGTTCTGCAACGCGCGCAATTGGTAACCTCCCGACGGATCGGGCCCTGGACATACTACAAAAGGCACGAAAAGAATATTGAGTCGCTGCTGGAAGCCTTGAATGCGCTGATTTAACCGCTGCGCGCTCTCCTTCGCTGACCAACTGAGCACGAGCCAGCCAGGTAATAGCCTGCGGTAAAATCGACAGCCGTCATTTCACTTTTAACTGAACACGCGAGGACGCGGGGCTACCATCATTAACTGAGACGGCTTGATATTGCTTCGCGCAGCCCAGCCCGGCATCCACGTCAACGCCATACCGTTACAGAGGCAACTCCACTATGTCACCAAGTTCTGACAAACAGATCGGCGCCGCCCCAATCGCTCTTCCCGAACGTTCTCGATACATCCGGCACATGCGGCAGGTCAGTCATTTCGCGGAGTATCGATGATGCCAACGCCTGTAGTATTCAGCGACCTGGACGGTACGCTATACGTTGGTGACGAGCTCGTTCCCGGCGCGCCTGAGGCTGTGACAAGACTCCGAAACATGGGTTGCACGCTCCGTTTTCTCACCAACACCGATACTGTGCCACCACAGACCCTCCAAGAAACACTGCGCGAGCGCGGATTCGACGTTCGTGTCGGCGAAGTTTTCACCCCCGTATCCGCTGCCCTGCAACTCTTTGAAGCAACGCGCGGCCGGATCAACGTATTGCCGGTGGTGTCAAGCGCCTTGCTTCCGACATTTGCCCCCTACCGCCACGCCGGCGGTGCGATCACCCATGTCGTCGTCGGCAACACTCACGACACGCTAACGCATCAGCTACTCGACTTGGCGTTTCGCGCTCTCGAGCGCGGTGCGACCCTTATAGCACTCCAAAGAGGGAAGTATCGAAAACGCCCCGACGGCAACCATATCGACACCGGTGCGATCACGGCAGCACTTGAGCACGCCACCGGCGTCACCAGCAAACTCCTCGGCAAACCATCACCAGAATTTCTGCGATCCGCCGCAGCGAGCGTGCCCGTCAAGCCGAACGCACTCTGGCTGATCGGCGACCAACCCGCCAACGATATTGCCATGGGAAACGCGGTAGGCGCACACACAATCCAGGTACGCACCGGCATGTATGCCGACCAAATCGACCTTACCCAGACACATCCCGCAGAAACCACTCTGGACTCCATCGTTGACATGCCCGCTTGGCTAACGCGCAACGAGCACCAGCACTGATAGCCATCTAGCCGTACGACGGTGCCTGCGCTGTGAGTGTGGTAGTAACCGGTGTACGCGGCTTTACGGCCCGTGCCGCCAGACGTGCTCATCCACCCCGCGCACCGCCACGCCATCCAAGCGGGCCTGGTCAGCGATGAGCAAACCGCTGGCCCACCGTCAGTTCGGCTGGGAGCGCCCCGCGGCGCCTTCGGCTCACACCGGACCGCCTATGACCGATCAACCGAAAGGACCGCTGGCACTGGGAAGCCCGTCCCACCCGGCGCCACGAGACCAGCAACCGCGACCCGCCCACAAGCCTGACCCCGTCAACTGCGACCCGGAGTCCGGCGACCATCGCCTTGGACGGAAATCGAGACTAAGACGCCCCAATACCATCTTCCTAGATATAGCGATATCGCGATATCTAGATTAGAATCGTAGGAGTGACGCTCCGATCGGCAATTAATCTGCGAGGGCCGCAACTGACGCGGTGCCCAGCGAAAGTCGCCCAGCTGCTACTTGCCGGGTCGGCGTGCGTCGCTGCGATAGTATTCGCCGCAACGGCGACAGCTGAGGATTCTGCTAGCGATGCTGGAGCTGAATCGCCCAGCATCAGAATGACACTCGGCGAGACGACGACCAAGACGACGGCTCCTTCTGAACCTCGCACGCCGTTCGCTGAGCCAGCCGTCAAGGCAATGGTGCCCTGCGGATTCACATTCGGCTGCTGAGCGTGCCCAAGAGACTGCCAAGCTCGTCCCAATCGATCCAAACGACAGACCCAGTCTAGCCACCCGGATCTTTCATCCGAAACCCGTGAAGTGAAAGGTGTTTCGTGATCAGCAAGGACATGCCTGAGGCTGGGCGCCCGTCGCTGATGGCCATGTCTAACGATTTGACCACCAAGGTGGCAATCGCCTTCGAGGCTATCGGTCAGCCGACGATGCTGCGACTGACCATGTCGATGACAGCGCAGCAGTGCAACAGCCTTCGATGCTGCGGTGTTGGACATATAGCATTGACCTGCAACTTATTTGGAACGAGATGCTGTAGCAGGGGCTGACCAGATAATCGACTGTGACCACACCGCAGTGGACGTTGGAGCCACTCTGGTCCGGGCAAGTGTAGATGCCGGTCAGCCGTATCAGGGACCGACTTGGTGCGAGGGCTCCCTCGTCGGGACACCTTGGCGCACTTGGTGTTCGATGTCGTCTTTCTTGGTCCACTGAGAAGGGTGACCGGGTAGATGCCCAGATTGCCGGCGGACTAGCTCGGTGAAGTTCGCCGAGAGCGTGGAGGCATCGACAATAGGGGTCGAGATGCCAGGGAAACGGAAGAAGTACGACTAGGAGTTCCGTGAGGGTGCGGTCCGGATCGTCGAAAAAACGGGTAGGCCGGATCGCCCAGGTTGCTCGTGACCTGAGCCGTATGAGGGCACGCTGGGTAGCGCGGACACGGGCGGCCCGCGAGGGTCGCGGTGAGCTGACCCAGTCTAGCTGTATGTATCGCGCCAGTGGATCATATCTTTGAGTTCGCGAAAGTCGAATCCGTCTGCGTTCGGGTGGATTTCAGTGGTAAAGAACGTTACCCCCATACTCGCAAATGCGTCGGCGTCGGCGCGGCCTGTCCAGTGCACTGCGCGTTCAATCGCCGACTCATCGCGCCCTACTACCTGTGCCAACTCGCCAAGCAGTGCATTCTTACGCCGGTACTCGGCGGGGCTGGCGAACGTATGCCAGATGTCGGCGTACCGTGCCACCAAAGGCAGCGTGCGGCGCACCCCCATGCCGCCGATGAGAATCGGGATGCTGCGTGTCGGAGCCGGTATCAGTTTGTCGAGCCGCTCGCTTATGCGTTTCAGGCTGCTCTCGAATAGGTCCATCCGTGACTTGACGGTACCGTACTCGTAACCGTAAACGACGTAATCCTTTTCATACCAACCGGATCCAATCCCCAGAATCAGGCGGCCATCGCTGATGTGATCGACTGTGCGGGCCATGTCAGCGAGAAGATCCGGATTGCGGTAACCGACACCAGTTACGAGCAAGCCGATCTCGGCGCGTGAGGTGATCTCGCCCCATGAGGCCAGCGACGTCCAGCCTTCGAAATTATTGACGTCGGGCTGCACGGGTAGGAGCTCGGGCAACCCGTCGGAGGTCGGGGCGGTTGCGGGCTTGTGGAAATGGTCGTAGCCGAAGATTGCGTCTACGCCGAGTTGTTCGGCGGTGATCACTGCGTCGCGCCAGGTGCGGTAGTCAGGGGTGTCTCCTGGCCACAGCTGCACACCGACGCGAACAGGCAGGTTCCGACGGTTAGACATATTGACATACCTCATATTTCAATGGGATGCGCAGGACACGCACTAATCGATGCGCGCCGCATTCGGCGCCCGTGTGATCGGAATTGATGGCAGCATGGACTGTGCAGTTAGCTGGTGTTCAGACGGCGGTGCGGCCGCCATCTACAGCGAGGGTGACCCCGTGGATGTAGCTGGCTTGGTCGCTCGCCAAGAACACAATCGAGTTGGCGATTTCTTCAGCCTGCGCGGGACGGCCCGCGGGAGCAGGGCCAACCAGTCCGCGAAGCCCCTCACCCATAGCAGCGGTGCCTTCGGTGAACGTCGGTCCGGGGCTGACCGCATTGACCCGTATGCCCCGCGGTCCGTACTCGGCTGCCCACGTTTTGGTGAGGGATACGACCGCGGCCTTGCTGGCGCCGTACAGGCTGGTTCCGACGTTTCCGTACTCGGCAACCATCGTTGTGACATTGACGATCACGCCATTGCTGCGTTCGGCCATCTTGGGGGCTAGTTCGGCAACCAAGAAGAACGGAACGCGGACGTTGAGATCGAACACCGCGGTGAAATCTTCTTCGGTCATCGATTCGGTGGGTCCGAACGGATAGACGCCGGCGTTATTCACCAGCACATCGACATGGCCGAGCCTTGTAATAGCGTCAGCAGCGAGCAGCCTCGCGGATTCGGCGTCGTGCAGGTCACTGCTGAGAAACTCGGCCTTGCCACCCGTGGCCTCGATCTCTCCTACTAGCTGTTGCCCACGCTCCGCGCTCCGGCCTGACACGGCCACTACGGCACCGTGACTAGCCAGAGAGACGGCAACAGCCCGCCCGATTCCGCTAGTTCCGCCGGTGATGAGAACGCGTGCCTCGGACAGTTGCACAGCCATCGTTCATCCTGCTTTCTTATGGTCGACCGGATTGTGTGCCGCGGCCAAGGTTTCTTCGTACGATCACATGCGACCAATGAGTGTGCGGACGACGGTCAAGCGTTACAACTCTCGGCCGTCCCGCAGAGTGCTATAGGGTTCAGCGTGGCGATGCTCGCGCTGGAACACCGTGTGTGCAGGGTCTGCTGGCAAGCCGATCCCGAGTGGAAGGACAAGTATTGCGTTCGTCGGGCTTAGCACCCCGCCCCCGCGATCTGGACACCGCGGGCGGACTGACACATCCGCCAGTTCTAGAAATGAGGAGGTCGTCCCGATGAGCAATTCAGAGCGCGTGACGTTCGCTGGCAGTAGCGGCTCGCTGTCTGGGCGACTGGAGACTCCAGAACAGCCACCCACGACGTGGGCGGTATTCGCACACTGCTTTACCTGCGGAAAAGACAACTCGGCTGCGGCGCGAATCTCTCGTGCCCTCACCGGCAGTGGTATCGGCGTCCTACGCTTCGACTTCACGGGGTTGGGGGACTCCGAGGGCGACTTCGCCGCGACAGGATTCAGTTCCAATGTCGATGACTTGGTGTGTGCAGCCGACTTCATGCGAGCGAGCCACGGTGCGCCAACGATGCTGATTGGGCACTCCCTCGGTGGGGCTGCGGTGCTTGCGGCGGCGTCGCGAATCGATGACGTCAATGCCATTGCCATCATTGGTACACCGGCAGATCCCGGTCACGTAGCGGGCCTGCTGCGCCAGTCATGCGACGACATCGCGGCAGGTGAGGCGACTATATCTATCGCCGGTCGCGAGTTCCGTCTGCAGCAGCAGTTCCTCGATGACATCGCAGCACAGCCCCAGCGGGAACGTATCCGAGCGGCCGACGCTGCACTCCTAGTGTTGCATTCGCCGACCGACCAGGTGGTCTCAGTCGACAATGCCCGAGAGATCTTCGACATCGCGCGGCACCCCAAATCCTTTGTGGCACTTGACGGCGCTGATCATCTGCTCAGCTGCCGTGACGACGCCGAGTACGCCGCTACTGTGATAGCTGCCTGGGCTGGCCGTTACCAGAAGCACCGTGCGAGCACAGGTCTGACTCGCAGCGACCCTCCGCCGGGTGACGACGGTGTCGTACGGGTCGCAGAGCGGGGTGATGCGAGAAATCTCACCCAGGACATCACGGTCGGTTCTCACCGCCTTGTTGCAGACGAACCTCGTCCGATCAGCGACGACATGGGCCCCACCCCGTACGACCTATTGCTCGCCGCGTTGGGAGCCTGTACGTCGATGACGATCAGGATGTACGCCGAACGCAAACAATGGCCACTGGAAAGCGTGGTTGTCGATGCCCGCCATTCCCGTGTCCACGCGCAGGACTGTGCCGGGCTCGACAAAACGAAAGGGTTCATCGATCGCATTGAACGCAACATCATGTTGCAGGGACCACTGAGCGCCATCCAACGCGACAGGCTCATGGAGATCGCCAGCAGGTGCCCAGTGCACCGCACTCTCCGCTCCGAAGTGGACATTCGCACGACCGGGCGACTCCGTGATAGTAATCATTCCCAGCTTTGACCAGCATCCTCCATCATCGGCGGAGTCGCCCGCGGAGCCCGAAGCACGAATCGTGGGGGCCGCGAACGCTTCATCGCATGAGCCCATTGCGTCCCGTTGGCGTAGTGCGGATTAATGTCCGGTACAGAAGTGGTAACAGGGTAGTTTGCGCGAATGCGCATCCGACCGGGCACCGTGGTGCGCCGGAACCCGCCCACAGGTAGCCTGAACCCCGCGGCGATGAGCTCGAAACGACTCACTTGTGTTGCTGTGCCGCAAAGTACGCCGATACTTTTTTTCACGAACGCGATATCGCGTTACTTCTCGGCGATCCCCGCACGCAACCGGGTGCCAACTCGGCACGCTCGACCGCGGTCAGTCACCATCCGGTGAAACCTGTGCGCATCGGTGGCAGCGCCGTCCCGGAGCCATTCGGCCGCCACCCATTTACGTAACAGGTGCTCGTGAACATTGAGTTCCCGGCCGATCTCGGCGACCGGCTGGGCCACCATCAATCACCCGCCGAGCGGTTTGAACCTTGAACTCCGCCGTAAACGACCGACGAGTCCTGGACATACCCCATCCTCCCAGCGGAACCCCGTGCCCCCGCTATCTCGGGTGTCCACTGAAACTGGGGAGGCTCACCACACGCCAACGCCCGGGTGACCAAGAGCGCAAGCATGCAAATAGTTGCGCACGAATAGGTTTGGTCAAGTTAATCCCGACGAAGCCCGCTGTGACCTTCGCAAGCCGATGCCCGAGTCAAACAGCGATAAATGCTACCAACAACTGTAGGCGCCAGCCCCGCGCGATCGCGCGTGCTTGCCAGGCGCTAGGACTGCATCATTTGGCGCGCAGGTGGCACTCTGTGGTTGTAACAGGGCGTCACCGCCAATCCTTGAAAACCTCAAGTAGCTGCGCGCGGAATTCCGGTGCCAACTCGCTTTCACGGATCCGGCCCAACGTGCCGATAGTGACCCGAAACTGCTGCAGGTAGTTATCGCATCCGTCGCATTCGAGCAGGTGCTCATCGAACCGTGCCCGCGTTTCGAGGTCGAGTGAGCCGTCCAGATAGGCAGTGACAATTTCGACGAGCTCGTTGCAATCGAGTGGGTTCACGACGCATCTTTCAGATAATTTTCGAGAGCCGCTCGAATCACCGCACGGCCACGATGAAGCAGTACCCGCTGGTTCGCAGCGCTGATCTCGAGTAGTGCACAGACCTCATCGGAATCGAGACCGAGCATGTCGCGCATCGTCACGACAATGCGCTGACGCTCGGGCAGCGTATCGAGATTGCGCTTGGCGACGTCGGTGAGTTCCCTGCTCAGAGCCGAGCCCTCAGGGGTGTCCGGGAAAGGCGTCGGTGTCTCCTCCGCCTTCCAGTGCCCGGGCAGCTCGTCGCCAGCAGCACGGAACCGCTCGGGGTCAACTGTGCCGCCGGTGAACGCTTTGATCTGAGTGTCGACGTGCCTGCGTTCCTTGAGCCCTCTAGCCTTGGCGATATTGACAAGAACCGTAAAAAGCCAAGTACGTAGGGACGACCGTCCCTCGAATCTGTCCAAACCCTTAAGGAGCGCGATCCACGTCTCCTGCACGACGTCCTCGGCATGCTGCTCACTCGGCACGTAACCACGCGCCACCCGCAGCATCGCCGGAGTGTGACGATCGACCAACCGAGCAAAAGCTCGATGGTCGCCGGCGCGAAGTGCAGCGACCAAAGCGCCCTCGTCTTCCGAAACCGTGGCTGCGGTCATGGTCACTCAGCGACTGTACTCTACCGGTATAGCGATGGCGCTACCGTCGGCTCAGCCATACCCGTCATACTTCTATTGACCGGGATTCCCAATCAGGTGCGAGCTGAATTGCCTACATTTCGGCAGAACTGCGCTCTCGAACGACTTGGTGAAATACCTGTAAAGTTCGGCCGGACGATGCGGCCGCGAGGTCTCGCCCTTGATAGCAGTAAAGAAAATTCTCACATCGCAGGTCATGGGTGGTGTTGATGGTTGTGCAGACGAGCACCGTCGAGCGACCTCGGCTGCGGACGTGGTGCGATCGTTGGCCCCCGGTGATGCTGCTGTCGCGGTAATGGTTGGCATTCGGGGTGACGGACAGGGATCGCGGCCCCGCGTTCGATCGTGTGGCGGCGGACGGAGGGCCAAGCGTAGTGACCGGCGCGGACGGGAGCGCCAGCGGACGGGAGCAGAGGGAGCGAAGCGAAGCCCGCAGGTAGCCGCCCCGGAATTCTGACAGCTGGTGTGGCTGCTGGGCGTGGGCCTCGTCGGGCCGACCAGGTAGAAAAGCGATGTGCAGGAGCGTATGAAGGTGCCCGACGGTGAGTGAACGCGTGGCCAGTCTGGCGAGGGCACCGTGTTCTGGCTCGGAGTGTTGACGCGCCTCGGGCGTGTGGGGATGCTGGTGGTGATTGAGTGCGGCCGCACCATCTTGTCCTGGTGTCCGCCCACAGGCATGCCCGTCGTGCTCTCGGGCAGCAGTGTCTGGCTGTTGCGGTCTGAGGCTTGTTTGAGTCGCCCCCTGTCGTCAAGGCTGAGGGCGACGCCTCATTTCGCAGGACGCACTGGGGACGTGTCGGAGCTTGCGCGTTGCAAGGGTTATGCGGTAGGGCCGCCGCGGTGTCTAGGGTCGGTCTGGCCCGGTGAGGATGTCGATGAGGGCGGCGGCGTTACGCCCGAGGTGGTCGAGTGCGGTGCGGCCTTTGGCTTGGCTGGCCCGTGAGGGATAGCCGATGACGCCGGTGGTGGTGTAGGCGGTGATGCCGAGAGTGGTGAGGTAGCGGCGGTCGACGGCCGTGTGATCGTCGTCGGGCCAGCCGTCGCGCAGGTAGTCAGGATGGGCGGCGAGCAGGATGGAGGTTTCCAGTTCGCCGGCGTGCATATCGTCGTGACTGCTGGTGGTGATGGCGGCGGCGGCGCGGGCCTCGGTCCAGTCTTCACGGCTGGGATAGAGCCCTACCCGCAGCGGACCGGCGTGCTGGTTGGCTTGCTGCACAACATTGGTCAATACGGCGTTGCCTCCGTGGGCGTTGACCACGATCAGCCCCCGTGTGCCGTGCGCGGCGAGGGACTGGCCGATGTCGGCGATGATCGCGGTCAGGGTGGTGGCGCTGATGCTGATGGTGCCGGGGAACGCGGCGTGCTCGTGCGAGCAGCCGAACGTTACCGGCGGCAGCGGCAAAACACTGTGGTGGTCGCTGATGGCGGTGGTGATGGCGCAGGCGATGAGGGTGTCGGTGCCCAGGGGCAGATGCGGGCCGTGCTGCTCGAACGCCCCGACCGGCAGCACCGCGACAGTACTGGCCGTGGCGGGGTCGGTGGTGGTGAGGTCGGGAATGATGTCGCGACTCACGACGAGGCTCCTTGGGTAGCTGTTGTGATGCGGGCGGCGAGTTCCTGCAGTACCGGGTTGGGGTCGTTGCGGCGGCGGTTACGCACGAGGGTGTTCGCCCGGGCGAGGTGGCGGTGCGCACGTTGCGAGGGCGCTGACTGGTAGGCCGGGATTGCGGTGTCGGCCAGCACCAGGGCGAGGCGGTATTCATGCACAGCGATGTAGGCGTGCAGCAACCGCATATCGGCCACGGCGCGGTCACGGTGCTGCTGCGAGGTCCAATGCGCGTGATGGGCGGCCAATAGCTCCAGCGCCTTCTGGTTGTTGCCGAGCCGCAAATGCCCGGCAGCGATATCACTGGCCACATAGGCCGCGTGAGCATAGGGGGCCCGATCACCGTCCACAGGGGCGATATCGCCGAGATCGAGCGCGGCGGCCGCATACCGGTAGAAACCCCGTTCGTCGCCGTTATGCAAGGCGGCCAGAGCCTGTTGGCGCGCGATGCTGGCCGTCAACCGTCCAGCATCGCGGCCCTCGACGAGTTCAGCGGCATCAGCGGCCAGATCGACAGCAAGGCTCGCCTCATTGGGGGCCAGGATGTTGGACTGGCGCATCAAGATCATTGCCTGGGTCTCGGGGCTGGCCATCCGCAGATGCAGAAACGCCTTATGCGTCAACGTTTGAGCGGCGGCCTGATCTCCGAGATCTTGAGCGATCCAGCCGGCCACTTCCGCGATGGTGCCCGCCGCTTCGGTGACTGCGCGTTTGAGCCGACGGGGTGCTGATTTGATGAGGGCTTCGACGGTGTCGAGATCGCGTTCCACCAGCGGGCGAGCATGCTGCGGGCCGAAGGCGTGTTCGGCGCGGATGTGGGCGGAACGCTGCTCGGTGATCACTGCGAGGACGTCCTCGTCGACAGGTAGCCGCAGCAATAACGGGTGTGGTAGCGGTGAGGCGATCGGCACGCTGAACAGTTCGTCGGGCTCGCGGCCGAACACTGCCGCCAGGTCGGTGCGCCACATGTCGCCGAACGCGCCACCACGTTCGATGCTGATGATCATCTGACGCAACGATTCGCGCGGCGGGATCTCCTCATCACCGCGTAGCCGGCGAACGTTTTCGACCTCGACAGCCAGCTCATTGAGGCTGAACCCGTACTCGATGCGCGCGTCGCGAAGCCGCTGCGCGTTGCGCGCGCGGTTCGGATCGACTGCGGCCATCTTTCGATCATGCCCGACACATCACCGCAGCTCAGCCCTGCCGTGCGCGTGTCGGGATGTTACCGGCTGTTACTAGCTGTCACTTTCGAGCCCCACCACCGGCGCGCTGTCCTGGGATCGCGGCACACACGACCGCACACCACAACCCAGAAAGGGACCACAGGACAATGCGTTTGAGAATCGATACGTCAGGTACCCGGTTCATCGTCACGCGGGCGGCCGAGCCGCGGCTGAACTTCGAGACGGGCAGCCCGAAAGTCGACACGGCCACGGGGATGCCGCTGTTCGCCACGCAGGTGTTGGCGTTGGATGACACCGGCGGTGAAGTCCTCAATGTCACGGTGGCCGGCGATCCGAAAGTGACGGTGACCCAACCGGTGTCAGTGGTGGGCTTGGTGGCCATCCCGTGGGCCCAGGGCGATCGCAGCGGGGTGGCCTTCCGCGCCGACGCGATCACGGCCGGCACGTCAAGTGCCGCGCCCAGTGAGCAGGCACGTCCGCAGAAGTAACCCCTAAGGGGGTGTGGGGCGCGGTGAGCAGAGATCATCGCGCCCCACCCCAGGGATTCCCGTCTGCGACACCACCCTTACGGAAGGCGCGCCTGTCATGGCATCAAACACGAAGAACACCAACAACACTGGATCCAATGACGATGACTGGCTGGGGGATCTGGTCATGTCACTGTTCACCGCGGCCGGATATCTGCTGTGGTGGGCCGTGCTGTTCCCGGCCATCAGCCTCCCGATCATCGCCAGCCTCGCCCTCGGCATCACCCACGGGCCCCGCGCGGGCCTGGTCTGCGCCGTCGTGTGCAGTGTCGCGTATGCGGGTTGGGCGTGGCTGGACCCCGTCTGGTTTCGCGCGTGGGTGACCGAACCGGTGCGCCGACGGTGGCTGACCTGGTCGCGCTACACCCGCGCCTGGGAATCGACCTGCACCCTGCACGGCCTGGCCGCCACCCTGGGCGACCGCACGCTGACCCCGACCTTGCGCATGGTGACGATCGGCCGGACCACCGATGTGCTGGTGGTGCGGATCGTCACCGGTCAATCGGTGGCCGATTGGCACAAACAGGCTGACGCGCTGGCCGCCGCGTGGCGCGCCGACCGGATCACCATCACCAGCACCGCGCCCGGCGAACTCAAGATCACGTTGATGCGGGGGGATGTGCTCGCCGACCCGATCGCGCTGCCGATACCCACTCCGGCCACCCCGGTGAATCTGGGATCGGTGCGGGTCGGGATCACCGAAACTCGCCACAGCTGGCAGCTACCGCTGCTGGGGCATCATGTGCTGATCGCCGGGGCGACCGGCGCGGGGAAAGGCTCGGTGTTGTGGTCGCTGATCGCCGGCATTAGCCCGGGGGTCAAGACGGGGCTGGTGCGGCTGTGTGTCATCGACCCGAAAGGCGGCATGGAACTCGGGGCCGGGGCACCGATGTTCACGGCGTTCACCCACGACGCCACCGACACCACCCTCGAATTGTTGCGCCAACTCGTGACGGTGATGCAAGCCCGCGCCAACCGACTCCGCGGCCACACCCGCTTGCACACCCCGACACCGGCTGAGCCGTTGTTCGTGGTGGTGATCGATGAAATCGCCGCACTGACCGCCTATGTGACCGACCGCAAGATCCGCACCGAAATCGAACAACTCCTCGGCTTACTCCTGTCGCAGGGCCGCGCGGTGGGGATCAGTGTGGTGGCCGCGGTGCAAGACCCGGCCAAAGACACCCTGCCGGTACGGCAGCTGTTCACCGTGCGGATCGGGTTGCGGCTGACCGAAGCCACCCAAACCACCATGGTCCTCGGCCAAGGCGCCCGCGACGCCGGTGCGGAATGCGACCGGATCCCCGACACCACCCCCGGTGTCGGTTACATGCTGATCGACGGCACCGCTCAGCCGCAGCGGGTGCGGGCCTTCCACGTCACCGACCTCGACATCACCACCCTCGCGCGCCGCTTCCGCCTCCCCGCCAGCCGACCCAACAGCACCCGCCCGTCGTACACCACTGACACCGGGCCACACCCCGAGCGAGGCGAGCGGTGAATAACTCGACACCGTCAGCGCAACTCGCACTGCCGGGAGTACCCGCAACAGTCGACACCGCGAAGGTGATCGGCGAGATGGTGCGCCGCGCCTCCTCAATGGGATACGAATCATGGTGGCGGCGAGCCGAATCGGTCGGATTCTGCGCCCACCCCATCCAACTGGTCGGTGCCGATGAGTACGGGCGGGCGCGGGTGGTGTGGACGCGGTGCAACAATCGCCGCGCCCACATCTGCCCGTCCTGCTCGGACCTGTATGCCCGCGACACCTGGCAGCTGGTCCATGCCGGTGCCGCCGGTGGCCACCACGACATGCCCACCACCGTGGCGGACCGACCACAAGTCTTCGTCACCCTCACCGCCCCCAGCTTCGGGGCCGTCCACACCGTACCGAGACAAGTAAATAGCACAGAGACAGCGTGCCGAGATCACCACCGCCTCGGCGGCTACCGACGCTGCCCGCACGGAAAACGGTTGTGGTGCAGCATTGTCCACGACAATGGCGACGACCTGGTGGGTCAGCCGATCTGTGCCGAGTGCTACGACTATGTCGGTCATGTGTTGTTCACCTGGCACCTGCCCGAACTGTGGCGCCGGTTCACCATCGCCCTGCGACGCGCACTGCGACGACAACTGAGAACCACAGATGTGGATGCGGATGCGGTGCGGGTCAGCTTCATCAAAATTATCGAACTGCAAGCCCGTGCCATCCCCCACGTCCACGCTCTGATTCGGCTGGACCCACGCGACGAACCTGATGAGTCTGACTGGGAATCACCGGTCAGTGCAACTGAACTCGCCACCATCATCCAACACGCCGCCCGCACCGTCACTCTCACCGTCGACGATCCGTGCGCTGATGGCGCAGTGCGCGTGATCGGCTTCGGCACTCAAATCGACACCCAACCCGTCACCGCGCCCGAGAAAGCGATGAATGACACCTCACCACAAAATGATTCGTCACAGGGTAGGTCGCTGTCCGGCCGGCGGGTGGCTCGCTATCTCGCTAAGTACGTCACCAAATCCTTGGCCGACCTCGGAATCAGCGCACGCCGCCTCTCGACCGAAGCCATACCGGACCTGGCGGTGTCCGACCATGTGCGAGCCATCCTGACCACCATCAGCCACCTCGCCGACAACGGACTATCCGGGATTCGACGCTGGTTGCACACCCTCGGGTTCCGCGGCCACATCACCAGCAAATCCCGCCGCTACTCCACCACCATGACCGCCCTCCGTGAACGCCGCACCACCTGGACCCGCGAACAACGCTCGAAAAACACTGCACACCAGCATCATCCGCCGCGCTGGGACGATGACGCCGATGATCTGGTGGCGTGGGAATTCGACCGCGCCGGCCACGCCAGCCTCGGTGAGCGCACGCTGATCATCAGTGCCTCCCTGCGGCGCATCCAGCAGCGTCATACCGCGCGCGAGGCGCGACAACAGCAGCGTCGTGATGCCCCCAGCGAGGTGCCCGATGGCTAGCGTGCAGGCATACACGGCGGACGGGAGGAACGAAAAATATTATAGTCGTGACGAATTCACCGCGTGGCTCACGCAATCGTGCGAACGTCAACAGCTCGCGGTGACCATCACCAACCCCGCCGTCCTCGCCGATATCGCCACGCTGCTGCGCTAAGACTAAGCCACGGCCGACACCTCCGCGCGTTGGTGCCACGCATCGTTGGCCAATTGACGATGCTCCTCGCCTGGTCACATCAGCGCAATCACGTTGGCTGACAGTTGATGTCAATGTCGGCGTCGGGGGCGGTCAACCAAGGGTTGAGCCTTGACGCCAACTGCCAGCCAGCGCACACTCAAACCGCGACCAGCCAGGAGCGCAAACTGTTCTTCGCGGGCCGGCACTCTCCGCCAGAGATGTGCTCCTATCCGCTCACGATGCTCGGCCTCGGTGGTTGTGTCACGAGCCCCTGGTTTAGCGCCGGCTTTCGTTGGCGTCAGCCCTGTACCCGCCCGCGGGCACGGTCACGGGCCTGTTCGCGCAGCCTGGCTCGCACCTCATCGTGGATGGTGGTTGAGGTTTGCTCAGCAGTCTCGACAGAAACGACAAGCGCGTATCGAACTTTCTTGCCGGCCCGGAGTCGTTGAGCGTCGTCCATGCACTCGACATGGATGGGGAACATATCTCCTTCGCCGAACACCATTGCGCTTGTGCCCTGGATGATCTCGTGCTGAAGACTGCCCCTCCTGACGGTGTTGTGCTCGGCGCCAGTGCGATCTCCGCCGGCGAGGTCAGTATCAGGGGTGGCGAAGTACACTTTTGCGCCCCGGTACCGGGTGAGCTGGCCGACGGTGGGCACCATGTATGCGAGGGTGATCGTAAAGCGGTGCCATTCGGCTCGTGCCCGAAGAGATGGCGGCAGCGGCAACTGGTAGGTGTGACGCTCGTTGCGTGCTATGAGCCCGCCAGCGGTGAGTACTGCCCTGTTCGTTGCGGCCGTGCCGAGTCGCGCGACGTCTACTCGGCCGTAACCGAGAAGCGCAGTCAAGTGACGGCGCGCCTGCTGATTATCCAGGCCGAGTTCGCGGCGGAGCCTTGCGTCCCACTCACCCCAGCTACTCGCGTGGGCGAGCATCGCCCGCACGAGCAATGGATGGTACTGCCCGTCAGGTAACGGCGTTTCCTCAGCGCCGAGCTCCACGGATTCGAGGATGTCGAACAGTCGGCTGGCTTCACGGGTCACCAACGCTGTGGCGTTACTCGTGCCCGTGGTGAACACGGTGTTGTTCGTCGCGCCCGCGCGGCCGGGGGCTGCGACCTGAAGACCGGGTCCTGTGGCGGCTGTGGAGGCGATCTCAACGCCGACCGTTTCTTCGCCGGAAAGGGCGATTGGACGTGTGTAGAGCGCGCGGCCGCCAACATGGTGAAGATCCGGCTTAACGGAGCGATCGACACCAGGTCCGGTCGCACCGTAGTGGGCCGGAGCTCCCGG
Organism: Mycobacterium sp. NGS40; assembly: GCF_059812735.1. Taxonomy (NCBI): domain Bacteria; kingdom Bacillati; phylum Actinomycetota; class Actinomycetes; order Mycobacteriales; family Mycobacteriaceae; genus Mycobacterium; species Mycobacterium sp. NGS40. Next base: position 311,904 of record NZ_JCALDG010000003.1, read on the forward strand.
CAGCGTGATATCCCAGACCGTGTCCGGGATATCAATGTCGCCGAAACCGTCGTCATGGGTTGCACCGACGGTCAGCACATTGAGTGCATCCCCTGGAGGCAGAATGCCTCGCAGGATGGTCGCGTCGTAAACAGCACGTGTGGCGGCGATGCGTGCAGTGGCGGGATCGTCGGCGGAGTCGGCAGGGATTGTGATTGGGTCCAGGTGATTGCCCGCGCTGACAACAAACAGCAGGTTGTAGGTGTGGGCCAGCCAGTCGAGCAGGCGTCCCACCGGACTCATTCGCCGTACGAGCGCCCTGGCCTGGGCGCCGATGGAAAGGTTGATGATGCGCACACTGGGCGCGGTGGGATCGCCGCCAGCCTCTCCTTCAACGATGCGCCGGACTGCTCGGTGGAGCAGATCAATGAACAGACGGTTCGGGAGTAGCTCCTCAGATCCTGCGGCAAGCTCATGGGGACGCATGATGGGCCGCACGTACAGCGGTCGATCTAGCGGCTCACCGGGCACAGACAGATCGCCGTGAATTATCAGCGACGCCATCGCAGTGCCATGATGACGTGAGGACAATGGGTAATTCTCGCCAAGTCCGTCGGGGTCATCGACCAACAGCCTTCCGGCCAGCACGGCGTGATTGGAGAACGGCAGCCCGTCCATCAGCGCGATCCGAGGAAGCCCATCGACACGCTCACCGGGCGGCAACTGCACCGCCGCCACAGGGTCAAGAGTAGGCGGCGTGACACTCATCGGGATAAACGGACTGACGAACATGACCTCGTCAGTGGTGAGCAGCCGGATCGACTCGGCACCATCGTTGAGCACAGAATGAACCTGCTGTACGGGCAACTCGGCCAGCAGTGCATGATAGTGGATGTCAGCAATCTGGGCACGGTCGAGGATGTGCCCGCCGCTCGTTGTGATGGTCTGTGCCACATGGGCCTCGGCCGTGGCGCGTTGGGCGGCATCCTGCCGATACCACAGCTCCGCTTCTACCAAGACTGAGCTCACGGACTCGCCCACGACCTGCAGGGTTTCTTGCCACCGCTCCCGCAGGCCGGTCTCACGGATCCGATCCTCAGGCCCCCAGCGGCGGATCGCGGTTAACTGCTGGAAGGCATCCTTGAACTTTCCCAACCCGCGCTCGAACGACGCCGACGGATCGCGCTGCCACAAAGCGAACAGCCGCAGCAACTCATCGATGGCCCTGGCGTTGGACATCACCAGATAAAGCGAATGTGAGACCGGCTTGTCGGTACGACCCACATCGCGTTCGGTCATGTAGAAGTCATCGTCGGGATCAGTCCGCTCGCCGAGCAGCTCCGAGAGAAACTCTAAGCCGTCGATCTGGTTGATGGCGTTACGAAAATCTTTGACGCTGCCTGCAAGATCGAACACAACGACCAAGGCGGGATCGACCTCGTCAGGGGTATCCGCGCCCAGACGCGCACGCTCGGCATCGAATGCTGCGACCAGTTCACGGAATTGCGGTGTCAGACGCTGTCCCTGCCGGCCCGCACCCGGTTTGGACAGGCGCGGCATGTCCCGCGTGGGCTGGGCAGGCCGCTCAGAAACAACCGGCGGACCGAAAGCCAGCAAGGGACGCCGCTGTCCAGTCACTCGCCGACCTGACCACGCCGGTGCTCAAGTCGTTCTTGAACGATGCGGCGCAGATTGCTGTCCGGCAACTCCAATACGGCCCGACGCCGTACGTCCAACGCGAACTCCTCCAGTTCGGCGTAACTCGCCCCAGCGAGCTTGTCCGCGAGTGTCCTCGGCGTAAAACCCAAGTCGCCACCCAGGCGCACGGCCAGCCGCTCCAGGAACCGAGTGGCTTGAGAGCGGCTGGGCGCTTCGAGCTCGGCGCGAATCTGGAAACGCCGCCACGCCGCACGATCGAGCAACTCGCTGTGATTGGTCGCACCAACGAAGAGCACATGCGCCGGGAGCCCGTCGATCTGAAGCAACAACGTAGAAACAACCCGTTTGATCTCGCCTGTCTCGTGGGCGTCAGAGCGCTCCTTAGCAATCGTGTCGAGCTCGTCGAAAAACAAGACACACCGGCGAGTACGGGCGAATTCGAAGGCACTGTCAAGCCGGGCGGCGGTCTCGCCGAGGAAACTCGACACGACCCCTTCGTAGCGAATCACGTAGAACGGAAGCATCAACTCCGCCGCGATTGCTTCGGCGACACTGGTCTTACCATTGCCCGGCGGTCCGGACAGCAGCAGCCTGTTGCGCGGTTCAATCCCATAGCTGCGCAACAGCTCGGCCCGCTTCTGCTCCTCAATCAGCTCAGACACAACACGCTTCGGGACAGGGGCGAGCTCCAAATCGTCCAGTCGACGGTTTGGTACGACTTCATGCACAAGGTCGCGAATCGCCGCGGCACGATCGTCGCGGACCAGGCCCTGCCCAGTAGTGGTGATGAGCTCAGAAAGGCGATCGGCGAGCAAATGGTGCTGGTTGGCGCGTTCTTCAGCGATCACGGCCTCGACGAGAACGCGGAAGCGATCCCGATCGCCACGTCGCTCGGCCTCGACGAGGTCAAGCAGGAGGTCAGCACGCGCCATCTCGGCCTCCTTCAAACCCTCGAACGCCGCCTTTGCCTTGATCCTATCGCCGGTACTTTCGACGCTATCGCGCCGCGCCGACAACAAGCTGCTCCAAGCCGCCGCACCACGCAGGCGGAAGCACGAACGATCGCGGAGATAACTTCCCTAGGCGTACTGCGTCGATGGAATGTTTCCACCTCAAGAACGTTCGAACACTGAATCGCGGACACCGCGATCGTCGGGCTGTACCCTCCAAATTCGGCTGTAGATTGTCGATGGGTGCAGGACCGATCAAGCGCAGTTATACGTAGGTCCGGGTTTGACTCAGTCACTGTTTGTCGGATATTTCTGGGCGCTGGGCTTGCGGGCGTGGGTCGGGCGAGTCGGCTGCAGGAAGAGTCCTTTTCACCGGTCGGCGCGACTTCCCGCGAAGCCGTGGATGATCAGGCGCAAATCCGTTGTCGGGCCGCGCTGGTAGGAAGTCGCATATGAGCGAATTCACGATTCGAGAGGCGCATGCCGCCGACGTGGGTCAACTGAGCAAAATGACGCTGTCTTATGTTGGTTTGGATTATCCATGGGACTTGCTCCTAGGAGGCGGCCGCAGGGCCGATGAACCACTGGCGCTGGTTGGTAGCGACAGAGAGGGAGTCTGCGCCATGATCGCAGTCGGACCACCCGTAGCAGACGTGCTGTGGGAACGCGCTCCGGGGACTGTCGATGTTGGCGATGCGCCATGGTGGAAGGTCCGCGTCCTCGCATCGCATCCTCGCCGCCGCGGGAGTGGCGTCGCACGAGCATTGCTTGCCGAGACACTGCGGCGGCTACCTCGCGGTCACATCGGCTTGTACGGCAACGTTGAGACCAGCAGGCGTGATGCTATCGCTTGGTATCGGCGCCAGGGTTTCTATATCGGGCCGGTATCAGGTTTAACGTTTGTCGAGCGACCGGGTCGCCCGAACTCAATTCGCATTATGCCCACTCCTAACGAGGTCGTCTTTCGGGGCTACCGCAGCGTTCTTTGTGATGCGGTAGACGGCCACCCGCGGCGTGACTGGGAACTTAAGACTGCTCGGGCGGAATATCGGTTCACTGTCGATATCTACGCTCGGAGTTCGCAGCCAGCGCGCGATCTAGGGTATCGGTTATATGCCCGTCGCATTTCCAGCAATGGAAGCAGTGCGGCATGCGTGCATGCCCTGATGGGGCCACGACCCATGTTTGTGTGGGGCTGGGATCCTGACCACGCCCGCGTCTGTTACGACTGTTCGACAGATCACTTACACGCCGTTCAGAAATACGACACCGCAACGTTATGTGACGGCTGCGGCCGGCACGATTCGGATACCCGGGTCTCGTGGGCGACCGATGATGAGCACTTACTCATCGTCGCATCTGGCTTATGTCCACGATGTCGCGCTGGCGACTAAGCGACCGGGTATTCAGACGGCAGTGCCGACTCCCATCCGAAGAGGTGCACTCTTGTCGATTTGCGGCGTCTGTGTCTGTCATCGCCCTGACCGTGTGTTGGTGGTCGGCTGGTCGAGGGTGTGTTGGCAGTGCTAGAGACACAGCCGTTGTGTGGGATTCGTTGTCACAGGCGCCACTGGGGTTGGACACGGTTGATGTCCAATTTGCGGGAGCCGGGCGTGCCGGGTGCGATGACGGCGTGGTCGAGCACGGATTTGATGATGGCTTGTTGGCGGTCGATGTCGAGGTCGTCCCATTGGCCGCGTAGCATCTCGCCGGTGCCCACCAAGTCCACCACGGAACTGGTGTCGGTGGCTTTGGCGATGTCGCGGCGGGCTTGGGTGATGCGGTCGGTGATGGGGTCGCGGGCAGCGATCCATTCCCGCGCCGACACCGCCCCCTCGGCATAGAGTGCAGCGAGCTCATCCAGGCGGGCCTGGTCAGCTTCCAGTTGCGCGGCCAACGCAGCCACGTCGGCATCGACTCTGGCTTTACCGTTCAGGGCGTCGGCTAGCTGCGGGGAATCCAACCGGGTCAGCACCGCGTCAGTCAACAGTTCCTCGACTGGTCGCGCGACCACCGTCAGTCGTCCGCAGCCGCCGTGGTCGGGGCCCTTCAAACACACGTAGCGCCGCACCCGGTTGGTCGGATTGTTATGGCGGGCTTGGGAAAACAAGCGGTTCCCGCACCGTCCGCAGCGCAGCATCCCAGACAGCAGGTAAGTGCGTGGGGCGCGCGTCTTGGTCACCGAGCGGGCAGCCATCCGGGCCAGGATGCGGTCACGCTCGGCGGGGGTGATGACCGCTGGCCACGCCGCGGGACCGATCACCTCCCCGTGATGCTCGCGCAGCCCGGCGATCCGCCCCGAGGCCAAAATGTTGCGGACCGTGGTGGTCTGCCATGACGTGGACGCAGGCGGGGCGATCCCGGTGTCGTTGAGCCAGATCGTCAACGACCGGATCGACGCCCCGGCCAGGTAGCGGTCGACCATCTCCCGAATGACTTTGGCTTCGGCGGGGCGGACAGTGATTTTGTCGTTCTCGTAGCCGAACGGCCGCGCGGGGCCGTGCGGTAATCCTTGTTCGGCGTTCTGCAGCATTTTGCGGCGGATACGGGCGGACTTGCGGCCGGATTCTTTGGCAGCGAACGCGGCGAAAATCCGGGCCATGAACAACCCATCATCGTTGCCGAGGTCGATGTCAGCGGTCACGGTAGCGACATCGCGCACCCCGACCGACTCACACAGGGTGACGAAGTCTTCCAACTCGAGCGGGCGCCGGTGCAACCGGTCAAGGTTGTAGACGATCACCGCGTCCCGCGCACCGGATTTCAGGTCATCGAGCATCCGGGCGTACTCGCGGCGCGGCTTACCCGAATACGCCGACACGTCGTTGTCGACGTACTCATCACCGACCGGCCAGCCCCGGTCGGCGGCGAGTTTGCGGCAGTCCTGCACCTGCCGGGCGACCCCCAGCCCGGTGCCCTCCGCATCGGCGGAGATGCGGGCGTAGATCGCAGCCGACCGCACCCCGACGCGCTGACCAGGAGTCTTCGCCTTCGCCATGAGGGTAGTTTAGCGACATTTCAGCTTGGCTAGTTCGGTGGGGCCGCCGTCTTCCCAGTGCCGGAGGTGGTGGGCGTGCAGGCCGCGGGTGGCCCCACACCCGGGCACCACGCAGCTGCGGTCTCGATGCTCCAGGGCGCGGCGCAGCCGCCGGTTGATCACCCGCGTCGCACGCCCGGCACCGATAACCTCGCCGTCACGTTCGAACCAGACCTCGCAGGTGGCATCACAGGTCAGGTAGCGCCGTTCGGCGTCGGTCAGCAGCGGACCCAGATGCAGTGCGGCGGCACGCTGCTGCACGTCGAGGTGCACGACCACGGTGGTGTGCTGCCCGTGCGGGCGGCGGGTGGCTTCACTATCCCAGCCGGCCTCCACCAGCCGCATCAACGCGTCGATGGTGTTCGGCAGCGGGGGCCTGTGCTCGGGGTCGCTTTCGGCGTGGTCGCGTTTCCATTCGGCGAAAAGCGCGTCACGGTGTGAGGCCAGCGCGGCGTCGAACTTCGCGGCGTCTAGGTGGGGGAGTTTGATCCGCCAACACGTGAACTCCTCGTCCGAGGTCTGGGTGATCGAGGGCGCCGGTTCGGGCCGCGGGTCGGGCTGGGGTCGTGGTTCGAGTTTGACCGCGGTACGCAGCTGGCGGACCGTGGCGACCTCGGCCAGCGCCGCATAGTGCTCATCAGATCCCTGACCGGCGCCGGCGGCGATGACGCCGACCTGATCCAGCGACAGCCGACCCTCGGCCATCCCGGCCGCACACCGCGGGAATTCCTCGAGCCGGCCCGCGATCGTGGTGATCGTGTGGGCATTCGCCGAGGACAGGGCCAGCTTCCAGCCCAGCAACGCCGCCACTGAGCGCGCACCGGTGGCCCCGCACAGCTCGTCGCGCTCGATCTCAGCGGCGATCTCCACGATGCGCCCATCAATGGCATTGCGCTGACCGGCCAACTCCGCCAACTCCTCGAACAACACCCCCAGACGGTCGGGCGGGCGCGATTCAACGACGCTCGACAAAGCGGTCAACGACATAACGACATCATCGCAGCGGGGTACGACAAGTTTCGCCGTCGAACCGGGCGCGTGAGGTGCCGTCATTGTCTGTTGAGCGGCACAGCCTGATCCGCCGCCAACGGCGATCGCCGTCACTACTCGGCCGCTGTGCAACTCACCATGTTGCGTGCCGCGGGCGCGAATTCCGGCTCGGGGCTCGGTGTCTGGGCGCGGTGCCGGCCGGCGGCCCGGCTGTTCAGCCAGCACGCCAAGCCACCGGCGAGCAGCCCGATCGCGACTCCGACGTCCGGGCGCTGACCCAGCATCAGCCAGCTCAGCACCGCGGCAGCCGCGGGGATGATCGCGAACAGCATCGCCACCGCCGCCGCGCCGTGAATGCTGATGGCGCGCAGGTAAATGCTGACCGCGAGCGTCGCATTGAACAGCACCATGGCCGCGATCGCGGCCGCGGCTTTGCCCGCATCGTGCACGGCGAACGGTGTCAGCATCGCCAGCGCCGCCGCGGGAATGAACGCCACGCAGTTTTGCACCGCACTCATCGTGCGGAAGTCGACGCCCTTGCAGAACCGCTGCTGATACACCCCACCGGCCGAAAGGCCAAGCAGCCCAAGCAAAAGCAGCAACATGACCGGGTCGACGCCGTGCATGCCCATCAGTCGCCGCGCACAGGCGGCCAGTACGGCGGCGACGCCGAGAACCAGGGCGACGATCCGCAGCCGGCCAAGCGGCTCGCACAGGAACAGCGTCGCCAGGATGGCCGTCATTACCGGATTCATCGCGATCACCACCGCGCAGAGCACCGCGGACGCCCCGAGCAGCAAGGCCTCGTACAGGCAGCAGAACTGCACGGCCTGGATCAGCAGGCCCGCGACGATGACGTGACCGAACTGCGCGCCGCGTGGCCACGACGCGCGGGCCAGCAGGGCCCACGCCGCGAGGATGACGGCGGCGAAGCCGAAGCGCAGCACCAGCACGGCCATCGGGGTCATTTCGGCCACTGCGAGCGCACCGATGGGATACCCGATCGCATAGGTCAGCGTCACCGCCGAAGCGGTACTCAAAGGCATGCGTGGCAGGTGCATTCCACCATGCTCGCGAACGGCCACCTATTAAGTCCAACGATTATTGGCGATCAGGACCGATTTCGATTACTTATCGGTCATCCGCACGTGAACGGGTATTTACCGTCCCAACCCTGGATTATTGATCATTTATGCTGATCGAACTAGGGTGACGGCATGGCACAGGTACTCGATATCGCGCCGCTGCGCAGCCTCGTGGCGGTGGCCGACTGTGGCGGATTTCACCGCGCGGCCGCCGCGTTGCACCTGAGTCAGTCCGCGGTCAGTCAGCACTTGCGAAAAGTCGAGAGTGTGGTCGGCGAGCCGGTGGTGGAGCGCTCCGGGCGAGGCGTCTTGTTCACCGAGATGGGGCAGCGGGTGCTGCGGCATGCACGCACGATTCTGGCGGCGCACGACGCAGCGCTCGACGATCTCGGCGCGACCGAACAGAAGGTGCTCACGGTCGGCGCCACCGAGCACGGTGCGGACGTGATGCTGCCCGCCCTGACCCGCGTGCTGGGCGAACGCCTGCCCGACCGGCGTCCGCGATTCCGGCTGGACCGCAACGTTTCCCTGGCGGACGCGATCGACCGCGGGCTGGTGGACTTGGCGATCATGCTCGACGGATCCGGGCTGGATCGTGCCAATGCTTCGGGAATCGTTCAACTGCAATGGGTTTCAGCACGGACATTCAACTTCCAGCAGGCAGGGCCACTGCCGCTGGTGATCTATGCCGAACCGTGCACCCTGCGCGAGCCGGCCTTCGCGCTGCTCGAGAAGCATCGTGTCGACTACGAGGTCGTCGCCGAATGTGGTGATCTGGCCGGTCTTTACGCAGCGGTGCGCTCGGGTCTCGGGTTGGCTCTGTTGCCAAAGATCGACAAGCTTCCCGACGGCGTGTGCCCGGCCGAGGGCCTGCCGGCACCCAATGTCGCCTCGATCCTGGTGCGTGGCCGCTCGGGTATCGACCCCGAGGTGCTGAGCACCGTCGACGCCGCGGTGCGCGACGTGCTGGCCGTCGAAAGATGAACGCGGACTTCAGGAATCGTCGCCGGGGTAGATGGCGCTGGCCAGCTCGAGGATCTCGGCACGGTCTGCGGGCAGGATGAAGCCGGACTGGATGGCTGAATCCAGCGCCGCCATGAAACTGCCCAGGTACTGCGCGGCCCCGCCCGGGTAGAGCCGTCGCACGGTGGCCTCGTCGAAGGGCTCGCCGGAACCGAAGATCGCCGACATCACGTTCTCCGGCGCGTTGTCCCAGGCGCCGTCTCCCGACGTCCGGGCCAGCGGCACGTCTACCCACGGCGTCCGCAGGCCGCCCCTTGCGAGGCCGTTGCCATCCAGAATCGGTTGGGGCAGCTCGGCTTCGGTCATCTCGATGGGAGGGGCAGCGGGCGCTGTCTGACCGGTCTGGACCCAAGTGGTCAGCGCCGCGATCGCGGCCTGCACGACATAGTGATGCTGCGGCGCGAAATTGATGTAATGGTCGAGTTGCTGGCCCATCAGCATGTTGGTGGGTGCATAGGCGGCCACGATGTCCTGCAGTGGCGCCGAGCCGGTGTCGATCGGTGCCACCTGGATCGTGTAGTTGTCGGCGTGTGCGGCACCGGCGATCTCCCAGACCCGCAGCCGCTCGTTGTCGGGTTGCCGGGCGAAGTAGTAGCCATGCCGCACGGCACCGAACAGGTCGGTTTCGGTGATGATCGTCAGCAGTGGCACGCGCAGGTCGGCGCGGAAGTTGACGGCTTCGGGCACGTTCACCTGAAATTCGTCGAGCACCGAGCCGCCGTCCAGCGGTGCGGCGGAAGCGAATCGTGAATGCACCAAGAAGCCGTCGTACGCTCCGGCCAGCGGATCGACCGCGTTGACGTAGCTGGTCAGGAACATCGCCGATTGCGATTCACCCAGGGCGACAAGGTGTTCGGGCCGCAGGCCGCGCAGGATGTCAGCACTGCGTGCCAGCTCACCGGTCTGCGAGAAGATGTCGAAGCTGAACGCATCGCCCGGGTGACTCAGTGCCGCATACCGCGTCGGGTCCTGGCTCTTGAGCGACATGTCGAAACCGAGCAAGCTGGCACCGCCGTCCACCCCGACCTTCTGCGCCGAGACCGCGACGTAGCCGTAACCCGACCGGATGATTTCGCGGTGCGCCATCATCCACACCGCCGGCGCGTCGATGCCGCCACTGACGTTGAGCCACTCGACCAGCACGGTCCCGTTGAACCGCGCCGGATCAGACGGCGTGAGCGCGACGACCCGCGTCGTGTAATCGGCGGTGCCGGAAGGTGTTACGGTCCACCGGCCGTCGGGTTGCAACTCCGAGGCCGGCGCGTACGACGTGGCCGTGCCCGAGACGAAGAACTCTTCGGCGACATAGCCGAGGTCGCCGATATCGAAGCCGCCCAACAACAAGAGCGGCTTGCCGGACACCGGCGTGATGCTGGGGGATTCCGTCATGGGCGCAACCCTTCTCGATCGGGGTCCGCCCCGTCACAGGGAGCGGGGCAGCCCGAACTTCGTGAACAAAGTGTCGTCCAGAAATGCAACCACATGCGACACCCCGTCGGTGCGGACATCGAGCACGTGCAGCTGGAACGGCACGTGCTGCGTGCCGGCCCGCATGTACATCGCCGCGGCGGGCTGCCCGTTGGCGATCAGCGGGATCATCCGCATGTCGCCGGGGAGTTCGGCGGGGCACTGTTGATGAATCAGGGTGATGATGGCCCGCGGACCTTGGTACCAACCGGTGTACGGCGGCATCTCCCAGACCGCTTCGGCGGTGAACAGCGCGACCAGCCGGTCGATGTCGTAGGACTCGAACGCCGCGATGTAGCGGGCCAGCAGGTCCTGCGCTTCGGACGAATCCGGCGGCGCCAGGCGGTCATTCGAGCTGGGCCCGACGGTTTCCAGCTGGGTCCGGGCCCGCTGCAGCAGGCTGTTGACTGCGGTCGTGGTGGTACCGATCGCGTCGGCCACCTCGGCGGCCTTCCACTGCAGCACGTCGCGCAGCAGCAGCACCGCCCGCTGCCGCGGTGAGAGGTGCTGCAGCGCAGCGACAAACGCCAACCGCACCGATTCGCGCGAACCCACGATCACCGACGGGTCGGCCGGATCCTCCGTCGTGTCGGGCAATGGTTCCAGCCACGGCACCTCACGGCGTTCCACCAGCTCGGCCGTCGGATCCGAGCTGGGCCCGCCGAGCCCGGTGGGCAGCGGCCGGCGCGTGCGGCCCTCCAGCGCGGTCAGGCAGGTGTTGGTGGCGATGCGGTGCAGCCAGGTGCGAATCGAGGACTTGCCTTCGAACCGGTCGTAGGCCTTCCACGCCCGCAACAGCGTCTCCTGCACCAGGTCTTCCGCGTCGTGCAGGGAGCCGGTCATCCGGTAGCAGTGCGCCAGCAGCTCGCGGCGATACGGCTCCGCATGAGCCGAGAAATCGCCGTGGCCCCCGCCCGTTGCGGGGATTTCTGCGTCGCCGGAATTCTCCGCGAGCACGCTCACCCGACTGAGCCTACGCAGCGCCTCGGACAACAGAGCCGCAGGAGCCATTACGCTGCCCCTAATGACTAGGACGACCCGTGACCCGCACTGAACGGAACTTCGACGGCCTCGGCGGCGTCCGCATTGTGTACGACGTCTGGACGCCGGATACCCCGCCGCGGGCCGTGGTGGTGCTGTCGCACGGTCTCGGCGAATATGCGCGCCGCTACGACCATGTCGCCCAGCGCTTCGAGCAGGCCGGCCTGGTCACCTACGCGCTGGACCACCGCGGGCACGGCCGCTCCGGCGGCAAACGCATGCTGGTGCGCGACGTGTCGGAGTACACCGCCGATTTCGACACCCTGGTCGGTATCGCCACCCGCGAACACCCCGGCCTCAAAATTATCGTGCTCGGGCACAGCATGGGCGGCGGCATCGTCTTCGCCTACGGTGTCGAGCGCCCGGACAACTACGACCTGATGGTGCTGTCCGGGCCGGTGGTGGCCGCGCAGGACGCGGTGCCCGGGCTGGTGGCGTTCGCCGCCAAAGTCCTGGGCTCGGTGCTGCCCGGCGTGCCGGTGCAGGACCTCGACGTCGACGCCATCTCCCGTGACCCCGCCGTGGTGGCCGCCTACAAGGCCGACCCGCTCGTCTACCACGGAAAGATCCCGTTCGGTGTCGGCCGGGCGATGCTGGAAGTCAGCGAGACCATGCCGCAGCGCGCGCCGGCCCTGACCGCTCCGCTGCTGGTGGTGCACGGCGAATGCGACCGGCTGGTGCCCGTCGCCGGAAGTCGTCGACTGGTCGCATGCGTGGGATCCACCGACGTCACGCTGAAGGTCTACCCGGGGCTCTACCACGAGGTCTTCAACGAACCGGAGCAGGATCAGGTGCTCGACGACGTCGTCGCCTGGATCACCGAGCGCCTGTGAGCGTTGAGCGAATTGTCGGGATGCTCCCGTAGTTTGGCGCTATGACCCGCGCCGGCGACGATGCAGAGCGGAGCGATGAAGAGGAGCGGCGCTATGACCCGCGCCGGCGACGATGCAGAGCGGAGCGATGAAGAGGAGCGGCGCTATGACTGACGACAAAATGTTGGCGCGCATCGCCGCGCTGCTGCGTCAGGCCGAGGGCACCGACAACGCGCACGAGGCCGATGCCTTCATGACGGCCGCGCAACGGTTGGCGACGGCGGCGTCCATCGACTTGGCGGTCGCCCGTTCGCATTCGTCCAACCGCTCGGCGGCCCAGGCGCCGACGCAGCGGACCATCACGATCGGGGCGGCCGGCACCAAGGGGCTGCGGACCTACGTGCAGCTATTCGTGCTGATCGCATCGGCCAACGACGTGCGCTGCGATGTGGCGTCGAATTCGACGTTCGTCTACGCCTACGGGTTTGCCGAGGACATCGACGCCAGCCACGCCCTCTACGCCAGCCTGGTCGTCCAGATGGTGCGCGCCTCGGACGCCTACCTTGCCTCGGGCGCGCACCGGCCCACCCCGACGATCACCGCCCGGCTGAACTTCCAGCTGGCCTTCGGGGCACGCATCGGCCACCGGCTGAGCGAGGCGCGCGAAGAGGCCCGGCGCGAGGCCACCAAGGACAGCAGCCGCCGGCCAGGAACCGCTATCGCATTGCGGGACAAAGATATCGAGCTGCACGATCACTACCGCAAGGCGTCCAAGGCGCGCGGCACCTACCAGGTCAGCCGGGCGACAGCGGGATACTCGTCGGCGGCGCGGCGCGCGGGTGATCGGGCCGGCAAGCGGGCGCGGCTCGGCAACAGCACCGAACTGCCCGGAGCGCGGAGCGCGCTGGGCACGTGACCGCCGGGGAGGCGCCGAAGCGGGATACCCAGCGCGCCAAGGTGTATGCCGCCGAGGAATTCGTCCGCACGTTGTTCGACCGTGCCGCCGAGCACCGATCGTCGGCCGTGGAATTCTTCGGCACCCAGTTGACGCTGCCGCCGGAAGCGCGATTCGGCTCGGTGGCGTCCGTACAGCGCTATGTTGACCAGGTGCTTGCGCTGCCGGCGGTACGCGAACGGTGGCCCGAGGTGGCGCCGCTGAGAGTGCGCCCGCGCCGGGCCGCGACCGCGGCTCATTACGAAAACTACGAGGACACAGGCATTATCGCGGTTCCCGACCGTCACACCGCCGACTGGGCGCTGCGCGAGCTGGTGGTGCTGCACGAAGTCGCACATCACCTGTGCCAGGTGCAGCCGGCACACGGTCCGGAGTTCGTCGACACGCTCTGCACGCTGGCGCAGTCGGTGATGGGACCGGAGCTCGGGCATGTGTTGCGGGTGGTGTACGCCAAAGAAGGGGTGAAATGGGCGAATTAGCCGATCCGGACGCCCGGGCCCGCGACGTCGAGAGCCGGATGACCGACGACGAACGCTTCACGTTGCTGGTCGCGGTGATGGGAACGTCGGAACTGTGGCCACTGCCGGACGACCGCATCCCGCCCGGCACCCCGATGAGTGCGGGCTACGTGCCGGGGATTCCCCGGCTTGGTATCCCGGCGCTGCGGATGAGTGATGCCGGGCTCGGCGTCACCAATCCCGGCTACCGCCCGGGTGACACCGCGACCGCGCTGCCGGCCGGCCTGGCGCTGGCCGCCGGTTTCGATCCGGCGCTCGCGCACGCCGCCGGCGCCGTGATCGGACGCGAGGCGCGCAGCCGCGGATTCAACGTGCAACTGGCGGGCGCGATGAACCTGGCGCGCGACCCTCGCAACGGCCGCAACTTCGAATACGTCTCGGAAGACCCACTTTTGACGGCCACGATCGCCGCCGCATCCGTCAACGGAATCCAGCAGCAGGGCGTCATCTCGACCGTCAAGCACTACTCGCTGAACTGCAACGAGACCAACCGGCATTGGCTGGACGCGGTTATCGACCCCGACGCGCATCGCGAGTCCGACCTGCTGGCATTCGAGATCGCGATCGAGCGGTCTGCGCCCGGTGCCGTGATGACCGCCTACAACAAGGTCAACGGTGACTATGCCTCGGCGAACGGGCTGCTGCTCAACGACATCCTGAAAGACGCTTGGGGATATCGGGGTTGGGTCATGTCCGACTGGGGCGCCACACCCGGCTGGGAGTGCGCGCTGTCCGGCCTGGACCAGGAATGCGGTGCCCAGATCGACACCGTGTTCTGGGGTGCGGAGGCATTCACCGAACCGCTGCGGTCCGCCTACGCCGACGGAAAACTGCCCAAAGACCGCCTGTCCGACATGGTTCGGCGGATTCTGCGTTCGATGTTCGCGGTCGGAATCGACCGGGACGCTCCCGAGCCGGATATGGCCGCCCACAACGAGATTGCGCTGCAGATCGCCCGCCGGGGCACCGTGCTGCTGCAGAACCGCGGAGTGCTGCCGCTGGCACCCGATGCCCACATCGCCGTGATCGGCGGCCACGCGCAGCTGGGAGTTCCGACGGGCTGCGGCTCGAGTACCGTCGTTCCTCCCGGCGGCTACGCGCAGGTGGTCCCGATCGGGGGAGCGGGTCTGACCGGAGGCACCCGAAATCTCTACCTGTTGCCGTCCAGCCCGGTCGAGGAACTCAGGAAGCAATTGCCCCACGCGCGGCTCGAGTTCGATCCCGGCCTCAGTCCGGCCGAAGCGGTGCTGGCCGCGCGGCGGGCCGACGTAGCGATCGTGTTCGGGATCCGGGTCGAGGGCGAGGGTTTCGACGGTGCCGACTTGTCGCTGCCGTGGGGTCAGGATGAGGTCATCGCCGCGGTCGCGGCCGCCAACCCGAACACGGTGGTGGTGCTGGAGACCGGTAACCCGGTGGCGATGCCGTGGCGAGATTCGGCGAGCGCGATCCTGCAGGCGTGGTATCCGGGCCAGGCCGGCGGCCAGGCGATCGCGGAGATCGTTGCCGGACAAGTGAATCCATCGGGGCGCCTGCCGATCACGTTTCCGGACGGACTGGACCAGACGCCGCGCCCGGAGCTGCCCGACCTCGGCGCCGCGTTCGGCACGCCGACCGCGATCGACTACTTCGAAGGAGCCGAGGTCGGTTACCGGTGGTTCGCCGGTCAGGGTCACACGCCGTTATTCGCGTTCGGTCATGGCTTGTCCTACACCAGTTTTGAATACCACGACTTAGTGGTCACCGGTGGTGACACGGTCACGGCGAGCTTCAGCGTCGTCAACACCGGCCAGCGGAGCGGGGCCGATATTCCACAGTTGTATCTGACTCACCAACGCCTGCGGTTGCTGGGATTCGAGCGGGTCGAGTTGGACCCGGGTGCGACGTGCCGGGTGACGATCTCCGCGGATCCGCGCTTGCTCGCCCGCTACGAACGCGGCAGCTGGCGGATCGAGCCGGGCCAGTACCAGGTGGCGGTCGGCGCCTCGGCGGCCGCGGTTCGGCTGACGGCCGAGGTCGAGCTGGCCGGTCGTGCGTTCGGGCGCTGATTGGCACGTCGAACGCGACGACCGGCCGGCTGGATTTACTTGACGGGCACCAATGCTTCGCCGCAGGAGCAGCGGTAGTCCTCGTCCGCGCCCGAGCAGTGGCATGCGACCTCGATGCGGACGCGACATCCGCATCCCTCGTGACCGCACGTCAGCTGGGTCCCCTCGTCGTAGTGCGCCATGTGAATCACCCTTGTCTGTTACGGGATCCCGGTTGGTTCACCGCAATCCAGTGGATACCTTCCGTGGTTGCCCGACGATCGGGCCGCCACGCTCAATGTATACCCCATACGGGTATCTGGTAAAGCCTCGGCGTTGGGTCCGTTATCGATTGGATGCGCGACCAGGTGCGAGACGGCGGCCGGCGCCGCGTGCGGCTAGCGTGGATCGCATGACCGACGAACCCACCCCGCAAGACGTCGACGCCTTCTTGGACAGCACCGTGATCGGTGACGATCCGGCCTTGTCCGCGGCGCTGGAGGCCAGCAACGCCGCCGGTCTGCCGCAGATCGCGGTGTCGTGGCAGCAGGGCAAGTTCCTGTCGCTGCTGGCCGGTGCCATCCAGGCGCGGCGCATTCTCGAAATCGGCACCCTCGGTGGCTTCAGCACCACTTGGCTGGCGCGTGCGGTGGGCCCGGACGGACAGGTGGTGACGCTGGAATTCGAGTCCAAGCACGCCGACGTCGCATGCGCCAATCTGAAGCGGGCCAACGTCGTCGATCGGGTCCAGGTGGTTGTCGGCCCGGCGCTGGAAACCCTGCGGACACTGAACGGCGACCCCTTCGACTTCGTGTTCATCGATGCGGACAAGGAGAACTATCCCAAGTATCTGGAGTGGGCGATCAAGCTGACCCGCGTCGGTGCACTCATCGTGGTGGACAACGTAATTCGGGAAGGCGAAATCCTGTCACCGGATTCCGATGATGAGAAAGTGGCCGCCACCCGGGAGACGCTGCAGCTGATGGGTGAGCACGCGCAACTGGACACCGCGGTGATTCAGACGGTCGGAGCCAAGCACTGGGACGGCTTCGCCATCGCGTTGGTCAAAGAACTCTGAACCCCGCTCGCGGCGGTTAGCCGCAGACCGCGCCGATCGCGGCCGAGCTGACCAGCTTGACGTACTTGGCCAGCACGCCGGTCTTGTAACGCGGCGCAGGAGGGGTGAAACCACTTTGGCGAGAAGCGAATTCGGTCGCGTCGCCCAGCACGTCCAGGGTGCCGCCGGCCACGTCGAGCCGGATCCGGTCGCCGTCGCGCAGGAATGCGATCGGTCCGGCGTCCACTGCCTCCGGTGCGATGTGTCCCACGCACAGGCCGGTGGTTCCGCCGGAGAACCGGCCGTCGGTGAGCAGCAGCACGTCTTTACCCAGCCCGGCACCCTTGATCGCCCCGGTGATGGCCAGCATTTCGCGCATCCCGGGCCCGCCCTTGGGGCCCTCGTAGCGGATCACCACCGCGTCACCCTTGGTGATGGTGCCGTCTTCGAGCGCGTCCAGGGCGGCCCGCTCGCCATCGAAAACCCTTGCGGTGCCTTCGAACACGTCGGAGTCGAAACCGGCGGACTTGACCACCGCCCCCTCCGGGGCCAGGCTCCCACGCAGGATCGTGATCCCACCCGTCGGGTGGATCGGATCGCTCAGCGCGCGCAGCACCTTGCCGTCCGGATCGGGCGGCTCGATGGCGGCCAGGTTCTCGGCCAGGGTGTGGCCGGTCACCGTGAGGCAGTCGCCGTGCAGCAGCCCCGCGTCCAGCAGTGCCTTCATCATCACCGGGACGCCGCCGATGTGGTCGACGTGCGACATCACGTGCCGGCCGAACGGCTTGACGTCGGCCAGGTGCGGCACCTTGGACCCGATCCGGCTGAAGTCATCGAGCGTCAGCGCGACCTCGGCCTCGTGGGCGATCGCCAGCAGGTGCAGCACCGCGTTGGTCGAACCACCGAACGCCATCACCACCGCGATCGCGTTCTCGAAGGCTTCCTTGGTGAGGATGTCGCGGGCGGTGATGCCGCGGCGCAGCAGTTCGATGACGGCCTGTCCGCTGCGCCGGGCGAACCCGTCGCGGCGGCGGTCGGTGGCCGGGGGAGCGGCACTGCCGGGCAGTGACATGCCCAGTGCCTCGGCGGCGCTGGCCATCGTGTTCGCGGTGTACATCCCACCGCACGCGCCCTCGCCGGGACAGATCGCGCGCTCGATGGCGTCGACGTCCTCGCGCGACATCAACCCACGCGAGCAGGCGCCGACGGCCTCGAACGCATCGATGATCGTCACCTCGCGCTCGCTGCCGTCGGAGAGTTTGGCCACGCCCGGCAGGATCGAGCCCGCGTAGAGGAACACCGACGCCAGGTCCAGGCGCGCGGCGGCCATCAGCATGCCGGGCAGCGACTTGTCGCAGCCGGCCAGCAGCACCGAGCCGTCGAGTCGTTCGGCCTGCATCACGGTCTCGACGCTGTCGGCGATCACCTCGCGGGACACCAGGGAGAAGTGCATGCCTTCGTGGCCCATCGAGATGCCGTCGGAGACCGAGATGGTGCCGAATTCCAGCGGGTAGCCGCCGGCGGCGAACACCCCCTCCTTGACCGCCTTGGCCAGCCGGTCCAGCGAGAGGTTGCACGGCGTGATCTCGTTCCAGGACGAGGCGACACCGATCTGCGGCTTGGCGAAGTCTTCGTCGCCCATGCCTACGGCACGCAGCATGCCCCGGGCGGCGGTCTTCTCCAGACCGTCGGTGACGTCACGACTACGGGGCTTGATGTCGGCTGTTGCCGCCTCGGTGTGCAGGGCCATTGATCAAGTATGCGCGGCCAGGACAAGCCAATTTCACGGGCAATACCCCGCTGGGGTATAGGGTATCGTGGAGGTTTGACACGCCGCAGAGAGGCTGAGATGACGACTCCACACGGATACTCGCAGCAGAAGGACAATTACGCCAAGCGGCTGCGGCGCATCGAGGGCCAGGTGCGCGGCATCGCCAAGATGATCGAGGACGACAAGTACTGCATCGACGTGCTGACCCAGATCAGCGCCGTGAACAGCGCGATGCGGTCGGTGGCGCTGAACCTGCTGGACGAGCACCTCGGACACTGTGTGACCCGCGCCGTCGCCGAGGGCGGCAGCGACGCCGACGAGAAGCTCGCCGAGGCATCCGCGGCCATTGCGCGTCTCGTTCGTTCCTGATCGGTGACGTAGTTGAGACCGGTGTTGCGGTCCTAAGTTGGCCGAACCCGTTGTTGAGGTGCGTACGGTAAGGCAGTGTGATCGCATTAGGCACGACAACCCAGGAACTGGGGAGCCCGGCCGATACCGTATCCCACGCCATGACTGCCGAAACCGGAACAGCCGCCGCCACCGCGCGAACGTGGACGCCACGGATCGCCGTGCAGCTGGCGGTGCTGGCAGCGGCGGCCTTCATCTATGTCACGGCCGAGATCCTGCCGGTGGGCGCGCTGTCGGCGATCTCCCGCGACCTGCATGTCAGCGTCGTCTACGTCGGCACCCTGCTGACCTGGTATGCGCTGGTCGCGGCGCTGACGACGGTTCCGCTGGTGCGCTGGACCGCGCACTGGCCGCGCCGGCGCGCGCTGCTGCTCAGTCTGACCTGCCTGACCGCCTCGCAGGCCATCTCGGCGCTGGCACCCACCTTCGGGGTGCTGGCGGCCGGACGCGTGCTGTGCGCGTTCACGCACGGCCTGCTGTGGGCGGTGATCGCCCCGATCGCCACCCGGCTGGTGCCGGCCAGCCATGCCGGCCGCGCGACGACCTCCATCTATGTCGGGACCAGCCTGGCTCTGGTGGTCGGTAGCCCGCTCACGGCGGCGTTGAGCCTGATGTGGGGCTGGCGGCTGGCGGTGGTGTGTGTGCTGGTAGCGGCCGTCGTCGTGACGATCGCCGCCCGGGCGATGCTGCCGCAGATGGTGCTCACCGAGGACCAGCTGGCCTGCGTCGGCCCGCGGTCGCGTCACCACCGCAACCCGTGGTTGATCACGGTCAGCCTGCTCGCGATGGTCGCGGTGACCGGCCATTTCGTGTCCTACACCTACATCTCGGTGGTCATCCGCGACGTCGTCGGCGTGCGCGGACCGAACCAGGCCTGGCTGCTGGCCGCGTATGGCTTGGCGGGCCTGCTGTCGGTGCCCCTGGTGGCACGGCCGCTGGACCGGCGGCCCCGGGGCGCCATCATCCTGTGCATGGCCGGGTTGACCGTCGCGTTCGTGGTGCTGACCGCGCTGGCGTTCGGCGATCGCACCACCACCGTGGCGAGCGCGCTGATCGGGACCGCCGCGATCGTGCTGTGGGGCGCGATGGCCACCGCGGTGTCCCCGATGATGCAATCCGCCGCGATGCGCAACGGCGCCGACGACCCCGACGGCGCGTCCGGGCTGTACGTGACGGCGTTCCAGGTGGGCATCATGGCCGGCTCACTATCCGGTGGCCTGTTGTACGAGCACAGCGTGGCCACGATGCTCACCGCATCGGCGGGTTTGATGGGAATCGCGCTGGTCGGAATTGCCGTCAATCGACGGATGCTCGACGTTGCTCCGGCAAGCTCACGCGATTCCTAGCTAGGCAGTTCACCGGGCCTAAATGCGGCCGAAACGGTGCCGTGGACGGCCCGGATTAGGTAGCTGGTGGCGGCGCTATGCCACACTGGGGACCAGTAACTGACTGGAGGTACGCATATGTCGGGCTGGACGAGGGCAAGCCTCTTCGCGGCTCTGAACGCAGTCGGCGTCGCCGCCGTGCTGGTGCTCGGCGCCGGCCCCGCACTCGCCGACCCGGACCCGGTTCCCGCCGACCCGAACGTGGTCGCCGCGCCCCCCGCGCCGCCGCCGCCGTTCGAACTGCCGCCGTTGCCAGGATTGCCACCTCCGCCGCCCGGAGACGCGCCGCCACCGCCGCTGTGGGCGCCGCCCGGCGTCGTGGCGGCCGCGGCCGGTGCCGCCGACGGTCAGGACCCGACGCCGTTCACCGGCACCGCGCCGTTCGGGACGCCCACGTTCGTCCCGAAGACCGGATCGATGGTGGGTGTCGCGCAGCCGATCATCATCAACTTCCCGGGACGGGTCGACGACGCCGGCGCCGCCCAGGCCGCCGTGCACGTCTCGTCGATCCCCCCGGTCCCGGGCAAGTTCTACTGGATGACTCCGACCCAGCTGCGCTGGCGCCCGATCAACTTCTGGCCCGCCAACACCGCGGTCAACATCGACGCCGGCGGCACCAAGTCCAGCTTCCGGACCGGCGACCAGCTGATCGCCACGGCCGACGACGCGACGCACCAACTCACGGTGACCCGCAACGGCACGCTGGAGAAGACGATCCCGATGTCGATGGGCATGACGGCCGGTAACCACCAAACCCCCAACGGCACCTACTACGTGCAAGAGAAGATGCCCTCGGTGGTGATGGATTCCTCGACCTACGGGGTTCCCGTCAACTCGACCTACGGCTACAAGGTGACCGTCGAGCTGGCCGTCCGGTTCGACAACGTCGGCGACTTCGTGCACAGCGCGCCGTGGTCGGTGGACGATCAGGGCAAGCGCGACGTCAGCCACGGCTGCATCAACATCAGTCCCAGCAACGCCAGGTGGTTCTTCGACAACTTCGGTCCCGGGGATCCGATCATCGTGAAGAACTCCAGCGGTGGGTCGTACAAGAAGAACGACGGCTCCAGCGACTGGATCACCAACTAGCCGGCCGGGGCCGCGCCGAGATTGTTCGTGACGACGACGCGGGCCTCGGTGGCCGAGTCAGTCTGATTCGGTTGGCTTGCCTGGTGATTCGGGCGCAGGATCGCCGGGCGCGTCATGTCGACCGACAGGCTGAAGATGTCCGCACGGTTGTAGGTGCCGACGATGTCATGGGCTTGCTTGGCGACGACCTCCTTGCGCAGGTCGACCTCGGCGTGCAGGATTCCCTCCGCCTGGGTCATCGGACCGGCCACGATCCGGCCGTCGGGGCCGATCGCCATCGCGGCGGGAGGTGTTGCCGTCAAAGCCTTTTCGATGCGGGTGTCGCCGCCGGCGACCGCCCTCACGGCGGTGTCGTCCAGTGTCGTCGCCGCGACGACGACGAATACCTTGCCCTCGAACGCGTGGGCGGCGCTGCGCAGCCGGATGAACTCGCAGAGGTCGTAGTCGAAGTCCTCGGACCGGCCGTCGAACGGCCAGGCCGGCGGGTAGGTCGCGATATGCAGCCGTTCCCCCTGGGCGAGCAGGGTGAATCTCGCTAGCGTGTTGGTGTTTTCGCCACAAATGAGAGCGCCCAGGTACCACCCGTCGAGCTCGACCGGGCGCAGGTCGTGAGCGTCTCCGTGTGACCAGGTGAGGCGTTCGTACCAGGTGGCCACGAGCTTGCGACGGTGATTCACCAGCCGCCCGTTCGGGTCGAACACCAGGTTCGAATTCCAGAGTTGGCCCAGGCTGTCGGGATTGCGTTCGTTTACTCCGACCGACAATGTCACCTTGTTCGCGCGGGCGATGCGGCCGAGGCGCTCCGTCTCGGGACTGGGCACGACGATCGACTCGGCGACGAGGCGTTCGTGCCATCCGTGTTGATCGATCGGCGGCAGAACGGCATTCCAGATCGGGAATCCGGCGAGAAACGCCTCGCCGAACACGACCAACTGCGCTCCGTCGCGGGCGGCGGTTGCCACCAGGTCCTCGACTTTGTCGATGCTGGCTCGCAGGTCGAGGAAGACGGGCGCCGCGTTCACGGCGGCAACAGCCACTGTCGGGAGTCGAAGTGATGACATGTCGTGACCCTTCTCGAGATTGTTGTGATCGATCGACAATGTTTCCAGTCCGGCCCGGTGCGTGATGACCACTCTATCGATTAACTGTCAATCGCATTGCCTTGAGCAAGAATTCAACCTGATTGTCGACATTTCTCGACAACGATGGTCACTGGGAGCTTCTGTCGACCAGGTGATAGGCAAAGGCTTTCACCGATGAGTTGCCGACGGTGGTTAGCCACTTATAGTGATGCACAACACTATTCGATCCGCTCGATTTCCTAAGTCGACCCTTTTCGGCAGACCACTTGTGCTGAATTCGGAGGTTCACGTGTCACAGCCAACAGCGAGCAGCCAACAGCAACGTGGGCCCACCCCGCCTATCGCGCCGCTGCAGCAGTCCAATAACGGTCATTCAGAGGGTGATTCGACAGCAGGCCGCGGCGCGGCGCGAGCGGCCTTGGGGCTCGAGGACTTCGTGCGCATGCAAGCCACCGCGGAGTTTCAGGATCTGCGGCACCGGCTGCGCCGATTCGTCTTTCCGATGACGGGGTTCTTCCTCGCGTGGTACCTGGCCTACATGCTGCTCGCCACGTATGCGCATTCATTGATGGCGACCAGGGTGCTCGGCAACGTCAATCTCGGTGTGCTGCTTGGCTTCGGCCAGTTCGTCACGACTTTCGGAATCACCGTGGTCTACCTGCGCTTCGCCGGCCGGATCCTCGATCCGCGGGCCGCGAAGATCCGCCACGAACTCGAAGGAGCGAGCGCGTGACCTCGACCCTTGCGGCTGTTGGCAACGTCGGCAACCCACTGGTCAACATCGCGGTCTTCGGGGTGTTCGTCGCGGGTTCGATGGCCCTGGTGGTCTGGGCCGGTCGAACCACCAAGCGGCCCAGTGATTTCTACACCGGCGGCGGTGAGTTCTCCGGGGCGCAAAACGGATTCGCGATCGCCGGTGACTACCTGTCGGCCGCGTCGTTCCTCGGCGTGTCCGGCGCCATCGCGATCTACGGTTACGACGGATTCCTGTACTCGATCGGCTTTTTGGTGGCATGGCTGGTGGCGCTGCTCCTGGTCGCCGAGATGCTGCGAAACACCGGCCGCTTCACGATGGCCGACGTGTTGAGCTTCCGGCTGCGGCAGCGTCCGGTCCGGATGGCCGCCGCCGTGTCGACGCTTACGGTCTCGCTGTTCTACCTGCTCGCCCAGATGGCCGGCGCCGGTGGGCTCGTCGCGTTACTGCTCGAAGTGCGCAGCCGGGCCGGTCAGTCGACGGTGGTTGCGGTCGTCGGTGGGTTGATGATCGCCTATGTGCTGATCGGCGGCATGAAGGGCACCACGTACGTGCAGATGGTGAAGGCCATTCTGCTGGTGACCGGAGCCGCGATCATGTTCGCACTGATCGTGATCGCGGTACGCGGCGACTTCTCCCGGCTGCTCGCCAATGCCCAAGCGGTGGTTGCCCATTCGGCCAACGAGGCCGTCGCCGGTCGCGATATCCTCGGTCCGGGCGCCAAGTACGGCGCCACGCACATCACCCGGCTGGACTTCCTGTCGTTGGGCATTGCCCTGGTGCTGGGAACGGCCGGCCTGCCCCACGTGCTGATGCGCTTTTACACGGTTCCCACCAGCATCCAGGCCCGTCGCTCGGTCACCTGGGCGATCGGTTTGATCGGAGTCTTCTACCTGTTCTCGTTGGCCATCGGTTACGGCGCCGCCTGGCTGGTCGGACCTGACGTGATCCTCGCGACCGCCGGGAAAGAGAACTCCGCCGCGCCGTTGCTGGCATTCAAGCTGGGCGGAACGGTATTCCTCGGCGTGATCGCCGCCGTCGCATTCGCCACGATCCTGGCGGTGGTGGCCGGCCTGGCGATCACCGCAGCCACCTCGTTCGCCCACGACATCTACGCCGGCGTGATCAAACGGGGTGCGGCCTCCGAGGAACAGCAGGTTCGGGTGTCGCGGGCGATGGTCGTCGTAATAGGCATCCTGGCCATCGTTCTCGGAATCCTGGCGATGGGCCAGAATGTGGCGTTCCTCGTGGCGCTGGCGTTCGCCGTCGCCGCGTCGGCGAACCTGCCCACGCTGCTGTACTCGTTGTTCTGGAAGAACTTCAACACCCTGGGCGCCTTGTTCAGTATCTACGGCGGGCTGCTCAGTTGCCTGGTGCTGATCATCTTCTCGCCGGCGGTATCCGGAAATCGCTCGGCGATGTTCCCGCGCCACGACTTTGCATGGTTTCCGCTGGCGAACCCCGGCATCGTCAGCATTCCGCTGGCGTTCGCGCTGGGGATCATCGGCACTTACCTCGGGCGACGCCGGCCCGAGGATCCGGCCAAGCAGGCGGAAATGGAGGTTCGATCCCTGACCGGCGTCGGCGTGGAAAAGGCCCTTGTGCATTGACGGTCCATTGACGGAGAGACGCCATGTGGGCAGAGCTGGTTGAGGCGGGGCTGGAGCCGAAGGAGGCCCGCTTCTACCTGGCCGCCCTCAACACAGACTCGGCGACCGTTGCCCAGCTCGCCGAGGCGTCGAAGATCAGCCGCACCAACGCATACGACATCGCCAAACGCCTGGCCCGGCGCGGCCTGGTGTCGCTGATCGAGGGGGGCAGCCATCGCGAGGATCCGCACGCCAGCGGACGCCCCAGAACCATTGTGCGAGCGGCAGATCCGCAGCGCCTGCTGGACGAATGGGGGCAGCGGCGCCGGGTACTGGAATCGGTGGTGCCCCAACTGCGCGCCTTTCATGCCAAAGCCGGCACGACGCCGCGGGTGCGGTACCTGGACGGCGCCAGTGGAATCCGGACGGCGTTGTTCGAGACCCTGGACTGGCCTTCGCCGCTGCGCGCCGTGCTGTCGATGCGCGACCTGTTGAGCGTGCCCGGGGTCGAGGCGATGGAGGAGTACATCTCCGGCCGGCGGGAGCGGCAGTTGTGGCTGCATGTGCTGCGGTCACCCGAGAAGGACCTACCGGGCGGCTGGCCCACCAGTTACGACGACTACCGCCGCACCCGGTATGTGCCCACCGAGTACGTCTTCACGATGTCGATGATCCTCGGCGATGTGTCGGCGGCGATGATTTCGTCCAGGCGGGAGAACTTCGCCTTGGTGGTCGAGAGCCTCGAGTACGTCGAGATGCACCGCAACCTGTTCGAGGTGCTGTGGGCCGCTGGTAGTGAAGGGGCCGCAGATCCGCGCCCGCGCGATGCCCCGAGCAGTCGCAGCGGCTGATGCCGACCGATTTCACGCCGAGAGCTTTCGCCGGCCGGGGGCTTATGTATAGCATCATACATAAGCCGAAAGGGGTGGCGATGCGCAGTCCACGCGAGCGGATGGTGATCTCCGCCGCGCTGTTGATCCGGGAACGCGGCGCTCACGCCACCGCGATCTCGGACGTGCTCGAGCACAGTGGGGCGCCGCGCGGTTCGGCCTATCACTACTTCCCGGGTGGCCGCACCCAATTGCTCTGCGAGGCGGTCGACTACGCCGGCGAACACGTCGGCGCCGTCATTGATAAGGCCTACAGCAGCCTCGATTTGCTGGACACGCTGATCGACAAGTACCGCCGCCAGTTGCTCGACAGCGACTACCGCGCGGGCTGTCCGATCGTGGCGGTCTCCGTCGAATCCGGCGACCAGCAGGACCGCGAGCGGATGGCACCCGTCATCGAACGGGCGGCCGCGGTGTTCGACCGCTGGAACGGCCAGGTCGCGCAACGCCTGATCGCCGACGGCATACCGGCGGTGCAAGCCAGCGAACTTGCGGTGCTGACCATCTCGGCGCTCGAGGGCGCCATCGTGTTGGCCCGGGTGCGGCGCGACGTGGCGCCGCTGGATCTCATTCACCGTCAGCTGCGCAACTCGCTGCTGGCCGCCCTGCAGAAGTAGCTCGAAAGGAAGTCCCGCGATGGCCGCTGAGTGGCAGTCGACCGCATGCATCCTCTGCGAATGCAACTGCGGCATTGTCGTACAAGTCGAAGATCGCACGCTGTCGCGCATCCGCGGCGACAAGGCCCACCCCGCCTCGCAGGGCTACACCTGCAACAAGGCGTTGCGGCTGGACCACTACCAGAACAACCGCGCCCGCCTCACCTCCCCGATGCGCCGCCGCCCCGACGGCAGCTACGAGGAAATCGATTGGGACACTGCGATTGTCGAGATCGCCGAAGGTTTCAAACACATCCGTGACACCTACGGTGGCGACAAGATCTTCTACTACGGCGGCGGTGGGCAGGGCAACCACCTGGGCGGCGCATACAGCGGCGCCTTCCTCAAGGCTCTGGGGTCGAAGTACCGGTCAAACGCTTTGGCGCAAGAGAAGACCGGCGAAGCCTGGGTGGACGGGCACCTGTACGGCGGCCACACCCGCGGCGAGTTCAAGCACGCCGAAGTATCGGTGTTCGTCGGCAAGAACCCCTGGATGTCGCAGAGCTTCCCGCGCGCCCGGGTGGTGCTCAACGAGATCGCCAAGGATCCCAGACGTTCGCTGATCGTGATCGACCCCGTGGTGACCGACACCGCGAAGATGTCCGACTTCCACCTGCGGGTGCGACCGGGCACCGACGCCTGGTGTCTGGCCGCCCTGGCCGCCGTGCTGGTTCAGGAAAACCTGTGCAACGAAGCGTTTCTCGCCGAGCACGTGCACGGCGTTGAGGCCGTGCGGGCCGCGCTGCGCGACGTCCCGATCGCCGACTACGCCCAGCGCTGCGGCGTGGACGAAGAACTGCTGCGTGCCGCGGCGCGGCGCATCGGCAGCGCCGAGAGCGTCTCGGTGTTCGAAGACCTCGGGATTCAGCAGGCACCGAACAGCACCCTGAGCTCCTACCTGAACAAGCTGCTCTGGATCTTCACCGGCAACTTCGCGAAAAAGGGTGGCCAGCACTTACATTCGTCGGTGGCCGCATTGTTCAGCACGGTGTCGGGCCGGACGCCCGTCACCGGGGCGCCGGTCATTGCCGGTCTGATTCCCGCCAATGTGGTGCCCGAGGAGATCCGCACCGATCACCCGGACCGGTTCCGGGCGATGATCGTGGAGAGCGGTAATCCCGCGCACTCGTTGGCCGATTCGACCGCGTGCCGGGAGGCTTTTCAATCCCTGGAACTGATGGTAGTCGTCGACGTCGCGATGACCGAGACCGCCCGACTGGCGCACTACGTGTTGCCGGCGGCGTCCCAGTACGAGAAGACCGAGGCGACGTTCTTCAATTTCGAGTTCCCGCACAACGGCTTTCACCTGCGCCGGCCACTGCTCAAACCGCTGGAGGGAACACTGCCCGAGCCGGAGATCTGGGCTCGGCTGGTGCGGGCGCTCGGTGTCCTCGACGACGCGGAGCTACGGCCGCTGCGTGCGGCCGCCGAGCAGGGCCTGCAGGCGTATGCCGAAGCATTCCTGACCGCCGTCGCGGGCAATCCGACGATGGCGCGGCTGGTGCCCTATGTGCTCTACGAAACGCTCGGGCCGACGCTGCCCGAGGGCATGGCCGGGGCCGCCGCGGTGTGGGGACTGGCGCAGAAAACGGCGATGACTTATCCCGAGGCCGTGCGACGGGCCGGCCACGCCGACGGCAACGCGCTGTTCGAGGCCATCCTGAACAACCCCTCGGGGGTCGTCTTCACCGCGCACAACTACGAGGACGACTTCGCGTTGATCAGCCACTCCGATCACAAGATCGCGCTCGAAATCCCGGAAATGCTGGACGATTTGCGGGCCCTGGCCGCGGCGCCGCCGCAACTGACCACCGCGGAGCTGCCGATCGTGCTGTCGGTGGGGGAGCGGCGCGCGTACACCGCCAACGACATTATCCGCGACCCGTCCTGGCGTAAACGCGACGCCGACGGAGCGCTGCGGGTCAGCGTGGAGGATGCCCAGGACCTCGGCCTCGTCGACGGATGCCGGGCGCGTATCACCACCGCGGCCGGCAGCGCCGAGGCGACTGTCGAGATCACCGAGACGATGCTGCCCGGACATGCGGCCCTGCCCAACGGATTTGGGCTGGACTACATCGCCGATGACGGGCGAACAGTCGTCCCAGGTGTAGCCCCGAACGCGCTGACGTCGACCGGGTGGCGTGACTCCTACGCCGGAACGCCCTGGCACAAGCATGTGCCGGCCCGCATCGAGGCGTTGGTGGCGGCCGGGGGCTAGTTCCAGATCCGGACCCGGCGCTGCGGCGCCAGGAATAGCGCGTCGTCCTCGGCCACGTCGAAGGCCTGGTAGAAGGCGTCGAGATTGCGGACGACGCCGTTGCACCTGAACTCCGGCGGTGAGTGCGGATCCACGGCCAACCGCCGGATGGCTTCAGCCGCACGGGATTTGGTGCGCCACACCTGAGCCCAGCCGTAGAACACCCGCTGCACGCCGGTCAGCCCGTCGATCACCGGAGCCTGTCCGCCGTTGAGTGAGAGCTGGTAGGCCAGCAGCGCGATCGACAGCCCGCCCAGGTCGCCGATGTTCTCGCCGACGGTGAAGGCGCCTTGGACATGAGGCGGCCCTGGCTGGCCCTTCAAGTCGCGGGGGATGTATGCCTCGTACTGCTCGATCAGCGCCTTGGTGCGGGCGCCGAATTCGCTGCGGTCGTCGTCGGTCCACCAGTCGACGAGATTGCCGTCACCATCGTACTTGGCCCCCTGGTCATCGAAGCCGTGCCCGATCTCGTGTCCGATCACCGCGCCGATACCACCGTAGTTGGCGGCGTCGTCGGCTTGGGCGTCGAAGAACGGTGGCTGCAAAATGGCTGCGGGAAAGACGATTTCGTTCATTCCCGGGTTGTAATACGCGTTGACGGTCTGCGGCGTCATGAACCATTCGTCACGGTCCACCGGTCCACCCAGCTTGGCCAGCTCACGGTCGTGGTTGACCGCATACCCGCGCAGGCAGTTGCCGTAGAGGTCATCGCGGTCGATGACCAGCGCGGAGTAGTCGCGCCACTTCGCCGGGTAGCCGACCTTAGCGGTGAACTTGCGCAGCTTGGTCAGGGCACGCTCCCGGGTCTGCGGCGTCATCCAGTCCAGGTCGCTGATGCTGACCCGGTAGGCCTCCTGCAGATTGTCCACCAGCGCATCGATGCGCGCCTTGGCGTCGGGCGGGAAATGCCTTTGTACGTATAGCTTTCCGACCGAGTCGCCCATCAGGCTCTCGACCAGCGAAACCCCGCGTTTCCAGCGGTCCCGGATCTGCTCGGTCCCGGTCAGCAAGCGGCCGTAGAAGTCGAAGTCCGCGGCTACCACGGCGTCGGTCAGCCACGACGCACGCGCGCGGATCAATCGCCAACGCGCCCAGCGCTTCCAGTCTTCGAGGTCTTCGCTGTCCCACAGCGCAGCGAACGCGGTGAGGTAATCGGGTTGGCGGACAACGACTTCCGCGACGGCCTGCGGGGTGCTGCCCAGCGCGGTGACCCAGCCGGCCCAGTCGAAGCCCGCGCCTTCGGTCTGCAGCTGCGCGAAGGTCCGCAGGTTGTAGGTCAGATCGGCGTCGCGGCGTTTGACCACATCCCAGTGCGCGGCGGCAAGTTTGGTCTCCAGCGCCACGATGCGCGCGGCGGTGTCGGCGTGATCTGTCGCCTCCCCGCCGTACACCAGGGCGAACATCCGCGCGATGTGTCCGGGGTAGGCCGCCAGCACCTGCGCGTGCTGCTGGTCGCGGTAGTAGGACTCGTCGGGCAACCCGATGCCGGACTGGTTGACGTGTATCAGGTAGCGGGTGGAGTTCTTGGCATCGGTGTCGATGTAGACGCCGACGCCGCCACCGACCCCGGTGCGCTGCAGCGCACCGACGACCGCGGCCAGCGCCGCCGAATCGGCCGCGCGGTCGACGGCGGCCAGCTCGTCGTGCAGCGGTTGGGTGCCCCGGCGCTCGACGGCATCCTCGTCGAGGAAGCTGGCGTACAGGTCGCCGATGCGCTGCTCGTCGCTACCCGGTGCCGCACCGCGCTCGCTGGCCTCGATGATCAGGTCGCGGACCTGCTCCTCGGCCTGGTCGAACAGGGTGCGGAAGGCGCCGTCGGTGGCACGGTCCGGGGGAATCTCGTAGTCGGCCAGCCAGCGACCGTTCACGTAACCGAACAGGTCGTCCTGGGGACGGGCGTTTTCGTCGATGTGGCTCAGGTCCAGGCCCGAGCGGGTGGCCGCATACGTCACCCTGCCATCCTTACCATCTTTCGCGTGCCGGACGCCTGCTGCGCCGACCGCGACGGACGGCGGGGTAACCTCGCGCCCATGCCTGGGGCCGAACAGACCGAGCCGGCGACCGAAGCTGACGAGCAGGACGCCGAGGCCAGCGCGCCCGAGTCCGAAGACGACGAAGACGACGAAGACGACGCCGAAGGTGCCGATGGCGCGATCTTCTCTCCGTACGGCATCGCCTCGGCGGTCCTGGGCGTGCTGTCGGTCGCCGCGGTCGTACTCGTCGGGATCATCTGGTCCGACCACCGCGCCGAGTCGGCCGAACGCACCTATCTGAGTCGCGTGATGCAGACCGCCGCCGACTGGACCGGCGTGCTGATCAACATGAACAGCACCAACGTCGACGCCAGTCTGCAGCGGCTGCACGACGGGACCGTCGGCGAGCTCAACACCGAGTTCGACGCGACCGTGCAGCCGTACCGGCAGGTGGTCGAGAAGCTGCAGTCGCAGAGCAGCGGGCGCATCGAGTCGGTGGCGATCGAGACGGTGCATCACGACCTGGACAGCCAACCGGAGGGCGCAAGGCATCCAAGAGAAGTGGTGACCACCAAGCTGCCGGCGCTCGCGAGCCGGACGGATTCGGTGATGCTGGTCGCGACGTCGGTCAGCGAGAACGTCGGTGCCAAGCCGCAGACCGTGCACTGGAGCCTGCGCCTCGACGTCTCCAACGTGGACGGCAAGCTGATGATCTCTCACCTGGAGTCGATCCGATGAGAAACCTGTGGCGGCTGCTGGCCTTCGACATCCTGGCGCCGCTGGCCACGATCGGTGCCCTGCTGATGATCGGCGTCATCCTCGACTGGCCGCTGTGGTGGGTGTCGGTGTGTTCGGTGCTGCTGGTGCTGATCACCGAGGGCGTCGGAGTCAACTTCTGGCTGCTGCGCCGGGATTCGGTCAGCGTCGGCACCGACGACGACGCGCCGGGGCTGCGGCTGGCGGTCGTCTTCCTGTGCACCGCAGCCCTGGCGGCCGCGGTGCTGACCGGTTACACGCACTGGACCAGCACCGACCGCGACTTCAAGAAGGACTCCCGCGACGTGGCCCAGGTCGCCAGCGGGATGGCAGAAGCGATGGCGTCGTTCAGCCCGGG
This sequence comes from Mycobacterium sp. NGS40, assembly GCF_059812735.1. Lineage (NCBI taxonomy): Bacteria > Bacillati > Actinomycetota > Actinomycetes > Mycobacteriales > Mycobacteriaceae > Mycobacterium > Mycobacterium sp. NGS40. The sequence continues at coordinate 343,469 of NZ_JCALDG010000003.1, forward strand.
CGCGCCGACCAGCTCCATCGACCGCGCCGCGGCGATGATGGTGCCCGAACGCGCGGACGCGTTCAAACAGCAGTATCAGAAGTCCAGTGCCGAACTCGCTCAGCGCAATGTGACGGCGCAGGCCTCGACACTGGCGGCCGGGGTGGAGGCGCTCGGACCCACCGCTGCCAGTGTGGCGGTCATCCTGCGGGTCACCCAGAACACACCGGGTCAGCCGCCCAGCCGGGCGGCGCCGGCGTTGCGGGTGGCACTGGTCAAGCGGGGCAGCGACTGGCTGGTGAACGACGTGCTGCCGATCAACGCCCGCTAGGTCAGTCGGCTCAGTTATCTTGGGGCGGGGGCGTGTTCACCTTCACGAACCGGTCGGAGAGCCGGCGCATCCGGATCATCAGCGAGGCCGACGGGCTGACGCTGCCGTCGAGGTAGGAGGCCAGATCCTCGGCCGCCACCCCGATACGAGCGGCGAATTCCTGCTGGGCCAGGCCGGACCGCTCGATCAGCAGCCCGACGTGGCGAGCCACCTCGGCGCGTTCGTTGGCCTCCAGGTGGATGCGGGCGCGCTCCAGCACCTCCCACAGCGCTTTGGAAATGCCGTACGGGCGGGTGCCCTCGAGGACTTCTTCGACCTGGCGGGCGGTGCGGCCGAATGGGTCGCGCTTCAGCGCGGCGGCAATCCGCTTCCAGATGTCGATATCACCGCCCTGCAGCGCCGAGCGAATGGCCGCGGTCGGCCAGAATTCCACCGGCCGATCGAAATCGTGCTGCGGACGAGTCTCTGCGGCGGGCTGCTGGGGCGGCGGCACGCGTCGACGGTCGGCTGCCAACGTCACCTCGCCTCCTCCAGCATCGCGACGGCCACCGACAGACAGCGCTGCCTTACGTCCTCCCATTCTGCCTTGGCGTCCGGTTCCGAGACGGCGTCCGGCAGATCGGAAGGATTCGGATCCGCGAGTCGACGGACCAACTGGGACGTGATCCATTGCTGCCTGGGCGGTTGAGAACAGTAATACCTGTCCATTCCGGCGAGCACCACCGCGGCCGTTTCCGGTTCTAATGCGTCGACCATGTCAGCAAATTCGGCATAATCGCGGCTGCTGTTACGGGACATGATCAGGTAGCTCTTGAGACGTAGCGTCTCGGCACCCGTCGGAACCTGCAGCCGATCGCCGGTGGGCAATTGCACGTTGGTGGTTTCCACCGGGCTGCGACGCGCGTATTGCGGCCGGCTGCGGTCGCGGGCGCCGGCCTCGAGCGCGTCGATGGCGACCGACAACCGACTCCGCCACAAGGTGACCGGGTGCACCGGCCGATCGCTCCACGGCATGGCCCGGGCGATGCCGTTGCGCGCGGCCAGGCCGTCGACCAGTTTCTTGGCCCCGGACGCGGCCCGGGTCTGGCCGTTGCTGCCGTTCTTCTCGGCACCGAGCGTGACCGCGACAGCGTCCCCATCGCCGATGTTGACCTGGTGCGGAATCTGGCCCGGGCCCTGGCCGCGGGTTTCGTCGGCGTCCTTGCAGTTGCGCCCACAGCCGGTGAAAGCCAGCGGATCGGCCACCGTGATCGCGTCGGGCGCCAGATGTTTGAGCTTGGCGGCCGACTTGAGCACCATGCGCACGTCCGCGCTGGGAGCGGTGAGCGCCGAGATGTCGTCGGGAATGACGACGACGTCGCCGAGGTCGACCGCGGGCAGCGGCCGGTCGAAATCGACCGACGGCAAGACGCGGCGCAGCCAGCTCGGCAGCCACCAGTTCCACTGCGCGAACATCGCCATCAGGGCCGGGACCAGCACCAGCCGCACCACGGTGGCGTCCACCGCGATCGCGACCGCGCACGCCACTCCGATCTCGGCGACCAGCGGCATGCCGGCGAACGCGAAGCCGATGAATACCGCGATCATGATCAGGGCGGCGCTGGTGATGGTGCGGGCACTGGTACTCACGCCGTAGGCGACGGCGTCGCGGGTGTTTCCGGTGTGCAGGAAGCGTTCTCGGATCCGAGTCAGCAGGAAGATCTCGTAATCCATCGACAACCCGAACGTCATCGCCAGCACCAGCGGGGGAACGGTGCTGTCGATCGAGGTGATGTGGGCGAACCCGAGATCCCGCAACCAGCCCCACTGGAACACCATGACCAGGCTTCCGTAGGCGGCGGCGACCGACAGCAGCGTCATCAGCACGCCCTTGAGGGCCAGGAACACCGAGTGAATCGACAGCAACAGCATCACGAACGCGATGGTCGCGACGAACAGCAGCACAAACGGTTCGGTCGCCGAGACCCGGTCGTCGAAGTCCTTGATCAGCGCCGTCGGCCCGCCCACGTCGACGCGTGCGGTCCCCTCATTCGGCACCGTCGGTAGCTGGGCGCGCATCCAGTCGACGGACTGCCGCGCGCCCATGTCCTCGGGATCGACCGACAACACCGCGGACAGCAAGGCACTGCTGTTGTCGTCGGCGAACTGCGGCGGGGTCACCGAGACGATGTGCGGGGCCTGCGTCATCCGCTGCCGGATCGCGGCCAACGTCTGGCTGTGTTCGGGTGCGGACGCCGAGCCGTCGGGGAAGCTCACCATCACCTGGATCGGACCGAGCGCGCCGGGCCCGAGAGCCTGGGAGGCCCCGGCGACGCCGGCGCGGATCTCGTGCGCGGAGTCGAACTGGCGCAGCAAGCTGTTGCCCAGCACCATCGACGCCGCCGGTGCGGCCATGGCGAGCAGAACCGTCGCCGCCGCGATGGACGATATCCAGGGCCGGCGCATCACGGCTGAAACCCAGCGGTTCCAGAATCGGGACTGCGTGCTTTCCGGTCGCCGCGACCAATGCAGCAGCACCGAGCGCTTGGCCGCCGCCCGGCCGAACGTCGCCAGCGCTGCCGGCGTCAACGTCGTCGAGGTCAGCATCGCCACCGCGACGGCCATGATCGCGCCGGTGGCCATCGATTTCAGCGCCGGGGTGTTGATCAGGTAGATCCCCGTCAGGGACGCGACGACGGTCAACCCGGACAGCACCACCGCCAGCCCGGAGGTGGCCATCGCGGCGTCGACGGCCTCGCGGTGCTGTCGCCCGGCCCGCAATTCCTCGCGGAACCGCATCAAGATGAACAGCGAATAGTCCACCGCCAGCGCGATACCGAACATCGACACCGTCGAGGTCACGAACACCGACATCGTCGTGTACGCCGACAGGAAATAGACCAGTCCCATCGTCACCACGACCGTGCAGACGCCGAGCGCCAGCGGTATCGCCGCGGCGGCCAGCGAGCCGAACACCACGAGCAAGACGATCAGGATGATCGGCAGATTCCATTGTTCGGCTTTGGCGATGTCGTGTTTGGTGTTCTCCGCGGCGGCCGCACTGAGCGCGCCCTGCCCGATCACGTAGAGCCGAACCCGGCCGTCCGCGATCTGCCCGGACTGGTCGCCCTTCACGCCCACCTTCTGCCGGAGCCGTTTGGCGATGTCGCTGGTACCGGCATTGCGGGAGTCGAGCCGCAGCGTCAGCACGTACGGCCGGTCGGGCTGCGGCGGGCGCTGCGTGGGGTTGGTTTTCTCGGTGACGCCGGGGAATTCGCCGATGATCTGCCGCAGCTGCGTCACGGCGTTGTTCATGTCGTCATAGCTGGCGTCGGGCCGGGGGGCGGCCACCAGGGCCAACGATGACGCGCCCAGGTCGTGATACTGCTCCTCGAGCTGATCGTGGACCTTCAACGACTGCGAACCGGCCACTTCGAAACCACCGCCGGTGAGATTCCCGGACTGCGTCAAGGCCAAGTAGATCGCCGGGACCAATGCCAACAACCAGCCTGTGAAGACCAACCAGCGGTACCTGCGCAGGCTGCGGCTGAGGCGCATCATAAACTGCTGGATTTCAGGCTCCCCAAGTATCTCGCTTACGCGTGAGGGCGACGATACCGCAGCAGTCTGTGCATTAGTTCGGCTTAACGAATTCGTGAGCTGCACAGACGGCTCCGTGTCCGAGTCGCGACCGAGTCGTTGCCGACCGGTGATCAAGCGGGATGTGCGTCACACCAGCTGGCAGCGTACGGACCCCGATGGCAGGATGGCGCAGGTCACGCGGGGATGGGGAGTTCAGGCATGAAGACAGGCATTCTGACCGGACGGCGCACGCTGGTTGCCGGGATGTTCGCCGCCGCGGCCGTCGCACTGATGGCCGGGCCGCCGGCCACGGGCGCCAACGACCCGTGCGCGGCCAGCGAGATCGCCCGGACGATCGGGTCGGTCTCCAAATCGATGGGCGACTATCTGGACTCGCACCCGGAGACCAACCACGCGATGACCGCGATGCTGCAGCAGCAGGCCGGCCCGCAGTCGGCCACCGGGCTGAAGTCCTACTTCGAGGCCAACCCCAAGGTGGCCGCCGACGTGGCCGGCATCGCGCAGCCGCTGACCAACCTGTCGACGCAGTGCAAGTTGCCGATCAGCATTCCCCAGGCCATGGGCATGATGCAGCAGGCCCCAAGCGCCGGCGGTGCGCCCGCGTTGCCCGTGTCGCCGGCCGCCGGGCTGGGCACTGCGCCCACGGCGACCGCCCCGGCCCCGGCCGGGAGCGGCGCCCTGCCCGGGCCCTCGCGGCAGAACAACGTCGGCTAGCCGGCGCCTTGCTCGGGCGGCGGTAGCGGACCCTGCAGCGCATCGGCGGTGGGATCGTCGTTCCAGTGCCGCAACTCTGGCTCGATCAGCGGCAGTGGCCCGGTCGGCGGGTCGTCGTCGGAGCCGCCGGGGTTTTCGGTGCGGAACACGAAGAAGAACACCACCCAGCCGACCGCCGAGATCAACAGCCAGCTGATCAGCCGGTAGAGCAGCATCGCGGAGATCGCGTTGGGCAGCGACATGCCGCTGGACACCAGGCCGGGCACCAGCACCGCCTCGACGACCAACAGCCCGCCCGGCATCAGCGGAATCGTGCCGACGGCGCGGGCGGCCGCATATGCCACTGTCAATCCCGCGATCGACGCGTGGTCGCCGGCGGCGTAGGCGGCGAACGCGAGGCAGGCGACGTCGGCGATCCAGTTGAACATCGACCAGCTGAACGCCACCCCGAGGTCGCGCCGGCCCAGGCTGACCGACTCGAGCTGCATCAGGATCTCGCGCCACTTGGCCAGGCCGGTGTCGACCGGCTTGCCGCGCGCGGAGTTGAACAACGACAAAACGCGGGCGCCGATGCCTTCGATCAGCTCCGGGCGCGACGCCACCGCCTGGAAAAGCAGCAGCAGCGCGATGAAGCCGCCGAGGGTGAACAACAACGAGAAAGGGTTGTTCTTCGCGCCCAGGAAGAAGGCGCCGCCCAGCCCGAGCAGCGCCAGGCCCACCGCCTGCAGCACACCCGACATCACTAACTGCCAGGACGCCACCACGGTCGAGGCACCCCAAATGCGTTGCTGCCGAAGCAAAAACGTCGCCGATAACACCGGGCCACCGGGCAGCGTGGTGCTCAGCGAATTGGCGGCATAGAACGCGGCCTCGGAGCGCAACTGCTTGACGTGCACCCCGGCGGACTTCAGCAGGGTGCGCTGGATCTGGGCGAAGCTGTGCATCGATGCGGCCGCCGCCGCCACCGCCGCGAGCAGCCACCACCAGTTGGCCTGGAACAGGCTGGTCCACGCCTTGGCCAGCTGATCCCAGCCCAGCGCGACCTCGACGCCGAGCACGATCGCGACCAGGCCGAGCACCGCCGGGCGCACCCACCAGTATTTGCCGCGCGGCGTCTCGCTCTCGCGTGCGGGAGCGGGCGGCGCATCCTCATGCGCGAATGCCCCGCCGCCCGGGAAGCGGAGGTTGCGGACGGGCGCGTCGTGCGGCACGTGATTTAGGGTAACCGCGCAGGTGGCACGCCGATCGAGACGCAACTCCGCGCGTGTCGCCGTTGTAACCGGATCGTGCTGACGTCACTACCCAACTTCGCAGCCCGATAGGCTGGCCGAATGCCGGCAAACTCCGACGACGACGCGGTCGAGCCCCTTGTCCGCAAGACCGCAGCCTGGGCCTGGCGTTTGCTGGCCATCTTCGCCGCGGCACTCGCGTTCTTCTGGGTGGTGGCCAAGCTCGAGGTCATCGTCGTCCCGGTGCTGCTGGCCCTGATGATCAGCGCGCTGCTGGTACCGGTCGTGGACTGGCTGGATCGGCACGGTCTGCCGCGCGGCGGTGCCGTCGCTCTGGTGCTGCTGGGCGGGTTCGCGGTGTTGGGCGGCATCCTGACGTTCGTCATCACCCAGTTCATCGTCGGTTTGCCCGACCTGACCGAGCAGGTGACCCGCAGCATCGACACCACCCGGCGGTGGCTGATCGAAGGACCGGTGCATCTGCGCAGCGAGCAGATCACCAACGCGGGCAATGCCGCGATTCAGGCGCTGCACAACAACCAGTCGAAGTTGACCAGCGGCGCGCTGAACACCGCGGCCACCCTCACCGAACTGCTCACCGCCGCGGTGCTGGTGTTGTTCACCCTGATTTTCTTCCTGTACGGCGGCCGCAACATCTTCGCCTACACCGCCAAGATCTTCCCGATCGGCGTGCGCGACCGGATCATGGAGGCGGGCCGCGCCGGATACGGCTCGCTGATCGCCTATGTCCGGGCCACCTTCCTGGTGGCCTTCACCGATGCGGCCGGGGTGGGCGCCGGGCTGGCCATCATGGGCGTTCCGCTGGCACTGCCCCTGGCGTCGCTGGTGTTTCTCGGCGCCTTCATCCCGCTGATCGGTGCCCTGATCTCGGGACTGGTGGCCGTGGTGGTCGCGCTGCTGACCAAGGGCATCGTCTATGCGCTGATCACGCTCGGCTTGCTGGTCGTGATCAACCAGATCGAGTCGCATCTGCTGCAGCCGCTGGTGATGGGCCGCGCGGTCTCGATCCACCCGCTCGGGGTGGTGCTGGCGATCTCCACCGGCGGTGTACTCGGCGGGATCGTCGGCGCCCTGCTGGCCGTCCCGACGGTGGCGTTCCTCAACAACGCAATCCAGGTGCTGCTCGCCCGGGACCCGGCCGCCGAAGCCGAGAAATTGGACGAGGATTCCGATGGCATCGTTCTCCACGCCCAGGCGGACGAGCCGGTGAAGCGGTCCGACTAAATAACCCGAGCGGGTCTAGAGCCGTCCCTCGCGGCGCAGCAGATCCTGGGCCGACAGCCCACCGCCCGCGCGGCGGCGCGGACGCGCATTGTCTCCGTTGTCGGCCTGGCCGCCCGGCCCGCGCGCATTCATCTTCTCGGTGGCGGGATCGGAGTCGTCGCCCTCCGAACGCATCACCGGAAGCGCCGTGGTCGGGTCGGACGTGCCCTCGTGGTGGCCGGGAACAGGCATGGCCCTGGTTTGACCGGCCGACGGCGGCGGTGCGGGTGGCGCGGGCCGCGGGTCGGCGCTGCCCTGAGCCGAGAAGCGGGTCGTCTTGGCTTCCGTCGGCTGGCTGGGCCGGGACGGGGCGCGGCTGGGGCCCGGAGGCAGCTCCGCTGCCGGCCGCGGCTCGGACGGTCGCGACGGCTCCGGGGGCGCGCCGGGGTGCGTGGGGTCGTGCGGGGCCCGCGGTTTCGCGGCGACCAGGCTGGCCGCAACCGGCGGCCGGAGGGCCCGGCCGTTGACGACGTTGCGCTTGCGCTCGTCGGGCAGGTCGATCTCGCCCAGGCCGATCTTGTTCTGCAGCCGCCGGGCCCAGCGCGGGGCCCACCAGCAGTCGTCACCGAGCAGCTTCATGACCGAGGGCACCAGGAACATCCGGACCACGGTCGCGTCCAGCAACAGCGCCGCCGCCAGGCCGAACGCCAGGTACTTCATCATCACCAGATCGGAGAACATGAACGAGCCGGCGACCACGGCGAGCACCAGCGCGGCGGCCGTGATCAAACGTCCGGTGGTCGCGGTGCCGATCCGGATCGCCTCGGCGGTCGACATGCCGCGTTCGCGGGCCTCGACCATTCGGGACACCAGGAACACCTCGTAGTCGGTGGCCAGACCGAAGCCCACCGCGACGACCAGCGCGATCAGCACCACCATCAGCGGCGTCGGTGTGAAGTTCAGCCACGTCGAGAAGTGCCCGTCGACGAAGATCCAGGTCAGGATGCCCAGCGTGGAGCCAAGCGTCAGCGCGCTCATCAGCGCGGCCTTGATCGGCAACACCACCGACCCGAATGCCAGGAACATCAGCAACAGACTGGCGCTCAGCAGCAACACCAGCATCAGCGGAGCCTTGTCGAACAGACTGTGGATGCTGTCCTGCTCAAGCGCCGGCGTGCCGCCGATCAGCAGGGTCAGGCCCTTCGGCGGATTGATCGCCCGCAGCTCGTTGATTTTCTTCTCGGCATCGTTCTTGTTGACCAGGCCGTTCTGGATCACCCGCACCGAATCGTCCTTGGGCTGGGTGGTGCCGTTCGGACCGGCGACGCAGGGGTTGTCGGCGATCACCGGGCAGGGGCGCTCCTCCCACGTCTTGTCGGTGAAGCCGGTGATCCCGGAGATCCGGTTGCGGATATCGGCCACCTGCTGGTCGGTGACCTTGCTGTGGTTGTTGCTCTTGATCACCACGGTCAGCTGCTCGGTCCGGTAGCCCGGGAAGAGCTTGTCGAAGTGCTCCTGCGCCTGGCGCACGGCGTTGTCGGGGGGCAGGTATTTCTCGCTCATGCCGCCTAGCGACAGGTTGCCCAGCGGGATGACCAGCAGGATCATGCCGACGGCGATCGGGATGGCGAACGCCAGCGGGCGCTTCATCACCGTCGTGACGAGCTTGCCCCAGAAGCCGGCCTCGACCTCTTCACGGGTCTTGGTCTTCTGCAGGCGCTCCGCCAGCCACTCCAGGTAGACCCGGGAAACCTTCCAGTTGCGCAAGAACGGCACCCGGAAGGCGGTCCGCACGCCCAGGGCGTCGACGTTGCGGCCGAGGATGCCCAGGGCGGCCGGCAGCAGGGTGATCGACAGCAGTGCGGCAAGCCCGACCGCGGCGAAGATCGCATAGGTCAGCGAGTGCACGAAGCCCTGCGGCAGCACCAGCAGGCTGGCGCTGCAGGCGATGATCAGCGCCGCGGAGAACACAACCGTACGACCGGCCGTCATCACCGTACGGCGCACCGCGGCCTCGGTGTCGTAGCCCTCGGCAATCTCCTCCCGGAATCGGCTGACGATGAAGAGGCCATAGTCGATGGCGATACCGAATCCGATCAGCGAGACCACCGGCTGGGCGAAGAAGTGCACCGGGCCGAAGATCGCGGCGAAGCGCAGGATGCCCAGCGCCCCGGCGATACTCAGGCCGCCCACGATGACCGGCAGGCCGGCGGCGACCGCGCCGCCGAACACCAAGAACAGCACCACCGTCACCAGCGGGAGGCCCAGATATTCCAGGAGCTTCTGGTCGCTGGCAATGGTGCCGGTCAAAGCGTTGGCGACGGGCTCGAGGCCGGCGAGTTCGATCTTGCCGCCCCCCAGCTTCTGCAGGTCGGGGGCGATGGTCTTGTAGTTGTTGAGGATGGTGTCGTCGTCGTCGCCCTTGAGCGGGATGGTGACGAAGGTGTGTTTCTTGTCCTCGGTCGCCATGCCCTTGATCTGGGCGTTGGGGGGTTCGGAGCCGGGAGCCAAGGCGAGATAGCCGGCCCAGCCGAGCACCTGGCTCGAATGATCCTTGACAAACTTGTTCAGCTCGTCGACGGTGTGCTGCCGCCAGGCCGGGTCGTCGACGGTCTTGCCGTCAGGCGCGGTGAAGGTCGCCACGATCTGCGCGGTGCGATCACGGCCGTAGGTCTTGTCGCCCAGGATCGAGGCCGCGACGGACTGGCTGCCGTCGTCGTAGAAACCACTCTGCGTGACGTGCTTACCCAGGCTCATCCCGAAGACGCCACCGCCAAGGCACAGAGCCACCATGACCCCGATCACGATGTACCGGTAGCGGTACACGGTTCGACCCCACCAGGCGAACACGTAAGCTCCTTACTGGATCACTAACAGCGACCCGCGCAGCGTCTTTCGGTTTTTCAAGCCAGTGTCACACACGCGTGGTCAAGAGCGCGGACAGCGGCCGGAACGGCTGCAGCCATGCTCCCTGGTCGGGCAGCGAATCTAGGCCGATCCGCGGCAGCGGTTCCCGGAAAACACCCTCGATGTCCTCCAGGTCAACGAAGTCCAAGGTATCCGACGCTAGTGCCCAACTCGCATGTTCGCGAAATCCGATCACTTGGACGGGGGTCGTCCCGCCAACCCCGGCGCGTGCGATTTCTTCTAGCGGCTGACGGAACGCTTGACCGTCGGCCGAGGCTACGACCAGCGCCGCGAGCCCTTCTTGGCGCCGCAGTTCGATGTGGGCGAGCATGTCCCGGTCGACGTCGCTGTCTTCGTCTATTTTCGGCTTGGCGAAGACCGCGAACCCCACGTTACGCAGAGCGTCCACCCAGGGCCGAACGACTTCGGCGCTGCCCGGGGCGATGTTGGTGAACACGGTGGCCTCGGGTTCGACTCGGATGTTTGCGACGCCAGCGTCGCTGGCGCTCACCTCGGCCGTCCGCGCCAGCAGCCAGCGCCCCAGCGCGTCGAACCGGGGGCGCTCCAGCGCGGTCGGGCGCCGGCCCAGGATCGAGCCCAGCCCCATGTCGAGGTTGGGGGCGTCCCACACCAGCAGCACGCGCCGCGGTGCCGCGTCGAGGCTGCCCAGATCGTTACCGGACGGCGCCGCCGGCGCTGCGGCGGTTTCCGCGGTCGTTTCTTCTGCGAGGCTCATACTCATCGTCTTTTCCAGATGAACTCGGATACGGAGCTGCCCGCTTCTTGGGCTTTCAGTTCGTATTTGGTCGTCGGGCGCACGGTCGAGATCGGCAGCTCGCTGCCGGGTTCGACGCGACAGAGCCGGGGTTCGGCGTCCCCTACCTCGGCCATCTGCTCGGCGTAGCCGGGGTGATCCGTCGCGGCGTGCAGGACACCACCGGGGAGTAGCCGGTCGGCGATCAGGGCAACGGTGCCCGGTTGCAGGAAGCGTCGTTTGTGGTGGCGCGCTTTCGGCCATGGGTCGGGAAAGAAGAGGCGGAACCCGGTCAACGAGGACGGTGCGATCAGATGCTGCAGCACGTCGATCCCGTTGCCGCGGATCAACCGGATGTTGGTGACCTGCTCGCGGTCGATCGCGCACAGCAGCTGGGCCAGGCCCCGCTTGTAGACCTCCACTGCGATCACGTCGATTGCAGGTTCATCGCGGGCCATCGCCAACGTCGACGTGCCGCTGCCGCAGCCGATCTCGAGCACCAGCGGCGCTTGCCGGCCGAACCACGCCCGGGTGTCCAGCGGTTCGGAGCCGCGCGGGATGTCGGAGCGGCCGATCGCCGGCCACAGCCGGTCCCAGGTCTCTCGTTGTCCGCCGGACAGGGTGGAACGCCTGGAGCGAAAGCTCGTGGCCGGTAGATAGCCCCGTTGAGGGGCGTCCGAACCGTCCGCACCCGACGCTGGCGTCACACCTTCTTCGGTATCCAGGCCGGTTCCCACCTCCACCGGTGCATCGGGACAGGTCCCGACCCCGGGTTGCGCATGCATTTGTCCATGGTGGCCCATGAATCCCCGATGTAGCCGCCCCTGGTCCAGATTGATACCCAACAGTTGCCTTCAACTGGTAACAGATAAGCGGTGGCTCGCAACTCGAAGACGCAAGTGCCACTATGCGGAGGTGCCCGATCGTTTGCCCGGCAAACAGGCCCGGTGCCGGCGACAGCCCCGCATGCGGCGCGAAGCAACGCCGCAGTGGGGCGCGGGCCGATCGGATCGAGCAGGCAGGAAATGAAGGTACGGGGAGGCCTAGTTTTCACCGACGAGCTGGCACGGTTTGCTGCCGAGTGTGACGACGCGCGCGTGAGCGCGATCGCCGAGAAAGTCGCGGCGCCGCTGCGGGTGGCGGTACACGGGCGCGCCGGAGTCGGGCGCGGCACCGTGGCACGCGCGTTGGGTCATGCAGCGGCGGCGCCGGGAATCATGGTGACCCCGGCCGAAGGCGCGGCCGACGTGGTTGTCCAGGTCATCGCTGAAGTGGTCAAACCCGAAGACGCCGAGGCGATCGCCGCCGCCGGCCGCCCGGTGCTGACCGTGCTCAACAAGGCCGACCTGCTCGGCTCGCTGTCGGGCCGCGGCGGTCCAGGTCCGCTGGTGCGGGCACAACACCAAAGCGCGCGTCTCGCCGAGGTCGTCGGCGGCCCGGTCGAACCGATGATCGCTTTGCTGGCGGTCTCCGCGTTCGACGGATTGGACGCCACCTCGTGGACTGCGTTGCGGACGCTGGGCGCCCACCCCGCCGGACTGGACGGCTCGTTCGAGGAATTCGCCGCGGCAGATAACCCCGTTCCGGCCGACGCGCGGCTGCGGCTGCTGGACAGCCTGGACCTGTTCGGCACCGCGCTGGGCGTCGCCGCGGTGCGTCGCGGCGGCACGCCGGCACAGGTCCGGGCCCTGCTGCGGCGGGTCAGCGGCGTCGACGCGGTGATCGCCCGGTTGTCGGCCCTCGGCGCCGAGGTGCGCTACCGGCGGGTGCTGGATGCCGCCGCGGAGCTGGAGGCCCTGGCTGTCGGCCACGTGAACGGGGACCGGATCAGCGAATTCCTGTCCGGTGACGACACCGTGCTGGCGCGGATGGCCGCCGCCGTCGACGTGGCCGAAGCGGCCGGGCTGGATGTCGACGGCGACGACGACGCGGCCGGACACCTGCCCCGCGCGCAGCGCTGGCAGCGTTACAGCCGCGGATCGGCGAGTGAATTGCACCGCAGCTGCGGTGCGGATATCGCCCGCGGATCGCTGCGGCTGTGGTCGCGGAGCCGGGGGGCGGCATGAGCGGCGCTGTGTCCGGCGATCCGGCTGCCCAGGTCGACGAACTCGTGGCGGCGATCGGGCCGCGGCTGGAGTCGCCCGTGGTCAGCCGCCGCGACGTCGTCCTGGTGACCGGCCCGTGGATGGCCGGCGTGACGGGGGTGGCCACCGCGCTGAGCGAGCGGCTGCCCGCGCACAAGTTCGTCGAGTCGACGGATCTGCAGCCCGGCGAGGCGCCGACGGCGGTGGTGTTCGTCGTCTCCGCGGCCGCCGAACTCACCGCGTCGGACTGCGCGCTGCTCGACGCCGCTTGCGAGCACACCGACGTCGTCGTCGCGGTGGTCTCGAAGATCGACGTGCACCGCGCCTGGCGCGAGGTACTGAGCGCCAACCGCGACAAGCTCGCCGCACATGCGCCGCGCTACGCCCAGGTGCCGTGGGTCGGTGCGGCCGCCGCGCCCGAGCTGGGCGAGCCGCAGCTGGACGAATTGGTCGACACCGTCGCGGAGCAACTCGACGCAACTGATGTCGGGCGCCGAAATCGATTGCGAGCCTGGGAATCCCGACTTCAAACGGTCGCGCGGCGGTTCGATCGCGACGCCGACGGCGCCGGACGGCGGGCCCGGGTCGACGCGCTGCGCGAGGAGCGCAGCACCGCGTTGCGGGAGCGTCGGCAAGCGAAATCCGAGCGCACCATCCGGATGCGCGGCCAGACCCAGCAGGCGCGCGTCCAGCTGTCGCACTTCGCGCTGAACCGATGCTCGTCGGTGCGCAGCGAGCTGCAATCCGACGCCGCGCATCTGCCCCGGCGCGACATGGCCGGATTCGAGGCGCACGCGCGGGGCCGGGCCGCAGAGGTGGTCAGCGAGGTGAACGAGGGCACCACCACCCAGCTCGACGACGTCGCGCGCGAGCTGGATCTGCCGATGGAGTTACCGCCGATCGAGCAGCTGCCCACCGTCGACGTCGCCCCGCCCCCGCTGAAATCCCGGCGGCAGGAGACCTGGCTGATGCTGCTGCTCGGCGTCGGGTTCGGGGTGGGCGTCGCGTTGACGCTGTCGCGGCTGGTCGCTGGTGTCGCCCGTCGACTGAATCCGGCGCTGGAAGTCGCCGGCGCGGTGGTGTGCGTGGTGGTCGGCGTGGCGGTCACCGCGCTCGTGGTCAAACTGCGCGCCCTGCTGCGCGACCGCGCGCTGCTGGACCGCTGGACGGCAGATCTGACGTCGGCGCTGAAATCCGTCGTTGAGGAGCTGGTCGCCACCCGCGTGCTGGCCGCCGAGTCGCTGCTGAGCACCGGGCTGGTCGCGCACGACGAGGCCGAGAACACCCAGGTGTCCGAACAGGTCAGCGTGATCGACACCGAGCTGCGCGAGCACGCCATCGCCACGGCGCGGGCCACCGCCGCCCGGGACCGGGAGATGCCGACGGTTCAGGCCGCGCTGGACGCCGTGCGTGCAGAACTCGGAGAACCGGGTATTCCCCGCGACGATGATTCCGCCGGAGACGCCGGCGGGGCAGAGAACGTCAAAACGGCTTGGAGGAGCGCGGATGAAGAAGAATAGACGCTTCTGAATCGTTGTTGTGAGAAGGCTTATACCCGCCCGGGCCTTCCCCAGCAAGGGGATCGCGATAACCTGTAGCTAACGCCACCATGTCAATATCTGTGTGGGCGACTGCATACGCAATCACAATATGCCCGCGCGTACGGAGATGAATTCAGGAGAGTTCGATGACCTCAGCGACCATTCCCGGTCTAGACAACGCACCCACGAATCATCGGGGGCTGCTGGCGTGGGTAGAGGAGGTCGCCGAGCTCACCCAGCCCGACCGGGTTGTGTTCGCTGACGGCTCCGACGAGGAGTTCAACCGGCTGGCCACGCAACTCGTCGAGGCGGGCACCCTGAAGAAGCTGAACGAGGAGAAGCGGCCCAACTCCTACCTGGCGCTGTCGGACCCGTCCGACGTGGCGCGGGTGGAGTCGCGGACCTTCATCTGCTCCGAGCGCGAGATCGACGCGGGCCCGACCAACAACTGGATGGACCCCGCCGAGATGCGGTCCACGATGAACGACCTGTACCGCGGCTGCATGCGCGGTCGCACCATGTGGGTGGTGCCGTTCTGCATGGGCCCGCTGGGTGCCGACGACCCCAAGCTGGGCGTGGAGATCACCGACTCCGAGTACGTCGTCATCTCGATGAAGGTGATGACCCGGATGGGCAAGGCGGCGCTGGAGAAGATCGGCGACGACGGCTTCTTCGTCAAGGCGATGCACTCGGTGGGCGCCCCGCTGGAGCCGGGCCAAAAAGACGTGCCGTGGCCGTGCAACGACACCAAGTACATCACCCACTTCCCCGAGACCCGCGAAATCATGAGCTACGGCTCGGGCTACGGCGGTAACGCGCTGCTGGGTAAGAAGTGCTACTCGCTGCGGATCGCTTCGGCGATGGCGCACGACGAGGGCTGGCTGGCCGAGCACATGCTGATCCTCAAGCTGATCTCCCCGGAGAACAAGGCGTACTACTTCGCCGCCGCTTTCCCGTCGGCGTGCGGCAAGACCAACCTCGCGATGCTGCAGCCGACCATTCCGGGCTGGCGCGCCGAGACCCTCGGTGACGACATCGCCTGGATGCGGTTCGGCAAGGACGGCCGCCTGTACGCCGTGAACCCGGAGTTCGGCTTCTTCGGTGTCGCGCCGGGCACTAACTGGAAGTCCAACCCGAACGCGATGCGCACCATGGAGGCCGGCAACACCGTCTTCACCAACGTCGCGCTGACCGACGACCACGACGTGTGGTGGGAAGGCCTGGAAGGCGAGCCGGACCACCTGATCGACTGGAAGGGCAACGACTGGATCTTGCGCGAGACGGACACCAAAGCGGCGCACCCCAATTCGCGGTACTGCACCCCGATGTCGCAGTGCCCGATCCTGGCGCCGGAGTGGGACGACCCGCAGGGTGTGCCGATTTCCGGCATCCTGTTCGGTGCGCGCCGCAAGACGACGGTGCCGCTGGTGACGCAGGCCCGCGACTGGCAGCACGGCGTTTTCATGGGCGCCACGATGGGCAGCGAGCAGACCGCCGCCGCCGAGGGCAAGGTCGGCACCGTGCGCCGCGACCCGATGGCCATGCTCCCGTTCTTGGGTTACCACGTCGGTGACTACTTCCAGCACTGGATCGACCTGGGCAAGAACTCCGACGAGTCCAAGCTGCCAAAGGTGTTCTTCGTCAACTGGTTCCGTCGCGACTCCGACGGCGGCTTCCTATGGCCCGGTTTCGGCGAGAACAGCCGGGTGCTCAAGTGGATCGTCGACCGCATCGAGCACCAGGCCGGCGGCCAGGACACCGCGATCGGCATCGTGCCGAGCGCGGACGACCTGGACCTGGACGGGCTCGAGATCGAGGGCGGCGACGTGGCCAAGGCGCTGGCGGTCAACGCGGCCGAGTGGCGCGAGGAACTGCCCCTGATCGAGGAGTGGTTCGAGTTCGTCGGCGACAAGCTGCCCACCGGCGTCCGCGACGAGTTCGAGGCGCTCAAGCAGCGGCTCGCCGAGGCCGAGTAACACCGCGGGCAACGTTGAATCGGGCTGGCGCGCAAGACGCGTCAGCCCGAATTCATTCCCCGGGTTCTCGGCAAACGGGTGTTTGGAACCGCACGCTGCGGTGTATAGATAGCTAACACCCGAACCCGGAAGGCCGACGATGAAGTCTGTGAAGTCCAAGACAACCCCCGCGCTCACGATTGTGATTGCAGCGGCGGGAATCCTGTTCAGCGGATGCTCGGCGTCGCAAGTGATCAACACCGGCGGCGACACCAAGTGCAAGGACTTCACCACACAGGACGAGAAGAAGCAGAACGACGAGGTCAGCAAAATGCTGAAGGACAAGAGCGGCCAGGATCCGGCCAATCTGGAGATTTCCGCGACGCGACTGTCCGCACAGACCTGGTGCCAAACGTTGGGCAAGCCGGACTCCAAGATCTCCGAGGCGCCGCACGGCTGACGCGCTAGTCCTACCAGCGCAACTTGCACGGCGGCGGCGCCGGTGAAGATCATCGAAGCGTGATCGTCGACCGCCGCCATGCACTCGTCGCGGCGGGGCTGCTGGTTTCCGCCTGTCGCGGCACGCCCGCAGGGCCACGTGACGCCGAGCCGCCGATACCGTGGCCCTCGGGTGACGCCCTCGGTATCGGCTTGGAGGGCTATCCCTATCCCCATCCGGTGCACTATCTCGACGTCACGCACGTCGCCCAAGCGGCATGGATCGATCGCCAGGCTCCGGAGTGGGAACGGCGGGCGCGGCTGGCGTACATGGACATTGCGCCCGAGCGCGCGCAGCCCCGGGGCACGGTCCTGCTGGTCCACGGGAAGAACTTCTTCGGCGCCTACTGGACGGACGTCATCGCGGCGCTGCGTCGCGAGGGCTACCGGATCATCGTTCCCGACCTGGTCGGCTGGGGTAAGTCCACCAAGCCCTCGACGTTGACCGCGGAATCGCTGGTGACACACCTGCGTTCGCTGCTCGACGCCCTCACCGTGAATTCCGTTGCCGTCGTGGGTCATTCGACGGGCGGGCTGGTGGCCATGCAGATGGCCCGGGCACTGCCCGAGCGGGTGGCCGCGCTGGTGCTGGAGAACCCGATGGGACTCGAAGACTACCGGCACAACCTGATCCGCCAGGTGGGCCACGACGACTGGGCAGCCGACGAACGGTCCTCGACCGCCGATCAGATCCGGCAGTACATCGCGCACTATTTCGTGAACAAAGATCCTCGACTCATCGATCCGTTCGTCGCGGTGCGGACGGCGAGCGGGCGCTCACCGGAGTTCGAGCGCTGGGTGCAGAGTTCGGCGGCGGCCACCGACATGCTGCTCAATGAGCCCGCAGTGGATTTCGTCGCGTCGTTGTCCGCCCGCACGCTGTTCGTCTGCGGCCGGTCCGACCGCACCTATGTCGGCGCGAAGTACACCGCGCCCAACGAGCAATCCGCCAAAGGGAATATCGCCGCACTGGCCCAGGCCGTCGCGGCCAGGATGCCCGCCGCCCGTTTCGTCGGGGTCCCCGACACCGGCCATGTGCCGCATCTGGAAACACCGGCCGCGTTCATGTCGGCCGTGCTGGACTTTCTGCACTGAGACCGGCCACTTGACACCCGTCAAATTTGGCGGCGGTACAGTCTTCGCATGCAGATCCGCCCCTATCTCGGCGCCGACAAGCCGGCGATCATCCTGTACCCATCGGGAACGGTCGTCACCTTCGATGAACTGGAAGCACGGGCCAACCGGCTGGCGCACCGGTTCCGTCAGGCGGGTCTGCGCGAGGGCGACAGCGTCGCGATTCTGATGGAGAACAATCAGCACATCCACGCGGCCATGTGGGCGGCCCGGCGCAGCGGTCTGTACTACGTGCCGATCAACACCCACCTGACCGCGGCCGAGGCGGCCTACATCATCGACAACAGCAACGCCAAGGCGATCGTCGGTTCGGCGGCGTTGCGCGACACCCTCGCCGGCCTGGCCGAACATTTGCCGAACGGTCTACCCGAACTGCTGCTGATCGCCGACGGTGAATTGCCGGGCTGGGAACGCTACCCGGAATGCGTTGCGAATCAACCGGATACCCCGATCGACGACGAGATCGAGGGCGATCTGTTGCAGTACTCCTCGGGCACCACCGGCCGGCCCAAGGGGATCAAACGCGAATTGCCGCATGTGCCACCGGAAGACGCGCCGGGCATGATGTCGGCTCTGGTCGACTTCTGGATGGACAGCGACACGGTGTATCTGAGTCCTGCCCCGCTGTATCACACCGCGCCGTCGGTGTGGTCGATGACGGTGCAGGGCGCCGGTCTGACTACGGTGGTGATGGAGAAATTCGACGCCGAGGGGACGCTGGACGCAATCCAGCGGCACCGGATCACCCACGGCCAGTTCGTGCCGGCCATGTTCGTCCGGATGCTGAAATTGCCTCAGGCCGTTCGTGATTCATACGACCTGTCCAGCCTGAAACGGGTGATGCACGCCGCGGCGCCGTGCCCGGTACAGATCAAGAAGCAGATGATCGAGTGGTGGGGACCGATCGTCGACGAGTATTACGCGTCGTCGGAAGCGCACGGGTCGACGCTGATCTTCGCCGAGGACTGGCTGACACATCCGGGTTCGGTCGGCAAACCCATGGGCGGTGCCGTGCACATTCTCGATGAGAACGGCAACGAGCTACCGCCCGGCGAGGCCGGCGAGATCTACTTCGAAGGCGGGGTTTCGTTTGAATACCTCAACGACCCAACGAAAACCGCCTCATCCCGAGACAAGCACGGGTGGACCACCGTCGGCGACATCGGCTACCTCGACGAAGAGGGCTATCTGTACCTGACCGACCGGCGCCACCACATGATCATCTCCGGCGGTGTCAACATCTATCCGCAGGAAGCCGAGAATCTTCTGGTCACCCACCCGAAGGTGCTGGACGCCGCGGTGTTCGGGGTGCCCGACGACGAGATGGGTCAGCGGGTGGTGGCGGCGGTGCAGACCGTCGAGCAGGCCGATGCCACCGAGGAGTTCGGCGACGAACTGATGACGTGGCTGCGAGACCAGCTGTCGCACTTCAAATGCCCGCGCTCGATCGCGTTCGAGACTCAGCTGCCCCGCACCGACACCGGCAAGCTCTACAAGAATGCGTTGATCGAGAAGTATTCGGTGTGACCGATGTTCCGGGTAGTCGACGCGTCGAGTGCGCCGGAGGCGGCCTTGCCCTCGCCGCCCGGGGTGGTCGTCGGCGTCGCATCGGCCGCTGAGATCGCACGAAACGAATCCTGGCTGGACACAGCAACTTTCACGCTCACCGAGGACACCTGCGCCGACCGGCGGGTGATCACCGTCGATTCTGTGCCCGAGACGCTCGCCGAGCTGCGCAAGCGGTGTGAGCACTGGCCGCAGGCCAGCAGTGTCTGCGACGACGTGTTGCGGGCGATGACGCCCGATGTCCCGACGCTGGCCGCGGTGGTGACCGAATCGCTGGCCTACTCGACCCTGCAGGCCGGCCCGGAGTTCGCGCGCTGGCTCGCCGAACGCGGCCCGGCCCGGATGCCCGAGATTCCCGACCCGGTGCAGGCCGAGCGCGACGGCGACACGCTGCTGGTCAGGTTCAATCGCCCACATCGCCACAACGCGTTTTCCACCGACGCACGCGCGGCACTGCTGGAGGCACTGACCGTCGCGCAGCTCGACCCGTCGGTCACCGGGATCGTGTTGAGCGGCAACGGTCCCTCGTTTTGCAGCGGCGGGGATCTCGCCGAATTCGGCACCTTCGCCGATCCCGCGAGCGCGCACCTGGCCCGCACCCGTCACAGCCCGGCGCTGGCGCTCGACGCGCTGACCGCCAAGCTCGGCAGGTCCTGCCGAGCGCAGCTGCACGGCCGGGTGCTGGGCAGCGGCTTGGAGATGGCCGCATTCTGTGGATGGGTTGAGGCGCAGCAGGATTCGCTCTTCGCGCTGCCGGAATTAAGCCTCGGATTGATCCCTGGTGCCGGCGGAACCGTCAGCATCACCCGCCGCATCGGCCGCTGGCGAACGGCTTATCTGGTGCTGTCCGGCCGGACCGTCGGTGTCGACACGGCGCTGCGCTGGGGGCTGATCGATGCGACTTACGTTGGCGCGCAACCGATTGGTCAGTAGCCCCCGAAGGTGGTGCTGGTCGTCGACGGGATGCTCGACACGGCGACCACGGCGATGACGATGTAGAGGATTGCGATGATCGCATAGGTCACGCCACCGGCGATGGCGCCGATGATCGCCCACTTCTTGGCGTTGCTCGACGCTTCCTGCGCCTCGGCGACCCGGCCCTGCGCCCAGAGTCCGGAGACCTTGTTGGAGTAGACAAGCGAGATGATCCCGAACGGCAGGCAGCACAACACCGTGCACAGAATCGCCCAGACGAGGTAGTTATCCGGTTCCTGCTGGCCCGGCCAGGCGCCCGGCTGTTGGGCCGGCCAACCCGGTTGTGGTGGCTGCTGCCAGCCCGGTTGCTGCGGTTGACCCTGCCACTCCGGTTGCCCCTGCCACTCGGGTTGCTGGGGTTGGCCCTGCCACTCGGGGGAGCCTTCGTACGGCCCTGGGGGATAACTCATGGCAACCGACTTTCTTTCGGTCCAACAGGTTTACTCCCGCGCCGGTTTGCTGGTGCGCAAGTCAGGCAAATATAGCGCACAAGCGGAGGTCAAGCGCCGATTCGGCCCCGCTCAGATACCGCCCCGGGCCACCAGCTGGCCGGCAATCACATTGCGCTGGATCTCGTTCGTGCCCTCCCCGACGATCATCAAGGGCGCGTCGCGAAAGTAGCGTTCGACGTCGTACTCGGTGGAGTAGCCGTAGCCGCCGTGGATGCGTACCGCGTTGAGCGCGATCTCCATCGCGATCTCCGAGGCGAACAGTTTTGCCATCCCGGCTTCCATGTCGCAACGTTCGCCGCTGTCGTAACGCTGCGCGGCGTAGCGGGTGAGCTGGCGGGCGGCGGTGAGTTTGGTGGCCATGTCGGCCAGGTAGTTGCCGACGGCCTGGTGCTTCCAGATCGGCTGGCCGAAGCTCTCCCGCTGCTGGGCATAGGCCAACGCATCCTCGAGTGCCGCGGTCGCCACGCCCAGCGCGCGGGACGCCACCTGGATGCGCCCCGTCTCGAGGCCCTTCATCATTTGCGAAAAGCCTTCGCCCATAACATCTCCCAGGACGGCAGAAGTGGGAGCCGGGTAGTTGTCGAAGGACAGCTCGCACGACTCGACGCCCTTGTAGCCGAGCTTGGGTAGATCCCTGGAAATCGTCAGACCCCGACCCTGCTCCACAAGCACGATCGAGATGCCCTTGTGCCGTGGTGTGGCGTGCGGGTCGGTCTTGCACAGCAGCGCGATCAGCCCGGAATGACGCGCGTTGCTGATCCAGGTTTTGGCGCCGTTGATCAGCAGGCCGCCCGAGCCGTCGGGCAGCGCGGTGGTTGACATGTTCTGCAGGTCGGAGCCGCCGCCGGGCTCGGTCAGTGCCATCGTGGCCCGCACCTCGCCGGTGGCCATCCGCGGCAGGTAGGTCCGCTTCTGCTCCTCGGTGCCGAACAACACCAGCAGTTTGGCGACCACGGTGTGCCCGCCCATCGCGCCGGCCAGGCTCATCCAGCCGCGGGCCAGCTCCTGGGTGACCCGCACATACCCCGGCATCGATACCGGCGAACCGCCGTATTCCTCGGGGATGGCCAGGCCGTAGATGCCGATGCGCTTCATCTGCTCGATCCACGCCTCGGGGTAGGCGTTGGCGTGTTCGACCTCGCGGACAGTCGGTTTGACCTCCCGGTCGATGAAGGCCCGCACCGTGGCGACCAGCATGTCTTCTTCGTCGTCCAACTCCGACCCTTCCCCGTGCCACCTCCGGCATTGCGCTTCGATTCGACAGCCTGCCAGCATGAGGCGTTGTGACGGGTAACGGGTATGCGGGAATCCGGCAAGGCGGGCCGTACTTCGACGATCTGTCCAGAGGCCAGGTCTTCGACTGGGCACCGGTGGCGACACTTTCGGCGGGGATGGCCGCCGCGCATCAGGCGATCCTCGGGGACCGGCTGCGGCTGGCCCTGGACGCCGACCTTTGTGCCGCGGTGACGGGCGCGCCCGGACCGCTGGCGCACCCCGGACTGGTCTGCGATGTCGCGATCGGGCAGAGCACGCTGGTCACCCAGCGGGTCAAAGCCAACCTGTTCTACCGCGGGCTGACCTTCCACCGATTCCCGGTCATCGGCGATTCCCTCTATACCCGCACCGAAGTCGTTGGGCTGCGGGCGAACTCGGCCAAGCCCGGCCGGGCTCCGACTGGTCTTGCCGCGCTGCGAATGACGACGATCGACCAGGCCGATCAGCTGGTGCTCGATTTCTACCGCTGCGCGATGTTGCCCGCGAGCCCGGACTTCGATCCCGATAACGCGCCCGCCGACGATCTGTCCACGATCGGTGCCGATGCGGCACCGCCCGCTGTTGCGCCGACGGCGCACTGGAACGGCGAGGCTTTCCGAAAGCGGGTGCCCGGACCGCATTTCGACACCGCACTGGCGGGTGCGGTGCGCCGCAGCACCGGCGACGTCGTCAGCAGTGCGCCCGAGCTGGCCCGGCTCACCCTGAACATCGCTGCAGCACACCATGATTGGAGATCCGGTGGGCGCCGGCTGGTGTATGGCGGACACACCATCGGGCTGGCGTTCGCGCAGGCCAACAGGCTGCTGCCCAACCTGGGCACGGTGCTGGGCTGGGAGTCGTGCGATCACACCGGGCCGGTCTACGAGGGCGACACCCTGTACAGCGAACTGCGTGTCGAGTCGGCCGACGCCGGCGTGCTGCGACTGCGATCGCTGGTCTACGCGGTCGGTGACGGGGCCGAACAGCCCGACCGGCCGGTGCTGGACTGGCGACTGCGGGCGCTGCAATTCTAACCCGGAGCACAATGGTCCAGGTGAGCAACGCGGCGTCCCGGTGGGGGAGCAGCGGGCTGGCCTGCCTGACCGGCCTGCCCGGCGGACCGCCGGACTTCTCCCGCGCCGAGGTGCTGGCCCGCGCCGAGCAGGTCGCGACGGCGGTCGGCACCCATCTGGGCATCACCGTCGGTGCGGCCACCCTGCTGGCCGGCCGGGCCGGATTGCTCGGATTGCGGCGCGGCGGCCGGATTTCGGCCGGCGGTGCCACCCGGCTGCTCGCAGCGCATGACGGTTGGTGCGCGCTGACGCTGTCGCGTCCCGACGACATCGCCGCTGTCCCCGCACTGTTGGAAGCCGACGAGGTGCCCGCCGATCCCTGGCCGATGCTGCAGCGCTGGGCCGCAACGCGTCTCGCCTCGGCGATCACCGAACGGGCCGGCCTGCTCGACTTGCCGGCGGCCATCCTGGGCGAGGCCGCCGCCATGTCGGCGCGAGTAGCGCGAATGGGCAGCGTGGGCGCCGCGCGAGACGTCGAGGGCCTGCTGGTGGCCGACCTGTCCTCGATGTGGGCCGGTCCGCTGTGCGGGCAGCTGCTGGCCCGCGCGGGAGCCATCGTCGTCAAAGTCGAAAGCCCACGACGACCGGACGGCACCCGGGCAGGCAATCGCGCATTCTTCGACTGGATGAACGGCGAAAAGCTGGCCTATTGCCTAGACTTCGACAGCCAGGCCGACGAGCTGCGCGAGCTGCTCGCGGTCGCCGACATCGTGATCGAGGGCTCGCGACCCGCGGCACTGGACCGGCGCCGTTTGGGCCCCGACCATATTGCGCCGCGAGCCGGCCGAATCTGGTTGCGTATCAGCGGGTATGACCAGCACCCCGGCCGGCCGGCGTTCGGCGACGATGCCGCGGTGGCCGGTGGCCTGGTCGGCGCCGCCGCGGACGGCCCGGTGTTCTGCGGGGACGCCATCGCCGATCCGCTCACCGGGCTGGAAGCCGCCCGGGCCGTGGCCGAATCGCTGGTCCGCGGTGGCGGCGAATTGATTCAGCTGTCGATGGCCGGGATCGCCGCGGGCTATGCCGCCCTGCCCCGCGCGGTGTCGGTGGCCGACTGCCCGGCGCCCCCGCCGCAGCCGCCGCAGTCGCACCGCCGCGCCGCCGAACTGGGCGCGGACAACGAGGGCGTCCGCCAGCTGGTCAGCGAAAGACGTTTGCTGTCATGCTGATTCAGCGAGCTACCCTGCTGGACGGCACGGTGACCGACATCCGGGTCGGAGCGCAGATCGAGGAGATGGGCGACGGCCTCACATCCAGAAGTGGCGAGACCGTGCTCGACGCGCACGGCGCGACCGTGCTGCCCGGCCTGCACGACCACCACGTGCATCTGCGCTCGGCCGCCGCGGCGATGAATTCGGTGATACTCGGACCGCCTCGAGTCCACACCAAAGATCAACTGGCACATGAACTTTCGGCGGCCACGCCGAATGCCGACGGATGGATCCGGGCGATCGGCTACCACGAATCCGTCGCCGGTGAGCTGGATCGGTCCGCGCTCGACGCCATCGTGGCAGACAGTCCGGTCCGCGTCCAGCACCGCAGCGGCGCCTTGTGGATCCTCAATTCCGGGGCACTGCGACTGCTCGGAATGGCCGACCACCCCGACGGGCGGTTGCGCGCCAGCGACCGTTGGTCCGAGGTGCTGCAGCGTCAAACCAGCGACCTCACCGAACTGAGTAGGCGCCTCACCGCCGTCGGAGTCACCGGAGTCACCGACGCCACACCGGATCTGGGCGCGGACGACATGGTGTCGCTGTTGGTGGCGCACCGGCACGGAGAGTTCGCACCGCGGCTGTCTTTCTTGGCTCCGGGTAAGAAGATCCTGCACGACGACCGTCTCGACCTGGACTCGCTGACCGAATGGATCGCCGACCGCCACGCCGGCGGACAGCCGGTTGCCGTGCACTGCGTGACCGCGGCTCAGTTAGTGGTCACCATCGCGGCATTGCGTGCCGCCGGCAGCCATCCGCGGGATCGCATCGAGCACGCCGCGGTCGTCGACGACGACAACCTCGCCGACCTCGCGGACCTTTCCCGGTCCGAGGGGCTCACCGTGGTGACCCAGCCCAACTTCGTCGCCGAACGCGGTGACCAGTACCTCGCCGAGATTCCCGCCGCCGAGCACGCCGCACTGTGGCGGGTCGCATCGCTGCGGAAAGCGAAGGTGCGCTTGGCATTATCGACCGACATGCCGTTCGGTCGCGGCGACCCGTGGGCGGCGATGCGGGCTGCGGTACACCGCACCACACCCGGCGGCGCGGTGCTGGGCGTCGACGAATGTGTCTCGGCGACAGCCGCTTTGACGATGTTTCTGGGTGCTGCCGATCAACCGGGCCGACCCAGGGTCGTCGACGTCGGAGCGCCGGCCGACCTGTGCGTGCTGGCCGCGCCGCCCGCCACGGTGCTGGCCGAGCTGGACGCCGGTCTGGTGGCCGCGACGATCATCGGCGGCGTTACCGCCCATCCCGCGCACTAGGGCGCCGCGGCCAGCGCCTCGCGCAGCACGTCGCACTGGCTGTCGAAGAAGCGCTGCGACACTTGCACTTTCGGTGCCACCAAGTCGAATCCGTGGAAGGCGCCGGGGATGGTCTCCACCACGCACGGCACTCCGGCGGCCCGCAGGCGCTCGGCGTAGACGAGGTCTTCGTCGTGGAACAGGTCGTGCGTCCCGACGCCGATCCAGGCCGGTGCCAACCCGGCGAGGTCGTCGCGGCGGGCGGGCACGGCGACCCGCGGATCGGTGTCGCCCAGATACGCCGACCAGCCGAACTGATTGCTGCGGGTGTTCCACAGGCGGTAGGCCGGGTTCTCGGCCGTCAGCGAGCTGCGGTCGTCGAGCATCGGGTAGGCCAGCAGCTGAAAGAAGGGTGCGACCTCGCCGCGGTCGCGGGCCAGCAACGCCAGCGCCGCCGCCAGACCGCCACCGGCGCTGGCGCCGCCGATCGCCACTCGCGTCCTGTCCACCGCGGGCAGCCCGGCCAGCCAGGTCAGTGCCGCATAGCAGTCCTCGAGCGGCGTGGGATACGGATGTTCGGGGGCCAGTCGGTACTTCACCGCCGCGACGGTGATGCCCAGCCTGGTGCTGAACCCGTGGCACACCCGGTCGTCTTGTTGCGGGCTGCCCATCACATATCCGCCGCCGTGTATCCACAGCAGCGCCGGTGCCGGATCGGTGACGCCGGGCGGCCGAAACAGGCGGATGCCGACTCCGGAACCGAGGGTGATCACTTCGGCATGGCGGGACGCAGCGGGATTGCGGCGCTCGCGCAGCTTGGTCAACACCCGGATGGTGGACAGGCTGCGGGGACTGACGATTTGTCGCGGCGCGATGCGCGCGATCCGGCGTAGATCAGGGTGAACGTCGCTGTTCGGCACCGGTCCAGTATGCGTACCCGGCCGAAATCAGATAGCGCGCGGCATCGCGGTTCGGCTGGAACGGCGCGCGCGACGCCATGTAAGTCAACGCTTGATTCCGGACCCGTCCACGCTCGCCTCGGCGCCGAATCACTTCGGTGGACCGTTTCGACCGGACGGTAGACCGACCCCTCTTCGGCCTGGTTAGCTGACGAGGGATTGCTATCGATCCGGATGATCCAAACGCTGGCGTAGCCCGTGTAAGTGGGGTGCGGGTTCGGTTGCAACACCCTCCAGTGGCCCGGAATTCCGGGTCGCCCTGGTCGGACGCGATGCGAAAGGCGGACATGCTGGGGCAACTCTACGATCGGGCGCTCGGCGGTGAGCGGTGCTGGATTCGTCATGACGACGGCGAGGTTCGGGTGCTGCCGGCGCATCGCTGGCTGGGCGCACGGTGCTCCCCGAACGGAGGTTTGGTCGATGCCCTCGACGAGGACTTCGACGAAGCCGTCACCCAGATGTGCAGCGGGCCGACAATCGAGCTCGGCTGCGGGCCGGGAAGGTTGGTGGCGCGGCTGTTCGAGCGAGGGATACCCGCACTCGGCATCGACCGGTCCGCGACCGCGATCCGGCTGGCCGGGCGCGGCGGCGCGCCGGCCCTCCTGGGCGACGTGTTCGAGCCGCTGCCCGGCATGGGCCGCTGGCAGACGGTGTTGCTGGTCGACGGCAATGTCGGCCTGGGCGGGGACCCGCGGCGGATCCTGGCGCGCGCGGCCGAGCTGCTGCGCCGAGGTGGTCGCTGCGTGGCCGAGTTCGAGGCCGACGCGATCGGCATCCGGGAGCGCTGGGTGCGGCTGGAGTCGGCCTGCGACGTGGGTCCCTGGTTCCGCTGGGCATCCGTCGGGGTGGATAGCGCCGCTGCCCTGGCGAGCCAGGTCGGACTGACGCTGACCGGCGTTCGGCTGATCAGCGGTCGGGTGGTTGCGAGCCTGGCCGCGCCGTGAACGGCTTGGGTGCCAGGCTGCTGATCCGTTTTCGCAGCCCGCTGCGCGGCCCGTGGCTGACGTCGGTGTTCGGGCTGGTGCTGTTGGTGGCACTGCCGATCATCACGCTCACCGGGCTGCTGTCCTACATCGCCTACGCACCGCAATTCGGCCAGGCCATCCCGGCCGATGTCGGCTGGCTGCGACTGCCGTTGTTCGTCTGGCCCACCCGCCCGTCGTGGTTGTACCGGCTGACGCAGGGCCTGCACGTGGGTCTCGGCCTGGTGATCATCCCGGTGGTGCTGGCCAAGCTGTGGTCGGTGATCCCGCGGCTGTTCGTCTGGCCGCCCGCCCGCTCGGTCGCTGCGTTCCTGGAGCGGGTGTCGCTGCTGATGCTGGTCGGCGGGATCCTGTTCGAAATCGTCACCGGCGTGCTGAACATCCAGTACGACTACATCTTCGGCTTCAGCTTCTACGACGCGCACTACTTCGGCGCGTGGGTCTTCATCACCGGGTTCCTGATGCATATCGCGATCAAGCTGCCGCGCATGGTCACCGGATTGCGGTCGATGCCGCTGCGCGACGTGTTGCGCACCGGCCGCGCCGACACCCGTCCGGAGCCGCCCGATGCCGACGGCTTGGTGGCCACCGACCCGGCCGAACCGACGGTGAGCAGGCGTGGCGCCCTTGCGTTGGTCGGCGGCGGCGTCGTGCTGATCGCGGCCCTCACCGTTGGCCAGACTCTCGGCGGGGCCTCTCGCGGCGCCGCCCTGCTGCTGCCACGTGGGCGGGGCCGGGGTGATTTCCCGGTGAACAAGACCGCGGTCGCCGCCGGCATCAGCCGCGAAAGTGTCGGCGAGAGCTGGTCATTGGTGCTGCGCGGCGGGCCCACGCCGATCGCGTTGAACCGCGCCGCACTGGCCGGCATGCCGCAGACCACCGCGCGTCTGCCGATCGCGTGCGTCGAAGGTTGGTCGACCGTACAGACCTGGAGCGGCGTCCGGCTGGCCGAGCTGGCCCGCATCGCGGGCGTACCCGCGCCACGCTCGGCGCGGGTGATATCCCTGCAGCGAGGCGGTGCGTTCGGGCAGGCGACGTTGCAAGCCAACCAGATTGGCGACCCCGAGGCGCTGCTGGCGCTGCGGGTCAACGGCGCCGACTTGTCGCTGGACCACGGCTATCCGGCCCGGATCATCGTGCCCGCGCTGCCGGGTGTGCACAACACCAAGTGGGTGGCCGCGATCGAATTCCAGGGCGGTTGAGATGCCAAGAATCGCACCACGTTTCGCCACGATCTACGGATCGCATCCGCTGCACCTGCTGACGATGCTGTCCGGCTTCGCGCTGCTGGGCTACATCCTGGTCGTCTTCAAACCGGCGACACTGTGGAACTCCGGCACCTGGTGGCAGTCGATCGCGGTCTGGTTCGCCGCCGCCGTGGTCGTTCACGATCTGCTGTTCTTCCCGCTCTACGCGTTGGCCGACCGGGCGCTGTGGGCACCCCGGCAGCCGGCCCACACCCACCCGAAAGTGCTCGCCCGCAACTACATTCGAGTGCCGGCGATGGGAGCGGGGCTGACGCTGTTGATCTTCTTGCCCGGGATCATCGAGCAGGGCGGACCCACCTATGAGGCGGCGACCGGACAAACTCAACAGCCCTTCCTGGGCCGGTGGCTGCTGCTCACCGCGGCGATGTTCGGGATGAGCGCTATCTGCTACCTGATCCGGATCGTCGCGGCGCGCGGGCGCCCCGCGCCCAGCGAAGGCAAAACCTCAGTCTAGGGCGGTAGATCCGGCGATTTAGCAAACATTTAACACGGCGATTTCGCAGCAACTGCAGGACTTCTACGCAAACGTCAGTTTGCTCCGACGGGGTGGGGGTACAGTCCCCTACATGACGGCGAGGGTCCCGAGCATGACACCGTGTCTCAAATGGTTGCTGCGGGCCCGTCCCGCCGACTATGCGCTGGCACTAAGCGTTGCCGGTGCTTCGCTGCCGGTGGTGGGTAAGCACCTGGAACCACTGGGCGGTGTGACCGCGATGGGCGTGTGGGGAGCGCGGCATGCGCCAGAGGCTTTCTCTGCACTGAAGAAGGACTGGCTGACGCCGGGGATCAACGACGTGCGCCGCCGGGACCGCGAGAGCACACACGAGGTGTCCGTCGCGGCGCTGCGTGGCATCGTGTCGGCCGCGGACCTCGAACTCGACTGGCCGGTGGTCGCCAAGAAGCCGCCGATCTGGGAAGCGTTGGGGCAGCGCCGTTACCTGTACCGCCGGGCGGTCCACTACGGCGACCACCCCGCACAGGTGCTGGACGTGTGGCGGCGCAAGGATCTGCCGCCCCAGCCCGCCCCCGTGCTGATCTTCGTCCCGGGCGGCGCCTGGGTGCACGGCCGGGCGATGATGCAGGGCACCGCCCTGATGTCGCGACTGGCCGAGCAGGGCTGGGTGTGCCTGGCGATCGACTACCGTGTCGCGCCCTATAACCGCTGGCCGCGACACATCACCGACGTCAAGACCGCGATCGCGTGGGCGCGCGCCAACGTCGACAAGTTCGGCGGTGACCGCGATTT
The DNA here is from genome assembly GCF_059812735.1 of Mycobacterium sp. NGS40. Lineage (NCBI taxonomy): Bacteria > Bacillati > Actinomycetota > Actinomycetes > Mycobacteriales > Mycobacteriaceae > Mycobacterium > Mycobacterium sp. NGS40. Next base: position 373,632 of record NZ_JCALDG010000003.1, read on the forward strand.
CGTTGCGGTGGCGGGTTGTTCGGCCGGCGGGCACCTGTCCGCGCTGGCCGGACTCACGCCCGACGACCCGGGCTTCGCGCACCGACTGCCGGAGGGCGCGGACAGCTCGGTCGACGCGGTCGTCGGCATCTACGGCCGCTACGACTGGGAGGACCGCTCCACCCCCGAGCGAGACCGGTTTGTCGAGTTCCTGGAGCGGGTGGTCGTCAAGAAGTCCATCGCCCGTCATCCCGAGCTGTACCGCGACGCGTCGCCGATCGCGCGGGTGCACCGGAATGCTCCGCCGTTCTTGGTGATTCACGGCAGCAAGGACAGCGTCATTCCCGTCGAGCAGGCGCGCAGCTTCGTCGAGCGGCTACGGGCGGCCTCGCATTCGATGGTCGGCTACCTGGAGTTGCCCGGGGCCGGACATGGCTTCGACATGATCGACGGCGAGCGCGCCGGCGTGGCGGCCCATGCCACTTCGCTGTTCCTCAACCAGATCTACCGCACCAAGGTGCAGATCAGGTCAAAAGAGGTCATCTAGCTCAGTCGCTGAGTAAGGTCCCAGCTTGAGGGGAAGGGGCACTGATGAAACGGCTCAGCGGCTGGGACTCGGTACTGCTGTACAGCGAGACCCCGAACGTGCACATGCACACGATCAAGGTCGCCGTCGTCGAAATCGACCCCGATCGCCGCGACTTCGACGTCAACTCGTTTCGCCAGGTCATCGGGGCCAGGCTGAACAAGCTCGAGCCTTTCACCTATCAGCTCGTCGACATCCCGTGGAAGTTCCATCATCCGATGTGGCGCGAGCATTGCGAGGTCGACCTCGACTATCACATCCGCCCGATGCAATTGCCCGAGCCGGGCGGTCGCCGCGAGCTGGACGAAGCGATCGGGCGCATCGCCAGCACCCCGCTGAACCGTGACCGTCCGCTGTGGGAGATGTACTTCATCGAGGGCCTGGCCGACAACCGGGTCGCGGTGGTCGGCAAGATCCACCACGCGCTCGCCGACGGTGTCGCGTCGGCCAATCTGCTGGCCCGCGGCATGGACCTACTGCCCACCCCGGAAAGCGGCCCGCAGCTCACCGACCCCGCGCCGTCGAAGTCGCAATTGGTGCGCTCGGCGTTCTTCGATCACCTCCGTCAGGCCCGCAAGCTGCCGGCGACCTTCCGCTATACCGCGCAGGGGATCAATCGGGTCCGGCGCAGCTCGCGCAAACTCTCGCCGGAGCTGACCATGCCGTTCACGCCACCGCCCACCTTCCTCAACCACCGGATCACTCCGGAACGCCGTTTCGCGACGGCCACCCTGGCGCTCGCCGACATCAAGGAGACGGGCAAGAAGTGCGGCGGGACCATCAACGATGTGGTGCTGGCCATCTCCACCGGGGCGCTGCGCACCTTGCTGTTGCGGTACGACGGCACGGCCGAACCGCTGCTGGCTTCCGTCCCGGCGAGTTTCGACTTCTCACCCGAACGGATATCGGGCAACTATTTCACCGGGCTGATGATCGCGCTGCCGGCCGACCTCGATGATCCGCTGGAGCGGCTGCAGGCCTGCCACGACAACGCCGTCTCCGCCAAGGAGGCGTTCCACCTGGTCGGCCCCGAGTTGATCAGCCGGTGGTCGAACTACATGCCGCCGCTGGCCACCGAGTCGTTCTTCCGCTGGGCGTCCAGCCGTGACGGCCAGAACAAGGTGCTGAACCTGCCGATCTCGAACGTGCCCGGCCCACGCGAGCACGGGCGGGTCGGCGGCGCACAGGTCACCGAGATCTACTCGGTCGGGCCGTTGACCGCGGGCAGCGGACTCAACATCACCGTGTGGAGTTACGTCGACCAGCTCAACATCTCCGTGCTGTCCGACGGCGCCACCGTCAAGGACCCGCACGAGGTGACCGAGGCGATGGTCGCCGACTTCATCGAATTGCGCAGGGCTGCAGGACTTTCCGAAGAGCTGACGCCGGTCGAGGCCGCGATGGCGCCGGCCTGACCGGTCCGGCCGTCACCACGACCCCGAAATTCGGTAACGAGACTCTCTCCTGGTGCCAATGGCATTTCCGTCGGCGGCTACCATCAGTCGGTAACAGCCACCGATCGAAGGAGATGGGCAGCTACCGTGAGCACCGACGAATCCCACGAGCCCGAGGTCCTGACCGAACAACGCGGCCGAATCCTGATCATCACGATCAACCGGCCCAAGGCCAAGAACGCGGTGAACTCCGCGGTGGCCAATGGCCTGGCGACGGCCGTCGATCGGCTCGACGCGGAGCCCGGCCTGTCGGTGGGCATCCTCACCGGGGCGGGCGGCTCGTTCTGCGCGGGCATGGATCTCAAGGCGTTTGCCCGGGGCGAGCTGCCGATCGTCGAGGGCCGCGGCATGGGATTCACCGAGCGACCGCCGGTCAAGCCGCTGATCGCGGCCGTGGAGGGCTACGCGCTGGCCGGCGGCACCGAGCTGGCATTGGCCACCGACCTGATCGTGGCGTCCAAGGATGCGGCCTTCGGTATCCCGGAGGTCAAGCGCGGCCTGGTCGCCGGGGGCGGCGGGTTGCTGCGGCTGCCGCAGCGCATCCCGTCGGCCATCGCGATGGAGCTGGCGTTGACCGGCGAGAACCTCTCCGCGGAGCGCGCCGCCGCGCTGGGCATGGTGAACGTGCTGGCCGAGCCCGGGAAGGCGCTGGACGCCGCGATCGATCTGGCCGAACGGATCGCCGCCAATGGGCCGCTCGCGGTGGCCGCGACCAAGCGGATCATGGTCGAGTCGCGCGGCTGGAGTCCGGACACCATGTTCGCCGAGCAGAACAAGCTGTTGGCTCCGGTCTTTTCGTCCAACGACGCGAAAGAGGGCGCGATCGCATTCGCCGAGAAGCGAGCTCCCCAGTGGACCGGCACCTGAGAATCGATACACTATGTTTATAGAGTCGTCTGCTGGGCCGCTGTCCGGGCGCAAAAGGGTTGGGATTCAGAGGGATCGAGTATGAGCATTTCGCTGCTTCTCGAGATGGCTGCGTCGAGCAACCCCGATCGCACCGCCGTCGTCTCGGGGGAAACCCGGCTGACGACGCAGGAACTCAGCGATCTGGCCGACGGCGGCTCCGCGGTGATCGCGGAATCGGGTGCTCAGCACGTGGCCTATGTGGGCGTCGGCGGTGCGATGCTGCCGGTGCTGGCCTTCGCCGCGGCCCGCGCCGGGCTGCCCTTCACCCCGCTCAACTACCGGCTGTCCGCCGAGGGCATCCAGGCGCTGATCGAGCGGCTGCCCGAACCCCTGGTCATCGTCGACGGCCGCTATAAGGACATGCTCGGCGATTCGTCCAAGCGGGTGATGGATTCCGATGACTTCCTCACCGCCGCGCGCCGCGCCGAGGCCGCCGCCGAAGGTCTGGCGTTTCCCGACCCGGAATCGGTCGCGATCGTGCTGTTCACCTCCGGCACCACGTCGCAGCCCAAGGCGGTCGAGCTCTCGCACAACAACCTGACCAGTTATGTCACCGGAACCGTCGAATTCGACTCGGCCGCAGCACAAGACGCGGCACTGATCTGCGTGCCGCCGTATCACATCGCCGGCGTCGGGGCCGCGCTGTCGAATCTCTATGCCGGTCGCAAAATGGTCTACCTGCCCAACTTCGACGCAGGAGAATGGGTGCGGCTGATCGGCGCCGAACACGTGACCACCGCGACGCTGGTGCCCACCATGCTGGACCGCGTCGTCACCGTGCTCGAGACGGGCGACGAGACTTCCCGCGACCTGACATCGCTGCGCAACCTGGCCTACGGCGGCTCGAAGGTCGGTCTGCCCCTGGTGCGCCGGGCGCTCGAACTGCTGCCGGAGGTGGGCTTCGTCAATGCCTACGGCCTGACCGAGACGAGCTCGACGATCGCGGTGCTGACGCCCGCCGACCACCGCGCGGCGCAGTCCGCCTCGGAAGCGGCCGCGATCAGGCGGCTGGGTTCGGTGGGACGGCCGGTGCCCGGCATCGAGATCGAGATCCGCGACGACGAGGGCAACGTACTGCCGGCCGGTGAGACCGGCGAGCTCTTCGTGCGCGGCGAGCAGGTGTCCGGGCGCTACACCGGGATTGGCTCGGTGCTCGACGAAAACGGTTGGTTCCCAACCAAAGACATCGCGATGCTGGATGAAGAAGGCTACCTGTTCATCGGCGGACGCAGTGACGACACCATCATCCGCGGCGGCGAGAACATCGCGCCCGCCGAGCTGGAAGAGGTGCTCGTCGAGCATCCGCACGTGCGCGACGTCGCCGTCGTCGGCGTCGAAGACCCGCAGTGGGGACAGGCGATCGTCGCCGTGGTGGTCCCGCGGCCCGGCGTCGACCCCGATCCCGAGGAGTTGCGGGACCATGTCCGAAAGGCTTTGCGCGGATCGCGAACTCCCGACCGCGTCGTGTTTCGCGACGAGCTGCCGACCACACCCACGGGCAAGGTCCTGAGGCGGGAAATCATCGGAGACCTAGAAGGGTTGCAGGCCGCACCGGCCGAGCAGTAAGTAGAGGACGAAAAATCATGATCAAGAACGGAACCCGCCTCACCAGTCAGGTGTGCGACACCCAGGTGATCGTCGTGAGGAGCTCCGACAGTCTCGACGATCTGCGCTGCGGCGGGGTGCCGATGGTGCCGATCGGTGGCGAGCGCTCGGGCGAACTCGACCCGGCTTTCTCCGAGGGCACCGTTATGGGCAAGCGCTACGTCGACGAGGCCGGCGCCGAGGTGCTGGTCACCAAGCCGGGCGCGGGTAGCCTGAGCATCGGTCAGACCGCGCTGGCGCTCAAAGAGGTCAAGCCGCTACCGGCGAGCGACTAGCCGTCCTGCTTGCCGGGCATCCCGTTGCGGGTAACGAATTCCCTTGCCTTGATCAGGAATTCGAGTTGCTCGCCGACCTGGCTGAGCGGGAGAACCGAGCGGGTCGAGCGGGCCAGCACGATCGCGCCTTCGAGCGCTGAGATCGAGGTCACCGCCAGCGAGGCGGCGTCGTCGTCGTTGAAGCCGTCTTTGGCGAACGCCCGGGTCAATGCCGTGCACCACCGGCCCAGGATCATGCCGGCTTCGCCGGTCAGGTCCTGATCGTTTTCGTCCGAGCTGATCGCGGCCGCGACCACCGGACAGCCGGCGAGGAAGTCGCCGTCGGTCAGCAGCCGCTCCCAGAGTTCGATGAACTCCCGCAGCAGTGTGCGGGCGCCGTGGTCGGCGGCCGCGTCGATGGTGGCGGTGATGGCATCCCCCGAATACCGCAGGGCCTCGCTGAGGATCTGATTTCGGCCCTCGGGGAAGTGGTAGTACACCGAGCCGCGTGGGGCGCCGCTGCGGGCCAGCACGGCGTCGATCGTGACGCCGGCCGCCCCGCGTTCCCGCATCACCTCGGCGGCGCTGACGAGCATCTTGGTGCGGGTGCCGCCGCGCTTCGTCGACGAAGGTTCGACGACGTCACTCGTGGTCGGCACTCTCGTACCTCCTGGGGCTGACGTCATGCAGCGTGCGAATGCCGCGATACCGGCCAGTGCATGTTACGCGGGCTGAAGCGGAAAGACGGGCGTTTCAGGTCGGGCACCTCGCGGGTGAAGTGATAGCCGGCGACGTTGAGTTCGATGATCCACATGGTTTTCTCCCGGCCTGAGGGTGCTGTCATGCGCCGGGGCCGGCGGCTCATGATTATGCTGAGAATCATATAAGACATTGGTCTACTAAGCAAGTTGTTAGTGGTACTAAACTCGCAGACCACCGGAAATGTGTGACGTAGGTCATTTACTCGCGGTGAGCATAAGCTGAGTAAACCGTAAGGATTATGCTTTATGGCATAATTTTGGGTCCTGGCGTCCACTGTGGCATGGCACACATGCACAACAAGAGGGCCAGTCAGATCCTTCCCGATCGCGGCATGTGACCCCGAATCGCGACGGACTGTTTTGCTGATCGGGTCGGCGCTGAGCGTGAAACTAAACGTGACGCGCGCGGTACCCCCACGCGAGCGTCACGCCAGCGTGGCTATGGAGGCCGAACGTCACGCCAGCGTGATGCTCGGCGACAAGGCGTTAGCCCTCGACGGTGTAGCCCATCGGCATCAGCACACTCTTCTGCTGCGTGAAGTGTTCGACACCTTCCGGCCCGTTCTCGCGGCCGATACCGGAGTTCTTGTAGCCGCCGAACGGGCAGCACGGATCGAAGGCGTACCAGTTGATGGCGTACGTCCCGGTGCGGATTTTCTCCGAGATCGCGATGCCCTTGGGGATGTCGGACGTCCACACGCTGCCGGCCAGGCCGTAGGCCGAGTCGTTGGCGATCTTGATCGCATCCTCTTCGGTGTTGAACGGGATGATGCTCAGCACTGGACCGAAGATCTCTTCCTGGGCGATCGTCATCTTGTTGTCGACGTCGGCGAACACCGTGGGCTGGACGAAGAAGCCGTTGTCCAGGCCCTCGGGACGGCCACCGCCACACACCAGCCGGGCGCCCTCTTCGATGCCCTTGGCGATGTAGCCCTCAACGCGAGCGCGTTGCTTCTCCGAGATCAGCGACCCGATCTGGGCGGCCGGGTCCGACGGCGGGCCAACCGGCAGCGCCTGCACGAATTGGCTTACCGCTTCCACGATTTCGTCGTAACGCGAGCGGGGCGCCAGGATGCGGGTCTGGCCGACGCAGGCCTGCCCGGTGTTCATGATCCCGGAGAACACCAGCATCGGGATTGCCGAGGCCAGATCGACGTCCTCGAGCAGGATCGCCGCGGACTTACCGCCGAGCTCGAGCGTGCACGGCTTGAGCATCTCGGCGGCGCGCCGGCCGATCTCCTTGCCGACGCCCGAGCTGCCGGTGAAGGTGAACAGGTCGACGTCCGGGTTCGACGTCAGCGCCTGGCCGGTCTCGATACCGCCGGGCACCACCGACAGCACGCCCTCGGGCAGTCCGGCCTCGGCGAAGATCTCCGCCAAAGCATTTGTGGTGAGCGGGGTTTCGGCGGCCGGCTTGAGCACCACGGTGCAGCCGGCGAGCAGTGCCGGGCCCAGCTTGTTGACGGCCAGGAACAGCGGCACGTTCCAGGCCACGATCGCGCCCACCACGCCGATCGGCTCGCGGTGCACGATGGTCTGCCCGTAGGAGCCGTTGCGGATCTCCCGCCACTTCACCTGATCGACCGCTGGGCCGGCGAAGAAGTTCATCGCGCCCATCGAGCCCATCCAGTGCATGGTTTCGATGGTGGTCGGTGGCTGTCCGGTCTCACCGGCGAGCAGCGCGCTCAGCAGCTCTTTACGCTCTTCCATCAGCTTGACCACGTTGGCGATGACGGCCGCGCGTTCCTTCGGCGGCGTGGTGGGCCAGGGGCCGTTGTCGAACGCGGCGCGGGCCGCGGCGACCGCGGCGTCGACGTCTGCCGCCGCTGCCAGTGGCGTCTTGCCGAAGTATTCGCCGGTGGCCGGACAGTGCACCTCGATCACCTCAGAGGTCGACGGCTCCGTCCACTTGCCGCCGATGAAAAGCTTGTCGTATTCGGTCTTGATGTCGGTCATATTCCGCCGCTCCTCCTCATTGCGCCGCGCTGCATCGTCGCCGACGGGCATGGCGCCACCCTACATAAGCGAGAGCAAAACGAGAACATGTTTCATTCTCGGGGTGAAAGCACCAGCACGAGATTGCTGACCAGGAACTCGCGCAGTACCGGCACCGACGTCAACCACCAGGCCCATCGCGGGTGGTAGCGCGGAAATGTGGCCAGCAGCGCCCCGGTGTTCGCGGCCCAGCTCAGCCCCGCGGCGGCGGACACCGCGAACAACGACGACCCGTAGTCGTTCTTCGCGCGATGGCCGTGTTTATGTGCGTACCGGGCCGCTGCGCGCTCACCGCCCAGGTAGTGCGTCAGACCCATCTCGTGCCCGCCGAAGGGGCCGAGCCAGACGGTGTAGGACAGCACGGCCAGCCCGCCCGGCTTGGTCACCCGCAGCATCTCGGCGCCGAGCTGCCACGGGCGCGGGACGTGTTCGGCGACGTTGGACGACAGGCAGATGTCCACCGAGTCGTCGGCGAACGGCAGCGCCATCCCCGACGCGCGGACGAACGAGTCCTGGAACGGCTTGGCCTGCCGCGCCGCGGGCCCGGCGGCGTGCATCTCGCTCGGATCGGGCTCGACACCCACGTAGTGCACGCCGGCTCTGGTGAACGCTTCGGCGAAGTAACCCGGCCCGCCGCCGACGTCGAGGAGCGTGCGGCCGGCCGGCGGTTCTCCGCGCGCGGCCAGCCACAGGTCGCCGACCATCGCCGCGGTATCGGTGGCCAGGGCGCCGTAGAACCGGCCCGGGTCCGGCTGCTCGTAGCGGAATTCGGAGAGCAACCGCACCGAGCGCGACAGCGTGGCCCGTCGCGCAAAGAGGTCAGTCACCGCCACCGGGCAACCGTACGCAGCGGCGGACGGCACCGTGGTCGGGTGGCACCCGAAGTGCCCGCCTCGCAGCGACAACGTGCCACCGCCACTCTCACGCGATCGATTTGTCGCTCGGAGGCGGGCACCTCGCACTATCCGCGGGGCCGATGCCGTGCGATGGATGTGACCGAAACCGTCGCCGTGGCCAAAGTGCAGGTTGTCGCCGCGTTAGGCTGGCCGGTGATGTCTGAACTGCGATCCGTCCTGCTGCTGTGCTGGCGCGACACCGGCCACCCGCAGGGCGGCGGCAGCGAAGCCTACTTGCAGCGCATCGGCGCGCAGCTGGCCGCATCGGGTGTCTCGGTCACGCTGCGCACCGCCCGCTACCCGGGCGCGCCGCGCCGCGAGCTCGTCGACGGCGTGCGGATCACCCGTGCGGGTGGGCGCTACTCGGTCTATGTGTGGGCCCTGCTGGCGATGGCAGCGGCCCGGGTAGGCCTGGGGCCGCTGCGGCGAGTGCGACCCGATGTGGTCGTCGACTCGCAGAACGGTTTGCCGTTTTGCGCCCGGCTGCTCTACGGCCGCCGCGTGGTGGTGTTGGTCCACCACTGCCATCGCGAGCAGTGGCCGGTGGCCGGACCGGTGCTCGGCCGGCTCGGCTGGTTTGTCGAGTCGTGGGTGTCGCCGCGGTTGCACCGGCGCAATCAGTACCTGACGGTGTCGCTGCCGTCGGCGCGTGACCTGGTCGCGCTGGGCGCGGACAACGAGCGGATCGCGGTGGTGCGCAACGGCCTTGACCAGGCGCCTGCGCGATCGTTGGAAGGCCCGCGTTCGCCGGTGCCGCGGGTCGTGGTGCTCTCGCGGCTGGTGCCGCACAAGCAGATCGAGGACGCCCTGGAAACGGTGGCCGAGCTACGCCCGCGATTTCCCGACGTGCATCTGGACATCGTCGGCGACGGCTGGTGGCGCCAGCGGCTCGTCGACCACGTCCGCAGCCTCGGCATCAGCGACGCGGTGACCTTCCACGGCCATGTCGATGACGTGACCAAACACCATGTGCTGCAAGGAGCTTGGGTGCATGTGCTGCCTTCCCGCAAGGAGGGCTGGGGCCTGGCGGTCGTCGAGGCCGCACAGCATCGGGTGCCGACGATCGGCTACCGCTGCGCGGGCGGACTGTCGGACTCGATCGTCGACGGGGTGACCGGGATCTTGGTGGACAACCGCGCCGAGCTGGTGGACCGCCTCGAAGAGCTGCTGTGCGATCCGGTGCTGCGCGATCAGCTCGGGGTCAAGGCGCAAACCCGCAGCGGTGAGTTCTCCTGGACGCAAAGCGCCGGGGCGATGCGCGCCGTGCTGGAAGCCGTCCAAGCCGGGCAGTTCGTCAGCGGCCTGGTGTAAAACCGGGTCTAACCCGCCAGATCGCGCCGCCTGTTGCAACCGATAGTGACGCCTACGCTTATTATCAGTTAACCACCTAAGTGATGATAAGATCAATTTATGTCATCAGTTAGGTCGGGCACCGCAGTAGGGTACGAAACCCTCACCTGGGGCAAACCGACCGAGGCAGGCTATCAGCGCAGCGACTTGCGTGCTGCCCAGCGCCAGTCAGGCGAGTACCAAGCTGTCATCCCCGCAGAGATAGCCGCTATAGAGGTCAGCCTGCCGTCTCATGTTCTAGCCGACGCCGAAGAAGCCAGCCAGGAGATCGCGCGTTTCGATACAGAGCTCGGGGGCGAGATCGCGCCATTCGGCTCTGTGCTCTTACGGACAGAATCAGCGGCAAGCTCCAGAATTGAGAACCTAACCGCCAGTGCGCGCGCGATCGCTGAAGCCGAGACACTGGGAAACGCCAAGCGTCGCAATGCTTCAATGATCGTCGCGAACACCAAAGCGATGCAGGCGGCCATCGATCTAGCCGACCAGATCAGCGACGATGCCATTCTGGCCATGCATGACGCGCTGATGCGCGCGAGCGAACCGAGTATCGCGGGCAAATGGCGCATGGAGCAGGTGTGGATAGGCGGCGGCAACTTCGGCCCACGAGACGCTGACTTCATCGCACCGCACCAGGATCGGGTCCCGGGTGCCATCCATGACCTCGTCAGGTTCGCCAAGCGCAGTGATATAGCTGTCCTTCCTCAAATCGCAATTGTGCATGCACAATTCGAAACAATTCACCCCTTTCCAGATGGCAACGGGCGCACCGGGAGGGCTCTAATCCAGTCGATGTTGCGCAATAAGCGGCTAACCCGTCAGGTCACAGTCCCCGTGTCAGCGGGACTGCTAACCGACACCGGTTCGTACTTCCAGGCACTAACCGCCTACCGCGAGGGCGACCCCGCTCCGATCGTCGAGCGGCTCTCAGAGGCCTCGATGCTGGCCGTCTTCAACGGCCGACAACTAGTGGCTGATCTGAAGACAATCAGGGGACAGTGGGAATCAAAGATCACCGCCCGCCGCAACTCAACGATCCACCGGGTAGCGGACTTGCTAATCAAACGCCCGGTGATCAATGCCCAACTAGTCAGCGATCAACTGAACATCGCGATTAACAATGCCTACCGATACTTGGATCCACTTGTCGAGTCCAAGATCATCGTCGAGTTCACCGACCAGGCCCGTAATCGTGCCTGGCGTGCCCCGGAAGTTCTGAGTGCGCTAGACGCTTTTGCCGAGCGCGCCGGCCGCCGAGCGCTGCTCGATTGACGAAAACCATCGCGAAACCCCTGATGGTGAATGCGCATCACAGAAGAGATTCAGATCAATGGCTGGTGCAGGCCGGCGACTACTTCAGCGGCCTGGTGTAAAACCGGGTCTAACCCGCCAGATCGCGCCGGCCAGCGCGCCGACACCGCCCACGAGCAGCATCCCCAGCCAGGCCAGGTGCGCGATCAGCGTGGCATTGCGCCGGGCCGGCGCAACCCCAGCGGCGCCACTGCCGACCCGGTACAGCGTCAACTCTGCGTCACGGAACACCGGTGTCAGCGCGCCCACGGTGCGCGCGGCCGAGCCCATGTTTCCGGCGCTGTCCGATTCGACGACCAGCCACCCGACGCCGGCCGGGGCCAAGGCCGACGGCGCAGGCCCGGACAGCAGCAACTCCTGGACGGCCCGGGCGCGGTTGCCCTCCCCGGGCACCACCCGCCCGGAGATCGCCAAGTCGCCCGTGCTGAACACGTCGGCGCGCAGCCAGCGCGGCAGCGGATCCAGCACCGGCGCCGGACCCGACCAGGCGAAGCGGCGCATCGAGCCCGCGGGCAGCACCGCGACCGGCGCGGGCGCCCGGTTGATCGCCGCCGCCACCGCGGCCCAGCCCGGCGGGTAGCGCACCGGCGCGACCTTGCCGCCCACCCCCCACGCCAAATCGGGCAGCACAGCGATCAGCGCGAGACAGCCCACCAGCGCCGTGGCCGCCGGATGCGCCCACCGCCGCAGCGTCACCACCGTGCCGGCTCCCGCAAGGGTGTAGCCCGGCACCGCCAGCGCGACCCATTTCTGCCCGTCGCGCAGCACGCCCAGACCGGGCGCCGCGTCAACCACCGTGGCAAGCAGGTGCAGGCCGGGCCCGGAGGCCAGCGCGGCCGGCACCACGACCGACACCAACGCGAGCACCAACAGTGGCAGCGCCGGCGGGCGGCGCAGCACCGTCGGGACGCCGGCCGCCACCACACCCAGCAGCACCAGCGCCGAGATCAGCGCGAACAGCGTTGCTCGCGAACTGGGTACCGCCTCGCCGTTCCAGATACCGCCGAGACTGGCCAGGCTGACCAGCGTGCCCAGACCGGGCTCGGCGCGTGGCGCGAAGGCGATCACGCCGAGCGCGCTCGCCGCCTTGGGAGTGGACAGCGACGAGCCCGTCGCCGCGGCCACCAGCCACGGCAGCGCCGCCACCAGCGCGGCACCCAGCGCCGTCGCGGCGCACTGCCAGCGGGCCCGGCCCCCACCCGGCGCGGCGACGCAGACCAGCGCCACCGTCGCGGCCAGCATCAGCCCCGTCGGCGTCAGCCCGGCCAGCGCGATCCAGAACGCCAACGAAAAAAAGCCGGGCCCACCGGATCGCAGGCTCAGGACCGTCGTCGCCACCCACGGCAGGCAGCCGTAACCGACCAGCAGGCTCCAGTGCCCCTGCAGAAGTCGTTCGGCGACATAGGGATTCCAGATCGCGAGCGTGACCGCGACGAACTGGCCCGGCGCGCCGGCGCAGGGCAGCGCGGTGGCCACGAGTCGTGCCGAACCCCAGCCCGCCAGCCACAACCCCGCGACCAGCAACACCTTGACCACGACGCCGCCGTCGACCAGGTGCGAGGCCAGCGCCACGGCGAAATCCTGCGGAGTCGCCCGCGGCGGTGCGGTCAACCCCAGGGCGGTATCGGACAGGTAGGAACGCGGCGTCGAGACCGCGTCGCGCAGCAGCAGGTACCCCGGCCGCAGCAACGGCGCCACCACCAGAAACGCCAGGGTTAACGCATACCCGGGGAGAGACCACTGCAGCGCCCGGCGCCATGGCGCGGTCACGGTCGGCGCAACCGCGGGTTAGTCCCGGTCGGGCGGGACGGGCGGATTCGGCTCCGGCGCCGGTGGATCGGAGCCGGGCGGATCGTCATCCGTCTCGGAATGCTGCGCGGGCAGCTTCTCGGTCTCGGCTTCGGCGCCGGGCACCCGTTCCTCGAGCCCACTGCGGCCGAAGAACTCCTCGTCGCCGCGGTCCAGGCCCGGGTCTGTCAGCGCGCTCTCGGTCCGCAGGCTGAACGACGCGAACAAGCCGCCGCCGATCAGCGCGATCAGGCCGACCGCGGTGAAGGTGATCGGCAGCACCCGCGACCACAGCGCGAGCCGGTCACGCTCGTCGCGGGCCGCGTTCACCTGAGATTCCACGGTGTCCTCGTTGGAGGTGACCTTGTAGTCGGCCAACGTCAGCTCGGGCTTGAGCGGGTCCCGGGCGAAGAAATGGTTGGCGTGCTCGGTCTCCTTGACGATGGTGCCCGAGACCGGATCCACCCAGAAGGTCCGCTGCGCCGCGTAGTAGCGGGTCATCGTGATCTGCTCGGCCGGGTCGCCGCCCTGGATGCCCCACATCGCCGCGGACGTGGTCACCTTGCCGTCCTCGTCGCCGGCGTACAGCGACGGGTACTTCACCGGCGCCACCAGCTTTCCGTCGGCGCTGTAACCGATGTTCTGGGTGAACTTGTAGGCGCTCAGCCCGTTGACGTCCTCTTGGGTGTCGTAGTTGACGTCGTAGGTCTTCTGCGCGACCGGATCGAAGTAGGGGTAGGTCTTCTTCTCGGTGTGGAACGGGAAGCGGTAGGACAACCCGTCGTGGCGCACCGGGATCGAGGTGGGCGGGTTCTCGTCGTTGAAGGTGCGCGGCTTCTGGACGGCGCCGCCAGTGTGGGTGTCGTCGGAGACGGCCATCGCGGTCTTGCGGTTGAGCGTGACGGTGTCGACGATCGCCAGCAGCAGCCCGGTGTCCTTCTGCTTATCGGTGCGCCGCAGGGAGGTGCCGACCTGCAGCGTGACGACGTCGGCGTTGGCCGGCGACTCGACGCTGATCTGCTGCTGGGAGACCAGGGGCACGTTCTGGTTGACCACGACGTGGTCACTGGACAGCGACGCCGAGTCGAGCGCGGTTCCGGTGCCGTCGCTGACCAGCGTGGTGTCGATGTTGAGCGGGATCTTGGTGATCCGGCTGGTGGTGTAGGTCGACAGCAGCAGCGCGGCGATCAGCAGGGCAGCCCCGAGCCCGATGATCCCGCATGCGGCGAACCGCAACATAACCGCTCGGTTCACGTTGCTGTGCCCTCCCTAAATGCTCTAGGCAAATCCGTTCGACCCTAACAGCAGTACCCGATTAGCCAGGTAACAGAGCGCAGGCAGACTGTGATCGTGACCGATGGCGACCAGGCGGGCGGAACTCGCAGCTTCCTGCCCGCTGTCGAGGGTATGCGCGCCTGCGCGGCCATGGGCGTGGTCGTCACGCATGTGGCCTTCCAGACCGGCCACTCCAGCGGTGTCGACGGGAGGCTGTTCGGCCGCTTCGACCTTGCCGTGGCCGTGTTCTTCGCGCTGTCGGGGTTCCTGCTGTGGCGTGGCCACGCGGCCGCGGCGAGGGGTCTGGGACCCGATGGTTTCAGGAGTCCGCCTACCGGCCACTACCTGCGATCGCGGCTGGTCCGCATCATGCCGGCCTATCTGGTGGCCGTCGTCGTGATCCTCACCCTGCTGCCCGACGCGGACCACGCCAGCCTGACCGTCTGGCTGGCAAACCTGACCCTGACCCAGATCTATGTGCCGCTCACCCTGACCGGAGGGCTGACCCAGATGTGGAGCCTCTCGGTCGAGGTCAGCTTCTATCTGGCGCTGCCGATTCTCGCGCTGTTGGCCCGCCGCATTCCGGTCCGCGCCCGGGTGCCGGCGATCGCCGCGCTGGGGGCGCTCAGCTGGGGGTGGGGCTGGCTTCCTTTCTTCTCCGGGCACGCGGGGTCCGGCAATCCGCTGAATTGGCCGCCGGCCTTCTTCTCCTGGTTCGCCGCGGGCATGCTGCTGGCCGAGTGGGTGCACAGCCCGATCGGGCTGGCAGTGCGCGTGGCGCAGAACAAGGCGGGCCGGGTACTGATGGCCGCCATCGCATTGGCCGCGTTCCTGGTGGCCGCCTCCCCGCTGGCGGGCCCGGAGGGGCTGACGCCGGGGACCGCGGCGCAGTTCGCGTTGAAGACCGCGATGGGGTCGATCGTCGCGTTCGCGTTGGTCGCGCCGTTGGTGCTGGACCGCGTCGATACCCCGCACCGGCTGCTGGGCACCGCCGGGATGGTCACCCTGGGTCGCTGGTCCTACGGCCTGTTCATCTGGCACCTGGCCGCGCTGGCGATGGTGTTCCCGGTGGTCGGCACGTTCCCGTTCACCGGCAACATGCCGATGGTGTTGGTGCTGACGCTGCTCTTCGGCTTCGCGATCGCGGCGGTGAGTTACGCCCTGGTCGAATCGCCGTGCCGGGAAGCGTTGCGCCGCTGGGAGAAACGCGAGAAACCGACCGCTGCGGCAATAGATGCCGAGGCGGACGCCATCGCGCCCTAGCCGGTGCGGTCCATCCACTCTTCCAGTGCGCCCGCGGACGGCAGACTGACGGCCTGCTCGATCTTCTCGATCAGGTCGGTGCCGTACTCGACGGTGGACCTGACGAAGTGGCCCAGCCCCGCCAGGTGAATGCCGTCGGTCAGCAGGTAAGCGCTTTCGCCGACCACGCTGAAATGGCTCGGCTGCGCGCTCTCGCGGACAAACGCCTTGGGCCAGTGGTTGTCGCGGTTCCAGTCGTTGACCAGTTCCATCAGGCGGGGGCGCTCGCTGGCTTGGTAGTACCCCGCGGGGCTGATCGAGATCTCCAGGATGTCGGGCCGCAATCCGTTGATCCGCAGGTTCACGTGCAGCTTGCCCCGCTGATAGTGGGACAGCACCATCATGAATTCCGTGCCGTCGTCGCTGCGGAAGAATCGCAACTGGTGCGATCGTAGATAGCGTTCGATCAGCTCCGGGCTCAACGGCTCGATTTGCATGGCGCTGATCGTGCGGGCGGAGCCTTGAAGAATTCTTGGTGCCTTCGGAGTCAGCTCGCTTCGGCGGCCTGCAACCGCGCCATGATCTCGGCCCGGACCGCCGAGCGCCGGGCCTTGCCGGCGTCGTCGCGCAGCGGGGTGTCGACGAATTCGATGAAGTCGGGGGTGTGCGGCACCTTGTACCCCGCGATGTTGGCGCGCAGAAACTCCTGCACCCCCGCGGCATCCAGGGTGGAGCCGTCGATCGTCTGCACCAGCGCGTAGGGCACCTGGCCGAGATCACCGGCGTTCGGATCGGGGACGCCAACAACCAAGCAGGACAACACATCCGGGTGTGCCGATAGCGCGCTCTCGATCTCCGCGGGATAGACGTTGCGCCCGCCCACGGTGAACATGTCGACCCGCCGGTCCGACAGGTACAGGAAACCGTCGGCGTCGAAGTAGCCCAGATCGCCCAGCGAGTCCCAGCCGTTCCGGCTTTTCGCCGTCGAGCCGACATACCGGTAGGTCGGCGCGCTGCCCGGCGCCGGCCGCATGTAGATCTCGCCCTCGACGCCCGGCGGGCAGGGGTTGCCGTCGTCGTCGAGCACCGTCATCTCGCCGCTGACGACGATGCCGACCGAACCCGGGTGGGTCAGCCACTGGTCGCCGGAGATGAACGTCAGCGCCTGTAACTCGGTGCCGCCGTACAACTCCCACACTTTCTCGGGGCCCAGCAGGTCGATCCACGCCTGCTTGATGGCCGGCGGGCACGGTGCCGCCAGGTGCCAGAACCGCCGGATCGATGACAGGTCGTAGGCCTGCGGGTTGGCCTGGTAAACCGGTAGCACCCGCTGCATGATCGTCGGCACCGTCACCATGAAGGTGACGCGATGATCGGCGATCACGCGCAGGAATTCGTGCGGATCGAACCGGTCGGTCAACACCAGGTGGTGGCCCATGATCAACGCCAGGGCCGCCATGGTGATCCCGGTGTTGTGGGATAGCGGCACCGGAACATAGGTGGTGTCGCAATCTTGTGCGCCCATCGCGTAGGCCGCCAGCGGTGAAAGGCGGCTGTCGACACCGGCTTCGATCAGCTTGGGCCGCCCGGTGCTGCCGCCGGACCCCATCGCCTTCCACGTCGGCGACACCGCCTCCGGCAGCGGCGCATCGGACAATGCCGCATCGGGGATGAAACCCTTGACCACGCTTGGTATTTCAGGGTGCTCGGCGCCCACCAGCAGGGCGCGCGGCCGCAAGTCCAGCAGGCCTTGCAACTCCGCGGTCGGCAGTCGCGGCGACAACGGCTGCGGCACCGCGCCCAGCTTCCAGCACGCCACGGCGGCCTGCACGAACTCGACGGAGTTGGGCAGCAGGATCGTCACGTAGTCGCCGACGCCGACACCAAGTTCGGCATAGGCACGGGCCAGCCGGTTCGTTGACTTGTCGAGTTCGGCGCGGGTCAGCGTCAGGCCTTCACAGGTGACCGCCGGCTCGTCGGGCGCGCATTCGGCCAGCGCCGAAACCTGGGTGCCGATCGGCGGAGTCGGCTCACTCTGGGTCATTTAATAGGCGCCCTGCTGCTCGAAGATGCGCCGCGGGTTGTCGACGAGCATGGTGTGCAGTTGCTCCTCGGTGACGCCGCGCTCTTTGAGGGCGGGGATCACGTCGTTGTGGATGTGCAGGTAGTGCCAGTTGGGTGCCATCTGCGGAACGAGTTCTTCGGGGAGTGCGTCGAAGTAGCAGTTGGCGTCGTGCGACAGCACCATCTTGTCGGCGTGCCCGCGCTCGCACATCTGCGCCACGATGCCGACTCGTTCTTCGAACGGTGAGATCACATCGAGGCCGAACCGGTCCATTCCGAGATAGGACCCCGCCGCGATAAGTTCCTCCAGGTATCCGATGTCGGTGCTGTCGCCCGAATGTCCGATGATCACCCGGCTCAGGTCGACACCCTCTTCTTCGAAGATGCGCTGCTGTTCGAGCCCGCGGCGCAGACCCGCGTGGGTGTGTGTAGAGATCGGCACCCCGGTGCGCTTGTGTGCCTGGGCGACCGCGCGCAGCACCCGCTCGACGCCGGGGGTTACGCCCGGCTCGTCGGTGGCGCACTTGAGGATCCCGGCCTTGACGCCGGTGTCGGCGATGCCTTCCTCGATGTCCTTCACGAACATGTCGGTCATGATCTCCGGACCGCCCAGCATGCCGCCCGGACCCTCGTAGTGGAACCGCAGCGGCAGGTCGTTGTAGGTGTAAAACCCGGTCGCCACAACGATATTCAGCTCGGTCGCAGCGGCCACGCGGGCAATGCGCGGGATGTAGCGGCCCAGCCCGATCACGGTGAGGTCGACGATGGTGTCCACGCCGCGCGACTTCAGCTCGTTGAGCCGGTCGATGGCATCGGCCACCCGCTTTTCCTCGTCGCCCCAGGCGTCGGGATAGTTCAGCGCGATCTCGGTGGTCATGATGAAGACGTGCTCGTGCATGAGCGTCACGCCGAGATCAGCGGTATCGATGGAACCGCGCGCGGTATTTAGTTCGGACACGTGGCTGATGCTAGGCCGGGCCGGAATCATCCAACAGAGGCAATTGCGATGACAATGCGGATTTCGCGGCGCACCTTGGGCTGATACCGCGACCCCGCACATCGGCGTACCGTCTGCCGCATGCTGCTCAACCCCAACCAGTTGACCCGTAAATACCCCGACGCTCGGTCGGGCGAGATCATGGCCGCCACCGTCGACTTCTTCGAGTCCCGCGGCAAGGCCCGGCTCAAGGCCGACGACCACGCGCGGGTCTGGTACTCGGACTTTCTCGATCACATCGGGCGGGAACGCATCTTCGCCTCGCTGCTGACCCCGTCCGAGTACGGCGCCTCAGCTGACTGCCGTTGGGACACCTATCGGATCAGCGAGTTCGCCGAGATCGTCGGGTTCTACGGGCTGAACTACTGGTATCCGTTCCAGGTCACCGCCCTTGGCCTGGGTCCGATCTGGATGAGCGACAACGAGGACGCCAAGCGCAAGGCCGCAGCCCAGCTCGAGCAGGGCGAGGTGTTCGCCTTTGGCCTGTCCGAGCAGGCGCACGGCGCCGACGTCTACCAGACCGACATGATCCTGACGCCGTCCGAGCATGGCTGGACCGCCAGCGGCGAGAAGTACTACATCGGCAACGCCAACGTCGCCCGGATGGTCTCGACGTTCGGCAAGATCGGCGAGACGGACGAGTACGTATTCTTCGTCGCCGATTCGCAGCACGACCGCTACGAGCTGAAGAAAAACGTCGTCAACTCCCAGAACTACGTCGCCAACTACGGGTTGCGCGAGTATCCGGTCACCCAGGCCGACATCCTGCACCGCGGCCCCGGGGCTTTCCACGCCGCGCTCAACACCGTCAACGTGTGCAAGTACAACCTCGGCTGGGGTGCGGTCGGCATGTGTACCCACGCCATGTACGAGGCGGTCACCCACGCCGCCAACCGCCACTTGTACGGGACCGTCGTCACCGACTTCAGCCATGTGCGGCGGCTGCTCACCGACGCCTATGCGCGACTGATCGCGATGAAGCTCGTCGCCACCCGCGGCAGCGACTACATGCGCAGCGCCTCGGCCGACGATCGTCGCTACCTGCTCTACAGCCCGCTGACCAAGGCGAAGATCACCAGCGAGGGCGAGCGAGTGATCACCGCGCTGTGGGACGTGATCGCCGCCAAGGGCGTGGAGAAGGACACCATCTTCGAGGCGATGGCCCGCGAGATCGGGCTGCTGCCCAGGCTGGAAGGCACCGTCCACATCAACATCGGGCTGCTGGCGAAGTTCATGCCCAACTACTTGTTCGCGCCCGACGGCGAACTGCCGCTGATCGGGCGCCGCGACGAGGCGGTCGACGACTCGTTCCTGTTCAACCAGGGCCCGACCGGGGGATTGGGCAAGGTCCGCTTCCACGATTGGCGCGCGCCGTTCGACGGCTTCGCGCAGCTGCCCAACGTTGCGCTGCTGCGTGAGCAGATCGACGTGCTGGCCGAAATGCTGACGTCTGCTACTCCAGATGCCTTGCAGCAGAAGGACATTGACTTCGCGTTCGGCGTCGGCCAGCTGTTCGCGACAGTGCCCTATGCGCAGCTGATTCTGGAGGAGGCGCCATTGTCGGGTGTGGACGATGCGCTGATCGACGAGATCTTCGCCGTGCTGGTGCGCGACTTCAACAGCTACGCAGTCGAATTGGCGGACAAGCGCGCCACCACCGACGCACAGGCCGGGTTTGCGATGCGGATGATCCGTCGCCCGGTGTTCGACCAGTCGCGCTACGACCAGGTTTGGAAGGAACACGTGCTGCCGATCAACGGCGCCTATCAGATGCGGCCGTAGCTTTCTTGCTCGAGCGCCCGGCTGGCTGGGCGTACGAGACCCAGCGCCCGGCCAGCCGGGCTAGTCGCCATCGAGCAGCACACCCCAGAGTTCGTCCCAACGCCGGTCCCGCAATGCGTCCAGGTTGACCTGCGGTTGGATTCCCGACGTTCCCGCCAGGCCCGGCGAGGCCAAGCTGCTGGCGAGCCCCGGATCCGCGGCAGGGGTGGGGGGCACCGGTACTGCCGGCGCAATGTAGGCAGTTCCGACCAGCCCCTGCGGCCCGGCCGAACCGCCGGGGCCGAGCGTGATGGCCTGGCCGGGGCCGATGGTCAGGGTGCCGCCCGGCGTGATGGGAACGATGGTGCCCGCGTTGGCGGTCAGGTATCCGCCGTCGTTGACGGTCAGGGCGCCGCCTTGGATGGACATGATGCTGGTGCCGTTGAGAGTGACGGTGCCGGCGTCGTTGACGGTCAAAGTGCCGTTCACGGCCCAGGCCGCGTCGCCGTTGAGGGTGAGCGCACCGTCGGTGTTGACGGTGACCGCGCCGAGGTCGTTGACCGCCCCGCCGTCGGCGACGGTCATCGTGCCGGAATCGACCAGGCTGCCGTCGGGGGCGATGGCCACGGTCCCCGCGTCGGTCAGCGTCGCACCGGGCTGCACGGTCACCGTCCCGGCGTCGACGAGGGTCCCGCCATTGGTCACCGTCGCCATGCCACCGCTGTTGACCGTGACCGTCCCGCTGTCAGTCAGGCTGCCGCTGACGGTGAGGCTGCCGGTGTCGGCGCCACCCGTGCTCACGGTCAGGCCGCCACCCTGGCTGACCGTGACACTCCCGCCGCTGTCGACCGTGAGCGCGCCGCCGTTGGTGACGGCGACGGTGTTGCCGGACGGCACGGTGAGGGACCCGCCGTTGGTGATCTCGACGGTGCCGCTGTCGGTCAGGGTGCTGTTGGCCAGGTTGAGGTCGGCACCGTCGATGAGCGTGCCACCGCCATGGACCGTGACGGCGTTGCCGAAAAAGGTCTGGTTGAAGGTCATTCCGTGGCTGAACGTGATGGTGCCGGAGTCGTTGACCGTTGTATTGAAGAAGATGGCATTGCCGCCGCTGTCGACGGTCAGGGCGCCGCCGCTGTTGACCGTCACGTTGGCGTTGGTGACGACGATCTTGCCGAATTGGGAGACGGTGACGGTGCCGCCGTCGATCAGGCTGCCGCCGGGCTGGAGAACAAGACTGTCGCCGAAGGCGGTACCGTCGCCGACGGTGACCGTGCCGCCGGAGTTGACGGTGAGCGTGCCACCGTCGGTCAAAGTCCCGCCACTGCTGATGGTGAGGGCGCCGTTGTCGGTGAGGGTGCCGCCGCTGCCGATGGTGAGCGTGCTGTTGCCGGTGAGGGTGGCGCCGGTGTTGACGGTGAGGGTGCCGTTGTCGGTGAGGGTGCCGCCGGTGTTGACGATCAGGGTGCTGGTGTCGGTACCGCCGGTGCCGACGGTGAGGGTGCCGCCCTGGCTGACGGTCAGGGAGCCGGAATCGGTGAGCGTGCTGTGGATGCCGAGGGTGAGGGTGCCGTTGTCGGTGAGGGTGCCGCCGGTGCTCACGGTGAGGTTCCCACCGGAGACGTCGAGGGTGGCGCTGTTGGTGAGGGTGCCGCCGTTGGTGACCGTGAGGGTGCCGTCGATCTGGGCCGACGTGCCGGAGGCCAGGTTCATCGTCCCGGAGTCGGTGAGCATGCCGTTGTACTGGATGTCCATGCCGCTGTGGTCAATAAGGTTCAACGTCGCGCCGTGGTTGACGGTCAGGGTGCCTGAGTCGGAGAAGGATGTGTCGATGGTCATGGTGCCGCTGTCGTAAGCGGCTCCGCCGGAGTCGATGGTGAATAGACTCGTCGTGAACTGGCCGCCGGAGTTGACGTTGAGCACCCCGCCGCTGGTGACTTCCACCTCAACGTTGGAGAAGGAACCGCCGGAATCAATGGTCAGCGTGCCGCCATCCATGAAGGTGCCCCCGCCCGTGATGTTGCCACCGTTGGCGACGGTGAAACTGCCGGCGGATTGGATGTTGACGGTGCCGAAGTTCAGAACGCGGGCGCTCTCGGCGACAGTGAGACTGCCGCCGGATTGGATGTTGACGGTGCCGGAGTTCCAAAGGCCGATGCCGCCACCGAAGTTGCCGCCGTTGATCATGACGGAGCCGGCGTTGGTCAGCGTGCCGCCGCTGTTCACGGTGAGCATGCCGGTGGATGCTTCTATGTCGAGGGTCCCGCCGGAACTTACGGCGAGGGTGCCGCCGCTTTGGACGGTGACATCGCCGAACTGGACGGTCATGGTGCCGCCGCTGTCGATGGTCAGCGTGCCGCCGGAGAGCACTTTGACCTGGCCGTCGACGACTAGCTCGCCGCCTGAGGCGACTTCCACCGAGGTGTACGTCCCGCCTGGCCCGATCGTCAGCTGCTGAGTGAAGCCGACGGTGTAGGTGTCGTTGATGACGAGGGGGTTGTCGGCGTCGAGCGTCGTGACCAGCTGCTGGGTCGTAGGTGAGTTGAGCTGCGTCAAGCTCTGCATGCGGGCGCTCGCGTTGACGACAGGCTGCGATAGTGCCTGGGTCTGACTGGTCGGCGTGTTGCCGTTGGTGGTCTGCGGCGGCTCGTCGAACGACTCCAGCGTGCTGGCCGCGGCGGCGTCTCCGGCGTAGGTGTACATGGCCGCGGCGTCTTGGACCCACATCGCGGTGTATTGGGCTTCGGTGGCCGCGATCGCCGCGGTGTTCTGGCCGAAGAAGTTGGTCGCGATCAGCGCCATTAGCTGCGCGCGATTGGCCGCGATCACCGGCGGGGGCACGGTCATCGCGAACGCGGCCTCGTAGGCGGCGGCGGCCGCGTAGGCCTGGGTGGCCGTGACTCCCGCTTGGGCCGCGGCGGCCTGCAACCACGCCGCATAGGGTGCCGCCGCGCCGGACATCGCCATCGACGACGGCCCGAACCAGGACAGGCCGGTCAGGTCGGCGATTTGTGAGGAGTAGCCCGCGGCAGCCGATTCCAGTTCGGCGGCCACCTCGTCCCAGGCGGCCGCGGAGGCCAGCAGCGGTCCCGACCCGGGCCCGGCGTACATCCGGGCCGAGTTGATCTCCGGTGGCAGCAGCCCGAAATCCATGGCGTCTTGCTCTCGTCGCAAATGGCCAGCGCGTTCGCCGACCAGCGTGCCCCGAAACGACGGCAGCGCTATCCGGGAGTGACTACTGCAATTTTTGGCCGCCTCAGCAAACGACTACTGCATTGGTGTTATCCGGCCGAGAGCGCGTCCATGAGTGCGTCGACGTTGAACTGGGGTTGGATTCCGGCGGCTCCCGCCAGGCCCGGTGCGCTGACCACGGGGGCGGCCGCGGGTGCCGCAGCCAACGCGCTCGACGAGCTCGAGACGACCGGGGCGACCGGGGCGACGGGGAAGGCGTAGGGGGTGGCGGTGACGGGGCCGGTGATGACGGTGCCGGCGTTGATGGCGGTGACGAGGCCGGTACTGGCGTCGATGGTGGCCTCGACGCCCGTGCTGCCGGCGGTGACGGAGCCGCTGGAGACGGTGAACGCGCCTGTCCCCCCGAAATAGGGGCTGTTGACGGTGAATGAGCCGCTCGTGATCAGGTAATGGGCGACGAAGACCAACGTACTGCCGGCTTGGGAGCTGCTCGTTACTCCGGCGTCAAGGTTCACCCAGTCGATGCCGTTTGGACCCACGGTGAGCGTGGCACCAGAGGTGTTCGTGACGGGCGAGCCGCTGGTGACGCTGACGGTCGTGCCGGGCTGCAGGGTGGCGCCGCCGGGTGCGATGTTGGCGGTGCTGCCGGCGGGCAGGGGCGGGTCGACGAGGTTGGTCTGCTGCGTGGCGAGGCTTTGCAACAGGGATTGGGTGCGGCCTGCGGTGGTGTTGGCGGTGGTTTGGGCCAGCGAGCGGGCTTGGGTGTCTTGGCCGGATTGGTTGGTGGTCTGCGGCGGCTCGTCGAACGACTGCAACGTGCTGGCCGTCTCGGCCTCTGCCGCGTAGCCATACATGGCGGTGGCGTCTTGGACCCACATCTGCAGGTATTGGGCTTCGGTGGCCGCGATCGCGGCGGTGTTCTGCCCGAAGAAGTTCGTCGCGATCAACGTCATCAGCAGCGCGCGGTTGGCCGCGATCACCGGCGGGGGCACCGTCATCGCGAACGCCGCCTCATAGGCCGCGACCGCCGCATACGCCTGCGCGGCCGTGACCCCGGCTTGTGCGGCCGCGGCCTGCAACCACCCCACGTAGGTCGCGGCCGCACCCGACATGGCCAGCGACGACGCCCCGAACCAGGACAGTCCGGTCAGGTCGGCGATCTGCGAGGAGTAGCTTGCCCCAGCCGCTTCCAGCTCGGCGGCCAC
Organism: Mycobacterium sp. NGS40; assembly: GCF_059812735.1. Taxonomy (NCBI): domain Bacteria; kingdom Bacillati; phylum Actinomycetota; class Actinomycetes; order Mycobacteriales; family Mycobacteriaceae; genus Mycobacterium; species Mycobacterium sp. NGS40. Next base: position 398,250 of record NZ_JCALDG010000003.1, read on the forward strand.
CGCATCCCAGGACGCCGCGGCGGCCAACAGCGGCCCCGACCCCGGACCGGTGTACATCCGGGCCGAGTTCACCTCCGGGGGCAGTAAGGCGAAATCCACAAGACATGCTGTGCCGAAACGACGACAGTGCGATCCGGGAGCGACTACTGCATTTTTCGCCCGAAACAGCGAACGACTACTGCAATCATCGTCCGTTGCTGCGCGACAACGATGCTCCGCCGATGACGCCGGCCAAGCCGGCGCGGCCGGTCACCCCGGCCTTGCTGCACGCCCGATAGATGTGGCTCTCGACGGTCCGCACGGACAGCGACACCGCCTCGGCGATCTCGCGGTTGGACAGGCCCTGGGCCACCAACACCGCGATCTCGCGCTCTCGGTTGGTGAACGGCGGCGCGTAGGAAGCCGACTGGATGGCGGGGCTGGTCGCGCCGTGACACCGCGCCGCCAGCCGGTGTGCCCGTGCCGCCGCCGTCATCGCACTGCCTGCGCGCCCGGCGCGACGGTAGGCGGTAGCGGCTTGCCCCGCGGCGTCGGCGCCGGCGAGCAGGTCGCCCATCGCCTCGAAATCCGTTGATACTCGGTCGAGTCCGCTCGCGTCGTCGGCCGCCAGCGCCGTCGCGTAGCGCGTCGCGACCGCAACGCGCGGGCCTTCGACGAGCGTCGCAAGCTCCTCGAGCCGACCGGCCGCGTCGGTGTCGTCGAATTGCACCGCGGTCTGTAAACACCACACCTCGCGCGCGAGTTGATCGTGGCTGCGCGCGAACTCGGCCGCCTTGCGCGCCAGTCCGCGCGCTTCGGTCATTCGCTGGTGGGATGCGGCCAACCAAGCCTCGGTCAGGAGTTCGGTCGACGTGACGTAAACGTAGGCGGGATGTCGATGCGCCCGGGCGGTGTGCAGCGCGCCCTGCGCCCCGGCGCTGTCGCCGGATCGCGCCAGTGCCTGCGCGCGCAGCAGATGGAAGCGATAGAAGCTGTTCACCACATGGAAGCTGTTCGCCATTTCGGCCTCGACCTTGTCCGGCAGATGCCGCAGCGCCGCGGCTAGGTCGCCGGCGGCCAACATCACCATGCCGTCGATCTCGGCTACCACCGCTCGTACATCCGCCGGCTCGTCGCGGTGCGCGCGGCGGTGACGTTTGGCCACGTCCGCGGCCTCGGCGATGCGTCCCGCCGCCACCAAGGCGAAGGTGTGAAACTCGGTCAACGTCTGACGAAGGAAATTGCCCTGCTCACTCATCGCTAGTGCCTCGTCGCCCGCGATGGCCTTTGCCACGGCCTGATCGGGTTGACCGAGCTCGCCATAGGCCATGCTTTCGGCGCCAAAGGCCATCGTCGCGCCGTACCGATCGAGGTCCTCATAGTCGACCTGGGCCATGGTCGCGAGGACCTCGAGCGGCTTCGCCGCTAGCGCGAGCTGATTGGCGCGGAATACCAGGACTTGGTAGCGGCGCGCGCCGTGCGAGGCCTTGAGTGCGTCGTCGATGAGCCGCCAGGACCGCTCGGGAGATCGCATGCCCCACAACAGATTTGACGCACGCATTATCACGTCGTTGATGAAGGCGGATTCCGTTGCTTCGTCGACCTCCACGCCTTCGAGAACTTCCAGCGCAAGCTCTCCCTTATCCCGCATGAAAAGGGAGTAGGCGAGCGGTATTCGCGCTTGCGCGCCGATACCGGTTGCGGCGGCGGCCGTGAAAAGCCGCTCCGCGGTCTCGAAGTCCAACAGCGAACTCGCCGCCGTGGCCGCCGAGAGCAGCACGTCCGGCTCGGGCGGAAGGTCCGACTCCAACCAGAGCAGGCCGCGCTTCATCACCTTCGCCGCGCCCCCGCCGTCCTTCATCGCGGTTGCCACCTGACCGCGCAGGCGTCGCAGCCGCGAGGAGCCGCAGCGATTCAGGCGCACCTCGGCGAACATGGGGTGGCCGATGTACACGTCGTCGCCGGACAACCGGATCAATTCGCGCTGCTCGGCCTCCTCGATCGCGTCCTGCTCGGCGAGCATTTTCAAGCATTGCCAGTCGACGGGTTCGGAAATAGCCACCAGATCGACGACGTCGCGTACTTCATCGGGAATGGCGCCGATCTGTGCGTCCACCAGCTCGGCCAACGACGACGACAGGCGCAGGTTGCCCTGCCAGCGCAGCACGCCAGCGTCGGTCACCAGCCGTCCCGCATAAAACTCCTGTTCGACCAATTGCCGCAGGAACAACACATTTCCGCGCGTCAGTCGCCACAATTCGTCCCCGCACTGCCGATCGGGTGCGTACCCCGATACCGCCCACAGCAGTTCGTCGGTCTGATCGCGGGTCAACGGGTCGATTTCCCGGCGGGCCACCAACCCGTCTTTCCAGAGCGCCGTCACCGCGGCCGGAGCCGGCTCGCCGGTCCGAATCGTGACGAGCACCGTGGCGGCCTGCAACTGCACGAGTTGATGCAGGACCAGGGCCGAGAGATCGTCGAGCAGATGGGCGTCGTCGACGAAGACGAGCAGGCGGTCCGGCTGCGTGCCCGCGGTCAGTGCATCGACGACTCGGCGGGCCAGCGCATGGGGTGCGCCCTGCGCATCATCGGTCCATAACGCGAAGGCGGCCAATGGAATTGGCCGGTGGGTAACGGTCGCGGCCGTGCTGCGCACCGTCCACCCGGCGTCGGCGGCCGCCCGGACCGCCTCGCGGGCCAGCCGTGATTTGCCCACGCCGGCCTTGCCGGCCAATGCGACACCGCGCAACCCCCTTGTGGTTGCGAAGAGTTGGCTGAACTCGTCGATCTCCCTACTTCTGCCGACGATGGGCCAGTGGTCCAACATCACGAGAATATTAGCCAGCAAATTGAATCCTCGCTGGAGATCGGATCGACTTGGCGCTCGAACGGGGTCGAACCGGGCGCCGATTTTCACAGCGCCGCAACATTTCTCGACCCTTGGCTCAGCGGCTGGCAAATCCGCGCAGAGTGCACCGTCAGGGCAGCAGGCGCAAGCCCCATTTGGTGAGCAACGGCGCCACGATGATGAAGTAGGTCGTGTGGTCGTCATCCAGGGCTGAGGTCAGAATGCCGATCGCGCTCGCGGTGCCATCGGGGTTCTTGACGAACCCGGGGCTGCCGCTGTCGCCGCCCAGACAGCGCAGGTCGGCTTCCACCACCGAGGTGCCCTCGATGTTCGTGATGGGCCCGCACGTTTCGCCGGTGACCGCACCGACCTTGCACATCTGGGTGCCGACCTTGATCTGGGAAACGCTCAACGCGTCACGCACCGGATACTTCCCGGCGATGTCACCCGACGGCGCACCCACGCTGGGCTCGAGTTTGATCAGCGCCGCGTCCTTGGTCTGAGATCCCTCCGGGGTTTCTTCGTATTCGCCTTTGACGAGTCTGCCCAGCGGGGTGTCGTCCGCGCCGTAGGTCCAGACCGAACCGTCATGGGCGTCGCAGTGCCCGCTGGTCATCAGGTAGTAGCTGCCGTCGTCGCCCTCGGCGGTGAAAGCCGAAGTGCAGAAGCTGGTTTCGTCGTTGATCTTGATGCCGGGAGTGGGCGGTGACTGCGCGTGGGCCGGCGCGGCGGTCAGCAACATCAGCACGGTGGCGATTACCGTCCGACAGGCCATTGTCACCAACTCGCCCCCTTTGCGCTCGTGTCCGAGCGGAAGCGTAATCGCCGCGCGCGAGTCATACTGGGGCTTGACTGTGATGCAGCTCACGTTAATATGACCAGTGGTCATCCAGACAAGGAGGTCCGATGCCAACGGTGACATGGGCGCGGGTTGACCCCGCTCGTCGCGCGGCGATCATCGAGGCCGCGGAGGACGAATTCGGGGCACACGGATTTTCCGGCGGCAGCCTGAACGTCATCGCGCGCCGGGCCGGCGTCGCCAAGGGCAGTCTCTTCCAGTACTTCGCGGACAAGCGCGACTTGTTCGCGTTCATCGCCGACATCGGCAGCCAACGGGTGCGCGTCTGCATGGAAGACCTGATCCACGAGCTCGACCCCGACCGGCCGTTCTTCGAATTCCTCACCGAGCTGCTCGACGGCTGGGTCGCCTACTTCGCCGAACATCCGCACGAGCGTTCGCTGCATGCCGCGGCGACCCTGGAGGTCGACACCGACGCCCGCGTCAGCGTGCGCAGCGTCATCCACCGCCACTATCTGGAGGTGCTGCGACCGTTGGTGCAAGGCGCCCAGAAGCGCGGCGATTTGCGCACCGATGCCGACACCGACGTGTTGCTGTCGTTGCTGCTGCTGATCTTCCCGCACCTGGCGCTGGCGCCCTACATGCGCGGCCTGGACCCGATCCTCGGCCTCGACGAGCCCAGCCCCGAGCAGCCCGCGCTGGCGGTGCGCAGGCTCGTCGCGGTGCTCGCCGCCGCCTTCGCGGCAGCGCCGAATGCCTCCGTTCACCCAGCCCCATTGCGATCCGAGGAGGTCACATCATGAATCGAACCCGAGTTGCCTCAATGTCCCAGGGCGGTCTCAACTGGGATAGCTTGCCGCTCAAGCTCTTTGCGGGCGGCAATGCGAAATTCTGGGATCCGGCGGCCATCGACTTCTCGCGCGATCGCGAAGACTGGGAACGTCTGACCGACGACGAACGCAGCTACGCGACCCTGCTGTGTGCCGAGTTCATCGCCGGCGAGGAATCGGTGACCCAGGACATCCAGCCGTTCATGGCCGCGATGCGAGCCGAGGGACGGCTCGGCGACGAAATGTATCTGACGCAGTTCGCCTTCGAGGAGGCCAAGCACGTTCAGGTGTTCCGGATGTGGCTCGACGCCGTCGGCGTCACCGAGGACCTGAACAACCTCATCGACGACGTGCCGACCTACCGCACCATCTTCTACGAAGAACTGCCCGCGTGTCTCGATGCGCTGTCGGTCGATTCGTCACCGGCCGCCCAGGTGCGGGCGTCGGTCACCTACAACCACATGGTTGAGGGCATGCTGGCGCTGACCGGTTACTACATCTGGCACAAGATCTGCGTGGAACGCGACATCCTGCCTGGCATGCAGGAATTGGTTCGGCGCATCGGCGACGACGAGCGACGCCACATGGCCTGGGGCACCTTCACCTGCCGGCGCCACGTCGCCGCCGACGACGCCAACTGGGGTGTCTTCGAAACGCGGATGAACGAGCTGATGCCGCTCGGACTGCGGCTGATCGAAGAGGGTTTTGCCCTCTACGACACGATGCCGTTCGGTCTGTCGACAGACGACTCCATGCAGTACGCCTCGGACAAGGGGATGCGCCGGTTCGGCACCATCTCCAGCGCCCGCGGACGCCCGCTCGAGGAGATCGACCTCGACTACTCACCGCTGCAGCTCGAGGACACCTTCGCAGAGGAGGACGAGCGGGCGCTGGCCGCCGT